>CAYVLT010000264.1:0-6435 GCA_964452405.1 uncultured Ferruginibacter sp.
CGTAACCGGCAGGCAAATTAAGAATTTCACTGCCGGCCTGGATGCCAACAGCCTTTACACCAACAGTGGCAATGATATTGAACAACTGAACGACAGCATTATAGTATTTGGTGCCGGAGCGCTGAACTTTATCAATACAAAAACAGGAACCGTACGCCAGTTGAAATACGAAGACGGGTTACCCTCTAATAGTGTGAAAAGATTGCGGATGGATAAAAACGGTTTTCTGTGGATCATCACTTCCAATGGCCTGTGCAGGTATAATCCAACCAATAACCGCATTACATCTTTCGGCAGGCGTGATGGAATTGTACTGGCAGAAAAAACCACGTCGGCAGATTTTCAATGCAGGCAGGGGTATGTAATGTTCGGCGGCAGTAATGCGATGATCATGTTTCACCCCGCAATTTATTCCAATACAACCGCACCGCCGGATGTTACCATCACAGATTTTAAATTGTTCAACGAATTTCAGCCGGTAGATTCATTGTTGCACCTGCCGGTAATAAAACTCGGTACCGACCAGAATTCGATGAGTATTTATTTCGCCTCTCTTAGTTTTATGCAGCGGGACAAACTCACTTATTACTATAAAATGGAAGGGCTGGATAAAGAGTGGATCAAAGCCGACAAATCATTGTTTGCCACCTATTCGCTTGTTCCACCCGGGAGATACACTTTCAAAGTGTTTTGTGAAAACCTGGAAGGGATCCGGTCGCCGGGAATTACACAGGTTTCATTTTACATCAAACCTCCATTTTGGCGTACCCGCTGGTTTTTAAGCGTGGCGCTTTTCCTGGTGGCATTGCTTATTTACGTAGTGCACAGCCTTCGTGTAAACAAATTGCTGGCGGTGGAAAAACTGCGGAACCATGTAGCACGTGATCTGCACGACGACATGGGAAGTACCCTTAGCACCATCAATATCCTCAGTTCCATGGCAAAAAGCAAGATGACGGTAGACTCGGTGAAAGCAGGGGAATACATTTCCAAAATAACAGACAACAGTCAGCGCATGATGGAAGCCATGGATGATATTGTGTGGAGCATCAAGCCCAGCAACGACAGTATGCAACGCATCATTGCCCGTATGCGGGAGTTTGCCACAAGCGTGCTGGAGTCAAAAGATATCGAGCTTGATTTTACTGCAGACGAATCGCTCTTTGATATCAAGCTGAATATGCAGGCCCGCCGCGACCTGTTCCTTATATTTAAAGAAGCCGTGAATAATACTGCGAAATACTCGAAGGCCAGCAAGGTGGAAGTTGCCATTAAAGAAGATAAGAAAAAACTGGTGTTGCTGGTAAAAGACAATGGAACCGGGTTTGATGTGCCCGGTGCAGACGATGGAAACGGCCTGGGTAATATGCGTAAACGGGCCGATGCACTGATGGGCAAGATCATGATCCAGTCTGCAGTGGGTGAAGGCACCACCATCAAACTAACCATACCTGTTTAATAAAACAGTTGATCATTATGAACCGGTTCCTCAGCCAGAAATTCAGGTTTTATTCATTTTTCTGCATTGCAATGCTGGTGTTTGTGCATGGATATAACCTGAAAGATGGATACCTGCAGGCTTTTTCACTGGTGGATGAGCCTTTAACCTTCACTACTTTTATTGAGTATTTTCTGGCAAATGGCATTCTTCGTTTTCGGATACCCCTGCTGTTCATTATTTCAGGATACATTTTTGCGCTGCAGGATCATAAGCCCTATTGGATGGTGATCAAAAAAAGATTTGTCACACTCATCATCCCTTATTTTATCTGGAGTGCCATTGGCTTACTTATCACGTTCCTGTGGCAGCAGCATCCTGTGTCGGCTGCTGCGGTGAAGGATTCGTTGATGGACCAGATGGGAGATAACCGGCTTTATTCTGAAATAGGCTGGGGAGGAATCCTCTTTCGCTGGTTTTTTGTACCGGTGTCGTTCCAGCTTTGGTTCATCCGCTCCTTGTTTTTTTACAACCTGTTGTACCCGGTGTTTAAATGGGGAATCACCAAAGCACCTGCAGTTTGGTTTTCGATCATGTTTATTTTATGGATCACACTGTTCAATGTGCTTTTTTTTGAAGGCCAGGGTTTGCTCTTCTTTTCATTCGGCATCTGGTTGAACAAAAGCAATTATCCCATCGATAAAAAGCCGGAGTGGTTCAGCCGCTACCTGGCCTGGGTTTGTTTTATCGGCTTTGGCGTCATCAAAACCTTTATGGCATTTGAACTTGAGCCGGGCCATGCCACTACCTGGGTATTGATATTGTTGTACGGCGGTACCGTTATTGCGGGCATCCTGGCAGTTTGGTTTGGGGCGGATGGATTGGTAAAATGGTGTATGCAGCAAAAATGGTTTTTGTGGTTGTGTGCATTTTCATTCGTTATTTACGGCATGCATGTTCCGTTGATCGAATACATTACCATGTTAATGAACCGGTACCTGTATCAGCTACCCAATCACCGCCTGGTTATTTACGTCCTGGCACCGGCAACGGTGCTTTGCATCTGCATCATCACCGGCAGCGTACTCAGGAAACTGGTTCCAAAACTGTACAGGGTGGCCACGGGTGGCAGGGGCTTTTGATTTATTTTAACATATTTATGCGGTTGAATATAACAGTAAAGGCGCTTAATTTTATTCTTTAAAACTCAACTATGATCAAGGTGCTTATTTACGAAGATAACCCGCAACTCAGGGAAGGATTGACGATG
Source organism: uncultured Ferruginibacter sp. (assembly GCA_964452405.1). Lineage (GTDB taxonomy): Bacteria > Bacteroidota > Bacteroidia > Chitinophagales > Chitinophagaceae > Ferruginibacter. The sequence goes on from CAYVLT010000264.1 coordinate 2,709, forward strand.
CTGATCAGCGGTTCGGATGGCTTTGATGTGTTGGCGGCTTTTAAAAATTGCAACAATGCCGTGGAAGAAGTACAGGCTTTTAAACCCAATGTGATCCTGATGGACATTGATATGCCGGGCGTAAACGGATTGGAAGGTTTGAAAAAGATAAGGGAAGTGGATTCGGACGTGAAGATATTGATGCTGACGGTATTTGATGATAACCGGAATGTATTCCAGGCCATCAGCAACGGGGCAAACGGGTACATTCTTAAAAAAACACCACCAGGTAAATTGTTGGAGTATATTTCTGAAGCCCAAAGTGGCGGTGCTCCCATGACGGCTTCGGTGGCTACGCAGGTGCTGAAAATGTTTTCCTCGATGAACAATGAAAAAGGGGAAGACTACAACCTTTCCGACCGCGAAAAGCAGGTACTTCAGTTACTGGTGGATGGCTACAGCTATAAAATGATCGCAGGCGAAATGTTTATCGCTATAGATACGGTGAGAAGTCATATTAAAAAAATATACGAGAAGCTTCATGTGAACAGCAAGAGTGAAGCGGTGGCCAAAGCCTTTAAAGACAGGATCGTATAATTGTTTCAAAACACATATTTATGTGGTTGCCCGGTTAAAACTGATTTGCTAGGTTTGAAAAATCATTGCAGGATACAGCCAGTGATTTCAGCCGGAGTAAAAGAAAGAATGAACAATTGATTTATGAAATGGTCCATCATTACTACAGTACTTATCTGCGTGGCGTTGATTGCAACGCTGGCGGCAGGCGGCAACAGGATTAATGCAGGTTGCTGCAAGCAAGCTTGCCGGCAAACCGGTACCGCTACTTATCCTCAACCGGCAACAACAGCCGTAGGTGCAGGCTCTTTTTTATTGCTGGGCAATATTCCGGGATTTGATTAGCGCACAAAAAAACTTTCATTTGCGTTTTTTGGTTTAATAAAATGCGGGTTAAGGGGCTCCTGTTTGCAGGAGCTCTTTTAGTATGCAGAAAGTGAAAATGGCTAAAACAGCCCGCATTTTTGCCAAACGGGAGATAATTTGTAGCTTGTAACCTGAAGTGCACAGCTTCACCCATTATTTACTAACCATAAATTCTAAAAAGATGTCAAAAATGTTAACAGCTTATTGCATGAAGACGAAAGAGAAAAACGTACCCATGCAGGATGCGGTGATAACCAAAACAGCCCGCGGAGGCTACATGGCCCAGGGGCATGATGGCAAAGGAAATAAAATGACGACGATGCTGAGCGAAGCTACTGCTAACAAAGCAATTGCGGATGGTGTGGCAAAAAAGGGCTGGTAAGAGTTTTAATCAGTAATTTTATTGGCTGCCTGCTGTTTAGCTGGCAGCCTTTTTTATATCATTGATACCGTATTAGAGAAAATGAAACCTGTACTTATTGCATGGGCAATCTTTTGGCTGCCTGTTTTATCATTTGGCCAATACACTGTAAACGGAAACGCATTCAGCAACAATTGCCATTGTTATACGCTTACCCCTAATTCATTTACCCAAAGTGGCTCGGTGTGGAACAATATCAAAATAGACCTGCGCCAGTCATTCGATTTCAATTTTAACATCAACCTTGGCTGTAATGACGCCGGCGCCGATGGAATTGCTTTTGTAATGCAACCTATCAGCACCAGCGTGGGTACTACCGGTGGCGGCTTAGGCTATGAAGGTATTAGTCCGGCTGTGGGAATTACCATTGATACCTGGCAAAACACACCCAACAGCGATCCCAGCTTTGACCATATCGCTATTCAGCTAAATGGTAATATAGACCACGCCAATCCTGTTACAAATATTGCCGGACCGGTAACCGTTCTGGCCGGAAATAACAATATTGAAGATTGCATTACCCACCGGCTGCGGGTAACCTGGGATGCTGCTTCCTTTGAACTCAATGCCTATGTGGATGGCGACCTGCGGGTAGGAGTCATTAAAAACCTGGTAAGCGATGTATTTGGTGGCAACCCGCTGGTTTTTTGGGGCTTTACCGGAAGCACCGGTGGTGCGAGTAACCTCCAGCAATTTTGTACAGCACTTACACCAGCGTTTAAATTTTTGCCGGCGCAGAAAAGGTGTATCAACGAACCGATCAGTTTTTTCGACTCCACGGTATCCTTTACCCAGGTATTGAAAATGTACTGGGATTTTGGCGATGGCAGCAATATTGATTCCGTGAACGCAAATCCTGTGCATACCTACAGCAGTGCAGGTGATTACACCGTTACGCAAACTGTGATCGGTGCAGACGGTTGCACCGAAGTGAACACACAAAGCCTGAGGATCGGCAGTATCCCGGTAGCCGATTTTTCACCCAATAGTGGATGCGCCTCTGTTCAACTGCAATTGCAGGATCAGTCATCGGTTGGGGTGGGTACCATCACCGGATGGAATTGGAATCTTGGGTCTCCAGGTACTTCGACGGTGCAGCAACCCACGGCTGTTTATAACGCCGGCGGTCAGCAAACCATCAGTCTTGCCGTGAAGACGGTTGAAGGCTGCGAATCTGCGCCGGTTACCAAAACGATAATGATTTTTCCAAGCCCGGTGGCCGCCTTTGCCGTTACCGGCAATTTATGCCAGGGAGCTCCTGTTCAGTTTACCAACCAGTCAGTTGTAAATCCCGGTGCTATTGCAGGCACCAGTTTCAGTTTTGGCAACGGCCAGCTATCTGCCCAGCCCAACCCGGTGGCATTGTTCGACAGTGCCAAAAATTATACGGTTACACTCGCCGCCACTTCTGACCAGGGCTGCACGGCAACCACAAGCCAGGTAATTTCCATCCATCCAAAACCAGTGGCTTTGTTTGGCGCATCTGTTACCGGCTGTGCGCCAACAGTGGTGAATTTGCAGGATTCCTCTTATTCAGATAGCGGAGCCCAGGTAGATGCCTGGTGGTGGAATACGGGAGTTATTACCAGTCAGCTTCAACACCCAACCCTAAGTTTTAACAATGGGGGTTCCGTAAACATTTCTTTGGTGGTGAGCAACAGCAACGGCTGTTTATCTGATACGGCAAAAAAAGTTATTCAACTACCCTCACGGCCAGTGGCAGTTTTCGGATATCCGTCACCTTTATGTTCCGGCGCGGGATCGGCAAGGTTTACCGATTCCTCTTTTTCAAATGGCAGCGCAGTTCAATCCTGGCAATGGCTGGCTGACGGTATCCCGGTGAGTAATGATCCATCGCCTGTAATCGATCTTGCCGCAGGCAACCATTTTATCCAGCTACTGGTAACCAATACGGCCGGGTGCAGTAGTTTGCCGGCCGTTAAAAACGTCACCGTTTTTGAGAAGCCTGTAATAAATATCCAGGTTACTGATGCCTGTGCCGGTAATCCAGCCCGTTTCACCGCCAGTACGGGTGCTGCCGTACAGGGCTGGCGTTGGGATTTTGGTGATGGAAGTGTAGCCACGTCGCAGGACACTTTGCATACCTATGCAGTTAGCGGGGCTTACCCTGTTAGCCTACAGGCTGTTTCCACTTACGGTTGCGTTGGCAGCGATAGTGCAGGCGTCAACATTTACTCCACCAATGCGTTGGTGAACCGGCATTCGATCATTGCCGCCGTGAATGAACCGGTGCAGCTTATTGGCAGTGGGGGCGTATCGTATCAATGGAGTCCCGCAGCAGGCTTAAGTGATCCGGCAATAGCGAACCCGGTAGCGACCAATACTGAAGACAGGCAGTATACATTAAAGGCTTATACGTCGGCG
>CAYVLT010000265.1:0-6415 GCA_964452405.1 uncultured Ferruginibacter sp.
CGATCAACGGGAAGGCGATCGGTACCACGCTCCCGCTTTTAGGATTATTATCCGATTTAAAAAACTCGTGCCCCAGTACCATCTCCAGGCCCAGGATAAAGATCACGATGCTGCCCGCCACCGCAAAGGAACTCACATCGAGCCCCAGCAGGTGCAGAAATTGTTCGCCCAGGAACATGAACAGGATCATCAATCCCCCCGAAGCAAGTGTAGCCTGGGTGGAACGGATGGTGCCTCCCATTTTTTCACGCAGGGAGGCCAGCACAGGAATAGAACCAACAATATCAATCACTGCAAAAAGGGTGAATGTGATCGTTACTATTTCCTGGAACGCCAGTCGTTTAAAATCCATGGAACCTGTTTTGGGCAAAGATATACAATCAGGGCAGTTCCTGTTCCGGTTGCCCGGATGAAGGTGCCGCACAAATTAGTTTCACCTGTTGCAGGCAGGCAGCACAAAGGCAGTCGGTGAAATGCCTGGCAATATAGTGCCGCTCTGTTTCCGTAAGTGAAACAGTAAAGCACTGGCACTGCGTGATGCTACCGGCTTTGCATTCGAACAAAGCGCCGCAGCGGCTGCAGTTCTTTATTTCATGACTGGCCATGATCGCTATGCGTTACCAGGTTACAATTTGAATTGAACCCCGAACATACAGTTAAATCGCCGGCTGTTGTAACCATACAAATCGAAATACAGTTGGTTGGTAATATTCCTGAAATCGGCATACAGCTTCAAAGACTTAATGGGCTGATAACTGATATACACATCAGCATTATAATAAGCAGCCAGTTGTTTGCTTTCTGTTTCGTAGGTTACCGGGTTAAAAAACAGGTCTTCCCTTGTATCCACCCACCTCAGCCCGATACTGGCATACAATTGCCTGCTGGCAGCAAAACCCACCACCGCGTTGACACTGTTTTTAGGGCGCCGGTAGAGATTGTAAAAGCTGGTATCCTTTCCTGTTAGTGCATTGGTTGTATTGATCTTTCCATCCACAAATGAATAATTGGCAGTGATGCTCCAGCGCTGACCGGGGCGCCAGGCTGCTTCCAGTTCAAAACCATGATCTTTTTGCTCATCTGCATTTTCATACCGGCCATAAGGCGGAACAAACAGGGATTTGAAAATGATCACATCTTTCAGGTGCCTGTTAAAGTACGTGAAACGGATATTCGCCTTCCCACTCTTTTCAAAAAACTGGATACCGCCTTCCAGTGAAAAAGACCGTTCGGGTTGGAGGCCGCTGTTGCCGTATTCCGAAGCAAGGTTATACAAAGTAGGCGCCCTGAAACCGGTGGCCACGTTGGCAAATATTTTCACCTGCCTGTTCACCAGGTAAGAAGGGTTGAAAGAATAAGTAACTGCATTGCCGGCGGTTGAATGATGAGTGTACCGTGTGCCTGCTTCTGCATTGAAACCGCCGATCGATTGCACTAACAGGGAAGCATAGCCGCTTATCAATGTGGCGTGCAAACTGTCGTGTCCCAGGTTCCCGTAGGTGGTTTCAATGTCGGCTGATTGGTGGCGGAGGTCAGTTCCCACCAACAGGCCCACATGTTTGTGCAGCTTCATATTACTGAACACCTCTGCAAAAAAAGAATTGCCCTTGTACCTGCCGTTGTAGGGGTCATAGTCAGCAGGATCATCAGGTATGTTGCGTTCATCATCCAGCTTGCGGTTGATCCTGTTGAAATTCAGGTTTACATTGAGCGAGGTATTACCGAACTGTTGCACGGAGGCAAGGCCCAGTTGAAGATTTTTATTCAGGATGGTACTGTTCTTATCATCCGCAAAAGATGCATCATCAATATCGGCGCTGTATTTATCTGCCTGGCCGTACACCCGCAGTTTCCAGCTTTTCCTGGCCTGCAGGCCGAGGTTCCAGCTAAGCACCTGTTGTGAAAAACCATCCTTATCAAAGCCTCCCGTACCGGTAACATCCCGGGCGGAAGAAAATCCATCACTGTGAATATTCGTGTATGCCACCTGGTAAGTAAGTGCTTTATAAGAGCCTCCTGCTCCTGCACCGGCTTTGAACGTATTGTAAGTTCCATAGGCTGCATTAGCAGAATATTCGATCTTCTTCTGGGAGCCTTGTTTTTTGGTGATGATATTGATCACGCCGGCCATTGCATCCGATCCATATAATACCGACTGTGATCCTTTTAAGATCTCGATCCTTTCAATTTGGTCGATGCTGAAATGATTCAGGTCGAATTCGCTGGTGATACCCGAAGCATCATTCGCCGGCACGCCATCCACCAGTATCAATGTGGCAGCGCTGCCTGCTCCACGCAGGTACACCAATTGATTGGTGCCGGGTGCATTCTGTGCGCCATTCACCACGAGCCCTGCCTGCTCGTTCAACACCTGGGTTAAGGAACGGCCGCTGTTTTTTTCCAGCTGCTGCCGGTCAATCACGGTAAGCACTTTACCGGTGCTGCTTTGTTTCTGGGGATATTTGTTGGCGGTGATCACCAGCTCATCAAGCGTGGTGGTGGTGTCCTGCTGGGCCAGCAAGCAATTGCTGGATAGTACAGCAGCCACGATAAAAATTTTCTTTTTCATTTTGTTGAAAAAATTTTTTGTGACTGCTTCCGAGAAAATAAAAGAGATAGAAATATAAAAGCGTTACCGCCATTACATCCCTTGCCTTTCACCCGAAAGCAAAATGATTGTTAGTGGTGAACCTGGCAGGTCTTCTGGCTTAGCTTCAGTTGCTTTACCTTCCCATGTTGCAGGGCAACACAGTGGCGTAGAGTTTTTATTCAACTGTTTCCGGACCTTTCGGGCGGAGGGCATTTACAGCTACGGGGATAGCGCCGGACTTACACCGGACTTCCCTTTTAATCCCGATTTGACATCGGGAACCAAATCCGCTGCAAATGTGCAGGCTTCGATCTCATTTTCCAAATAATTCATTACAGGCCTTGTGGAAAAATAAAACCGCCATGCAATTGCATGGCGGCTCCAGCTATTATGATTCATTGATTAATGGTGCTCTTCCACGTTGCGGCACTCACCTACTATCTTATGAAAAATATCATGCGCTTCTGATAAAAGGTTTTTAATTTCAGTATCCGGGTGCTTTGCTTCCACTGCTTTCTGAAGTGTACCACATTTAATTTCCAGCTCTATCAAAGCTTCCGTTGTTTCTTTCTTTTTAAAATCAGCAGGTATCTCAGCTTCTCTCCATTTCCTTACAGCAGCAAATAATTCGCCTACCCTTTCTTTGATCGGTTGCAGGTTGCCTTCTTCAGCAGGATGAAAGGTGGCTGACATTACTGCGTGAAAAGCTTTCAGTTCGGGCCAGCTTTTAGCACTTTCCTGGGCGAAACAAACAGCCGGAACAAAAGCCAGCAAAAACACTGCTACTTGGAATATTCTTTTCATATTGATTTTTTTATTTGCACAAACTTAATGAAATTTTGATTGCCCCGTTACCGCCCCGCCTGATTTTTATGGCTTTTTACTGCCCTGTAAAAAAGGATGTGACATAAAACATCAAACGCTTACCCGTATTGATTTTCGCTTCATCACACCCTAAATGGTAACAACCTTTGCCACTGGCGCACAACAAACCAGTCCAGGCATCACCAATGCTTTTTTGGAAAGAAATAATTTTTTCTGATCCCTTTCAGTAACTTTCAATATGAGACCGGGCAGCAAACTGAATCTTTTTTCTTTCACCATGATCGTGGTGGGTTTTGTAATTGGAATGGGCATTTTCAGAACGGCTGCCACCAGTGCAAAAGATGCCCTCACTCCTGCTGTGTATTTCAGCGCCTGGGTAATCGGTGGAGTAGTTGCCCTTTGTGGCGCCCTTACCTATGCAGAGATCGGAAGCCGCTACCCGGTTACCGGCGGCTATTACCGGGTTTTTGCAAAAGCTTATCATCCCAGCATCGCCTTTGCTATCAATTGCCTGGTACTGGTTAGTAATGCGGCCAGCCTCAGCGCTGTGGCACTCATCGGCAGCGGATATCTTTTAAAATTATTCCCAGGCACCTGGACAGACATACACAAAGCGTTGCTGAGCACTGCTGCCATCCTCGCTTTTTATGGCATTAACCTGGCAGGACTTCGCATGAGTTCCCGGGCACAAAATATATTAATGACCATCAAGATCGCCATGGTGCTGGCGCTGATCGCTGCTTTGTTTTTCCCGCAGCAGTATGCCACGCAACAACCGGCCATGCTGCCATCCCCCCTTACAGCCGGAGGCTGGATCAAAAGCCTCGGTGTAAGCCTGATCGCTGTATCCTTTACCTATGGCGGCTACCAGCAAACCATCAACTTTGGCAACGATGTGGAGCGACCGGCAAAAAATATTCCACTGGGAATTTTTATCGGCATCACCATCATCATCCTTTTATACCTGTTGGTGAACCTGAGTTATTATAAGATCGTTGGCTTTGTACCCATGAAGCAGGAAACGGAGATCGCCTTTGTGGTCATGAACCGGGTTGCAGGCTCAACCGGCGCCATCATTTTTTCAGCACTGCTTTTTTTAGGCGTACTCGCTTATGTGAACGGACTGCTGATGAGCAACCCACGGGTGATGTTTGCAATGGGAGAAGACGGAAGTCTGCCTGGCATATTCGCCGGCAAAAATGAAAAAACAAATGTGCTCACTTTTTCGCTTACCGTATTCACAGCACTCTGCATCCTGATCCTGTACTTTTCCCAGCAATTTGAAAAGATACTCACCTTCACCATTTTCCTTGATTGCTTTGGCATGGTATTGAGCAGCGCCACCATTTTCTGGTTTAGGAGAAAAACACGGGAGCTGGATAATGCCGGCATTTATAAAATGAAATGGTACCCGTTGATGCCCCTCGTATTTATTGCAGCCTACCTTTTTGTTGGGGTAAGCATCAGCATGGCCGACCCCGGCGCCGCCCTCACAGGACTGGTACTGCTGGCCGTTTTTATGATGATCTATTTTTTGTTTCACCGGAAAAATAAACAGTATGCTTCAAAAAATCAGGACCATGATCTGCAAAGTGACAGATCTTGAAAAAGCCAAAAAATGGTACATACAACTCACCGGCATTGAACCGTATTTTGATGAACCCTTTTATGTGGGTTTCGATATCAACGGCTACGAGTTGGGACTGGACCCGGATCTTGAAAACGTTGTTGCCGGCAATCAAACCACCTGTTACTGGAGCGTGGCAGATATACACGCTGCCGTTGAAAAGGCACTTGAACTACAGGCAACGCTTATCAGTCCTGTAACCAATGTGGGCGGCACCATTGAAACCGCTGTTGTACAGGATCCTTTCGGCAATCAAATAGGATTTATCACCGGTGCTTAAATAAACAACATGGATATTTCATACATCATCAACGAGCTGGGAGAAGAACGGGGAAATTATTTTAATGCCGTTGTCCCGCCCATCATGCAAACCAGCAATTTTGTTTTTGATAAGGTAGACGATCTGAGAAATGCTTTTGCGGATGAATACGGATCTTATTTGTACAGCCGCGGCCGAAACCCCACCACCGATATCCTCTGCAAAAAACTGGCAGCGCTGGATGGGGCGGAAGATTGCCTTGTATTCAGCAGCGGGGCGGCCGCCATATTTGCCGCCGTACTGGCCAATGTTAAAAGCGGCGATCATATTGTTAGCGTAAACAAACCGTATACCTGGGCACAGAAAATGTTCAACGTGATACTACCCAGGTTTGGCGTTACCACCAGCTACGTGGATGGAAGCTCCATCGAAAATTTTGAAAGAGCTGTATTCCCCAATACAGCTTTGATCTACCTGGAAACACCTAACAGTTGGGACTATACGATCCAGGACCTGAAGGCGGTGGCTGAACTGGCGAAATCAGAAAACATCATCACCATCTGCGATAACAGTTATTGCACCCCACTTTACCAGCGACCCATTGAAATGGGAATCGACCTGAGCCTGCAATCGGCCACCAAGTACATCGGTGGCCACAGTGATGTGCTGGCGGGTATCCTGAGCGGAAGCAGGGAAATGATCGAAAAAATTTTCAACAGCGAATACCTCAATATCGGCAGCGGCATCTCTCCCTTCAACGCCTGGCTATTGCTACGCGGCCTGCGCACACTACCCATGCGGCTGGAACATATCACTGCCACCACCTTGAAAGTATTGCAGTACCTGGAGCAACACCCGATGGTGGAAAAAGTGCTGTTTCCTTACATGAAAACTTTCCACAGTATCAACTGGCCAAACAACAAATGCAGGGCGCCTGCGGGCTGTTAAGCTTCTACATCAAAGCGTCAACAATTGACGAAGTGGAAGGTTTTTGTGAGAACCTGCAGCATATTAAAATGGCCGTGAGTTGGGGTGGACACGAAAGCCTGATCATTCCAAAATGTGCGGGTATTAACTGAGAACGTTTCAATGCGGTAAATGAACACCACCGGAT
>CAYVLT010000266.1:0-6388 GCA_964452405.1 uncultured Ferruginibacter sp.
GCTTTTATTAATGGAAAGATTATACACCGAGGTAGAAGATGTTCCATTTAAAAAAGAAATGCTGCTGTCTCTATGCCCGGAAAACTGCAGGGTACCTGCACTGTCGGCCAGGTAACCATTGTTGATAAGCGCTGCATTCCGCACCACAAGCGACACCGGCCCATGCATAATCAGTTTGCTGTTGGTGCCAATGGTAAGGTTTTGTGCCCCGCTCACCGAGTACAGCAACCATAACAGGATTGATAAAAAATATTTCATCGTTCAACCTTTTTATCGCAGCATTAACGGGAGGCTGCCAGTTTTGTTTCAAGGTTCTCAATGCGCTCTAACAGTTTTTGAAGCAATTGTTGATCGTTGGTTCTTGCTGTCGCCAATTCCTGCTGCAATGTTTTAATTTGTTGCTGCTGCTCCTTGAATGCATTTACATAGGCGATCAATATCGGGTGTATATTCAGGCTGAGATAACCATCTTTTTCAAGCGTTACCGCTTCGGGAAAAACCGCTTGTACCTCCTGTGCAGAAAAGCCGTACGCCTCTACGTCTGTTGCCAGGTTTCTTGCATTGCCAGGTGCGTAATGATAACGGATGGTATTCAGTTTTAAAATATCCTGTAGCCCCCGGGTATAATTTCCGTCCACTTTTTTCAGGCGGATATCGGAAGTGATCGACCAGGTGCTGGTGCTGAGTTTTGCTGCATCATCGGTTGACAATTGAAACTGGTGGGTAGGAGAAGTAACTCCAACGCCTACACGAAGAAAAGTGAGATCAACAGTTAAGGCAGCGCTGCCTGATCCGAGGAAATGAAATTTATCGCCCGCATCCTGGTATTGCAGTCCCCATGTTGAAAAAGCAGGACTGTGTGCAAAAAGCATGCGGTTCGAATTGGAGGAACCGGATTTGAACATATAGTTCATCACGGGAACCGTATTATCAAACTGAATCGTTCCGGAGCTACCGATTGATAATTTGTTGGCTACTGAAAAACTAGAATCCGGGGTGTTGGTACCAATGCCCACCTTTACACTTGCGGTTGCGTTGTTTACCCCGTTGATGCTGCCCAGTACAATTGAATTACTCTGTGCCACCAAAGCATTAGCACCAATAGCAGTGGCATTGGAAAGATTTGACGCTGATGTGTTGGCATAATAACCCAATGCTGTATTGGTGGACCCGGATGTATTTGCCGACAATGCGTTGTACCCGATAGCCGTATTATTCTGGCCGTTTGTATTTGCCGGCAATGCATTGTGACCGGTTGCGGTATTGCCTGAGCCGGTGTTGTTAGCAAACAAACTGCTGTCGCCCAACGCGGCATTGTAACTGCCGGTTGAGTTATTCTGCATCGAAAAATTACCTGCTGCACTGTTGTTGGCGCCCGTACCATTGAACCTCATGGAGTTGGTACCAATGGCCATGTTGGCATTGGCATTGTTATTAAACATGGCACTGTCGCCTATAGCTATATTATAACTTCCATTGGAATAGCCGAGGGCCCTTGTTCCCACAGCCACATTGCCATTACCGGTCGCGTTCGAATACATGGATCCGATACCCACAACTGTATTACTTTGCCCGGTACTGTTATAAAACAGGCTGTACGCCCCCACGGCTGTATTCTCAATTCCGCTCAACGAATCCACACCGGCTCCATATCCGGCATTGCTGCCTAAAAAAGTATTGTAGTTACCAAAATTCCGGAAGCCGGCGAAAGCGCCCAGGCTGGTTGTTTCCGTTACATAATAGTTAGAAGAAGAAGGGCCGTTATTGGCGCCCGAAGCATAAAAACCAATAGAAGTATTATGCCTGCCTCCTTTACCCATCATAGCACCCCTACCCATGGCCACATTGTACCTTGCAGAGTCAGTGAACTCGATGGCGCCAACACCCACTGCGGTATTTTGATCAGCATTTCTGGCATACCTCAATGAGCGCCAGCCAACAGCCGAATTATAAAGTCCACCCTTGTCATAATTCATACTTTCGGTACCGATGGCAGTATTGAAACTGTTGGTGAGGTGATCGTTGAGAGCAAAGGCGCCTACCGCCACATTTCCATATCCACTGGTATCGTTGTACAATGCCGCCATACCCACTGCCACATTATTATCGCCCGATTTATGATTGAACATTGTGTTTACACCCAGCGACGTATTCTGCCAGCCGGTGGTATCAAATCTTAAAGCGCTTGTTCCCAATGCCGTGTTGGAATTTCCCCGGAGGTGGTAATACATGGAGAGGTAACCGATGGCTGTGTTGTAACTGCTGCCGGTGTCATTGCGCAATGCACCTGCTCCCACTGCGGTTTCACCTGAATAACGGATCAACCTGAGCGCATCATTGCCTATTGCCGTATTATCATACATATAAGCCGGGTTAATAGCGTTGGTGGCGCCAAACATGGCTGCATTACCAATGGCTGTGTTGTTATAACCCGTTGTATTGTTTACAAGCGAATAACTTCCAAGTGATGTATTGGCCGCCCCGGTGGAGTTACTGTCCTGGCTCGAATAACCAATGGCCGTATTCGGGTATCCGGCAACGGTATTGTATAAGGCCCTGCTGCCTATCGCAACATGCCGGCCAGTTGTTAATCCGTTAAAAATTGCCTTAAAGCCGATCGCAACGTTATCACTGCCGTAGGCGCTGAACATTGCCGAATCACCAATGGCTACATTTCTTTTGTAGTACCCGTTCGAAGGGTCATCACCATTGAAGTAGATGGTGCCGGCCAGGGCACGATGCCCGATGGCTACATTCTTACTGGCGGTATTGGCGCCGTAGCCCGTACCATAACCAACATAAGTGTTTTCAATTCCCTGGTCGTTGCTTGTTTGCAGGTAATTATTAAGGTAGCCTGCCGCATACCCGATAGCCGTATTAAAAGAACGGTTGCTATAATACAAAGCTGTGTGACCTATACCAATATTCCTGGATTGTACATTGCTGAACAGTGCCGCCGTTCCGATGGCGATGTTATAACTGGCGCTGTCGTTATTACGCAGGGCCCAGGTTCCCAGAGCCACGTTGCTTTCTCCCTTACTGGCATATTCCATGGCACCAGAACCTGCTGTTACATTATTAAAACCGGTTTGCATGTTTGCCATGGCACTATCGCCAACGGCTATGTTTTGAAACCCGGTGCTTAGGGCAGATAGACTGTTACTGCCAACCGCCACATTTCGATCTCCTGTTACAGCAACAGCACCCACCAAGGCACGATGCCCCACAGCCGTGTTACCGGTGCCGCTTGTATTTCTTGCGAGTGTACTATCGCCATAGCCGGTATTGTTTGATGCGGTATTGGCCACACCCGCTCCCCCGCCGATAAAGTAATTGTGGGTTTTACTGTTTAACTGTCCGATTGGTAAATTATGCTGGCGCAGCATGATCGCTTTATCATCGGTAGTACCTAAAAAATTTACCGCGGTATCAGTTCCGGAATTACCTGTTGTTATCCATGCTTCTTTGCTGCTGTTGGTAGCCAGCCACAGCCAGTTGGCGCCATCGAAATAATGGAACCCCACACTGTCTGGCGCCGTTTGGTACACCAGTAACCCCGATCCCGGCAATGGAATCGCATTCTTTTCAGCCTTGGTCATTCTTGGTATCAACAAACCCTTTGTAGTGGAACTGATGTCGAGCATAGCGCTGGTATCGGGCTGAGCGCCGCTTTCATTGATCGCAATGTTCTGGCTAAAGGCAGCGCATGAACAGGCCGTTAAAAAAGCAATGGATAAAAGTTTTTTCATGACTGAGGTAAAAATAGTTTTGATTGAATTTTTACTTTCAGTTTCAAAATAAAACCGGCGTTAAAAGAGCAGCAATTTCGATGTGTAACTGGTACAATTCATTTAGTTTTCGGTACCTGTAAAAGGAATATACCAGGAGGTGCCGGGGAAACGACGCAGGGTTAAAATACTTTATGACAGCAGGAGATCATGGATTTATTTTCCGGTAATCAGCGGGAGTATCAATGTCGATGGCGCCTTCATCAAAGGGCAGCAGATGTGTATCATCCCGGAACTGTTGCACCATTTTTTTTGCGCCGGCAGCATCGTCTATACCCAGGAGTGCAGGAAAATATTTTTTGCTGAACAGTACAGGAGTGCCCGGGCTATCGCCATAAAAGCAGGCAACGATTCCTTTACCAGATACCTTTCCTTCTTCTATCATCGAGCTGAGTAACGTTGTGGAGATATGGGGTTGATCACAAACCAGTATCAGCACAGTTTCTGCTGCCGGATAATGCCGGGTAAGATAATCAATGCTGCATTTAATAGATGAACCCATGCCGTTTTGCCATTGAGCATTGTACACAACATCAGTTTTTTCAGCAACCAATACCGGCATGAGCGCTGCATGAAAACAACCGGTAACTACCAGCGGCCTGGCAGCTTTCAACTCACTAACCTGGGCCAACAGGTGTTGCAGCAGAGTGGTTTGTTTATAGGGTAACAACATTTTCGGAACGACAGGTTGGCCAGCCTGCTGCATTCTTGATGAACTGCCCGCCGCCAACAATACACAAATCGTCATAAATTTTGAAAATTATCAAAGAGTTTGCACCTGGGTTGTTGTTACCGGGATTCCGTGTTCATGAATAAACCCGGATCTGTTCCTTAACGAACTGCCGGCACGGCCGCTCAGCACTGCTTTAATTTCTGCCACCACCGAAAGAGCGATCTCTTCCGCCGTTTCAGCACCAATATCAAGTCCAACAGGCCCGAATATATTGTTTTGCGCTCCGATGTAAATTCCTTCCGTAAACAAATCTTCCGCCATCCGCTCAAGTTTTTTCTTTGGCCCCAACACGCCGATATATTTACAATGCTGTTGATTTGCCAGCAACCGTAACATGGCCAGGTCATATTGATAGTTATGACTCATCAATACAAAAACAGTGCGGTCATTAACCGATACTTCCGGCAACAGTGCACCCGGCTTTCCAGTCATCAGTCTTTTAACGGAAGGAAAACGCTTTTGCGTAGCGTGTGTTTTTCGTCCATCCAGCACCGTTATACGCCATCCGAGCATTAAAGCCAACTGTACCAGTGGAAAGGTGTCGTTGCCTGCGCCGGCTATTACGAGCTCTACCGGTGGCTTTATCAATTCAAAAAATGCTGTTATTCTTTTATGGGAATGCACTTCATATTCTTTCAGCCGGGACTGGCTACTTTGAAGTACTGCTGCGATATCAGTATCCACCTGTTTCCGGATGGAAGGTGCCGCGTCATTTCCATAGGAGATGCCGTTGTCAAACAACAAACAGGTTCCTTTTTGTTCCGCTGTTTTATCGGGCGAAAAAAAAGTAACCAGTACCACATCTGCAGTGGCCGCAGAAGCACGTTCTAACAAACGAACCGGGTTGTTTTCAACAGAGGGATCAATGGGTTCAAATAATATATGCACGATCCCATTGCAACCGAGCTGGATACCCAGGGCCTTATCGTCTTCATCCATGCTATCATAAGTAACCAGTTTATTCTGGCATTGATTGATGGCAAGCAGGGCTTTCCGCAAGGCATCTCCCTCAAGGCAACCGCCACTGATTGCGCCCGTAAGTTCACCTTCTTCCGTAACTAACATTCTTGCCCCCGGCCTCCTGTAGGAAGAACCTTCAACATGCACCACGGTTGCCAAAGCAGTTCTCTTATGCTGCTGTTGCGCTGCCCGGTAAGCACAAATGATATCTTCTGTTTCTTTCATACCTGTTACGGAGATACTATTTTTTTTTAATCAGGAAGGTAGGCGCCATTGTCGATCCACAGCCGGAACTGCTTTGTAAATTCCTCGTGGCTGAGTGGTGGCAAGGTTCTTCCTTCACCGGGGTTCCATCCCCAAAGAACCAAACCATCGCCCGATATATGTGCCACCAGTTGATCAATGGATTTGTTGCCATTAGTTTTTTTATCCAGCAACTGTGCAGCCAGTTGACGGGCTGTTCTTCCCTGGAAAACCATCTTCATATCTGCTGGAGGTAAATGCCACACTGCATTTCCGGGAGGCATGTTAAGACCTGAGCTGTTTTCCGGTTGGTGGCAATTGGTGCATTTGAGTGCATACAATCCTTTTCCATCATGCCCTCTTTTGATATTTTGCGTGTGCAGGTGACTGTCATCTCCCTGCAGCGGAACATCTCCGGCAGGATGACAATTCATGCAACGCGGACTCATCAATACTTTGTACACTTCGCCGAATGCCTGTTTGGAAATCATGCTGTCTTTCTCAGCCAGTAAATTGCGGGAAGTAGCCGGCCTATCAATATTGTTTTCATTCCTGAAAGAAGATGCCAACAGGGAAACCATTACCACCGACAAGATCAACCAGGTGTGCTTCCTTTTAAACAATTGACCGCAATATTTTTTTACCATAACAAAAAAGATTTTTT
>CAYVLT010000267.1:0-6346 GCA_964452405.1 uncultured Ferruginibacter sp.
TGTGCCAATGGTATCAATGCATTTTTATACAGTCCTTTTGCCACTCCTTTCACCACGGGATAGGCATTGTTTTGTCCGCCGCCGATCACCAATGGTATTTTATTTGCTGCCGCGATCACCTTCATCACAGCTTCCACCTCTTCATCCAGGAGGTTGACTGCATGCCGGTAAGCATCGATAAGCTCATGTTGATCGTAGGCATTGCTTTCGATGAGGTATTGAATATCTCCAAAATCAAAATGCCCCAGCAGCAATACCTGTTCGCCGGTTAAAAAATCATTGCTCTGCATATTTAAAAAGGCAGATAAAAATGACAACCAGTTTGTGTCTGCGCCGCCGATGCCTTCATTGGCTTTTACGCCGATATCTTCCGGTATTCCCAGCAGCACGTACCTGGCAGAAGAATCCCTTATTTGTTCCGTCCAGTCGCCCTCCGCCTGCACATGCTGCAGGCGCTCCCCGATCTTGGTTTCAAAACGCCTGATTCTTGTGAGGGATAAAATATCCTCCTTGGAATAAAACTTAAAGTGCTTCATAAAGGAAAGTTAGCGAAAATAATAACCGGAAGATTGTGGCTTTAAAACCAACGGGCAGAACCGCCAGGCGCCTTTTATGGTATCATTCCTGTTCACTTTCCACCGGGCCTACGAGGTCCCATAAATTCCCATACAGGTCAGCAAATACTGCCACCGTTCCCCAGGATTCTTTCACCGGCTCCCGTACAAAGCGGACACCTGCAGAAAGGTATTGGTGATAATCCCGCCAGAAATCATCAGTATGCATGAATAAAAACACCCTGCCCCCCGTTTGATTGCCTACCCTGCTTTGTTGCTCCTCCGTAGCTGCTTTTGCCAACAGCAAACGGCAGCCTGCCGAAGATGGCGGCGCCACTATCACCCAGCGCTTAACAGGACTCAACACCGTGTCTTCAATCAATTCAAAACCGAGTTTACCGGTGTAAAATTCAATGGCTTCATCGTAATCGTTTACCACCACAGACACTGCAGTAATTTGTTGTTTCATTTCCTGTACTTTAATATTGAAAAAGGTTATGAGAGAACGACCATTTGTTTAACTAACGATCGATCATTTTTTTGATGAGCCTGCCCAGCATCATCAGCCCGTAATCCACATCATCACTCCAGGGCTTTCCAAAACTAATGCGGATATAATTGCTATAATCGGTAGCCGCTGAAAATATCTTGCCGGGCACAATCGATATTTTATGCTTCATCGCTTCCGTTCGCAATTTAAATGAATCCACTTTTTTATTCAACGCGATCCAGAAAATGAAACCACCGGCAGGCCTGGATATTTTGGTATCGGCAGGAAAATATTGCAGGATGGCCTGCATATACCGCAGGCTTTGAGTATGTAATGCCCTGCGCAGGTTTTTGAGATGATATTCATACCGGCCATTTTTAAGATAGTGTGCCATGGCAGCCTGTGTAAGGGACGGACTGCTGATGTTTTGCACCCGCTTGATCTGCTTTACCTGTTCAAAAAATTTACCGGGGATAGCCCACCCGATGCGGTAGCCCGGTGCCAATGATTTTGAAACGGAAGAACAATGCATCACAAGACCCTTATTGTCAAAATGTTTACAGGTTTTGGGCCTGCTTTTTCCAAAGAACAGCTCGCCATAAATATCATCTTCCACCAGGGGAATATTATTTTCGGTGATGATCTTCACGAGTAATTTTTTGTCCTGGTCGCTCATGCAGGTGCCAAGGGGGTTATTAAAATTCGGCACACTCACCACTGCTTTCACCGGGTATTTTTTTATGGCCTTCTGCAGGCTCTCCAGGTGCAGACCTGTTCCGGGGTCTGAAGGAATTTCCACCACTTTCAAACCAAGGCTCTCGATGCCCTGGTAAATACCAAAATAGGTGGGGCATTCAACCGCCACCATATCACCGGGATTTGTTACTGCCTTGATGCAGAACATCACTGCTTCAAGGCAACCGTTAGTTACAACGATTTCATCAGGTTTAATTTTACCGCCCCAGTTTAATGAAAGACGTGCGATCTGCTGCCGTAACTCCACATTACCGAGGGTATGCTCATAATTGATGCAATGGTGCGGAGAATTTCTCAACGCATACAAAACCGATTTATTCAGTTTAGCAGCCGGCACCAGGGATGGATCCGGTACGGCCAATGCGAAATTGATCACATCCCTGGCCACGATATCGCCATAAATGGAAGCGATCATTTCCTTTACACTCACTTCATGAGAAATGGTGACCGGCTTAACGGGTTCCGGTAATTCGGGGAAACGCCTGTGGTTGAAGCGCACATAATAACCGCTTTTCGGCCTGGATTCGATAAGGCCCCTGCCCTCGAGATGGTAGTATGCCTGGAACGCTGTGCTCATACTGATTCCATGCTCCTCACTCAACATTCGCACCGATGGTAACTTATCACCGATGCGCAATACCTCCTCTGCGATCATTTTTTCAAGACCATTGGCTACCTGTATGTAGATATGATCATCGCTGTTGAAATTTCCTTTTTTCATAATGCCTGGTTGAATGATGGTGAGAAAACCCACAATCTGATATGGTCAAATATACAAAAACTGAAACTGTTTTAAATGATTAAAAAGTGGAAGTTTTGCAATGTGATGGTAGCATGGCAATAGCAATAATATTTAACAGCGATTGAACCGCTGCCATGACAGATGCCGGTGAAGTGATTGCGACGCAACGATGCTGCTATAAAAAACTGACAATCGTATCATACTCATTTACACAAAAAAAACAACAGCTATGGAACTGACAACGGGTATCCCTGTACGGAAAAATCCTTTCTCAAAATTGAAGGAAGTGGATTTTGAACATCTTGAATTTGGAAAATACACAGCCGACCACATGCTGGTATGCGACTATGCCAATGGCGCCTGGAAAACAGCACAGATTGTTCCTTATTCGAACCTGTCGCTGAACCCCACCACCCTGGCATTGCACTACGGCCAAACGGTGTTTGAAGGCATGAAGGCTTTTCGCATGAAGGATGGCCGCATCAATATCTTCCGCATCGACAAACATTATGATCGTTTTGTGAAGTCGTTGAACAGGATGTGCATGCCGGCGCCATCACAGCAGGTTTTTACAGAAGGGCTGCTGCAGTTGATTGCAACTGACAATGGATGGGTGCCTTCAAAAACCGGCGACGCTTTATACATCCGGCCTTTTATGTATGCCAGTGAAGCAAAATTTGGTGTAAAGATCTCCGATGAATACCGTTTCATTGTGTTCAGTGGCCCGGTGCCTTCTTTATACACTCAACCAATTAAAGTAAAAGTGGAAACAGGTTTTGTGAGGGCTGCAAAAGGCGGTACCGGTTTTGCCAAATGCGGTGGTAATTACGGTGGCGCTTACTATCCTACCAAACTGGCGCGGGAAGCGGGTTTCGACCAGGTGCTGTGGACTGATTCAAAGGAAAACCGTTTTATTGAAGAGAGCGGAATGATGAATGCAATGTTTGTGATTGATGGAAAACTGGTAACGCCCCCTCTTTCTGACTCCATATTAGACGGCGTTACCCGTGATTCATTGCTAACCCTTGCCGCGGATATGGGCATTGAAACAGAAGAAAGACCTGTTTCGGTTGCCGAACTGGTGACTGCGTTTGAAACGGGCAGGATCACGGAAGCATTTGGTGCAGGAACGGCTGCTGTGGTGGCGCCGATCGGGCTCATTAATATTAATGAAGTGGACTATTCACTACCAAAGTACAGCAATGACGCTGTTCATAACCGGTTAAAAAATCAACTGGAGAAAATACGCACCGGCCAGGCTGCGGACGTTCATGAATGGAATTACCTGGTGGAATAATTGCCAATCGTTTAAAAGCAGAAAGCGCCGGCAGTGAACCGGCGCTTTTTTATTATCCTTTTATATTGAACCGGGAAAACTCAGTTGACGCCGATCTTTTCATTAACCAGGTTCACGATCTCTGTTTCCAGTGCGATGGCTTTGTCCTGAATCGCTTTGCCCCTGGCAACCATTTCCGCCACGTACCGGGGATCGTCGTAGCCGGCGGCATTGATACGCACATTCATAAAAGCCCCCATCACGGCGCTTCGAACGCACAAGGCACCCACACCCGCATCAGAAACCGAATTGGGATTACCGGTGCCTGCCATCGCTTTGATCACTTCAAAACAGGCCAGGCTTGTCTCCATAACTTTAAAAGGAATTTCGATCGCATATTTTGTAGCTGCTTTGATCGCTTCGGCTCTTTGCTTTTTCTCCAGGTCGTTACTTTTTGGCAAACTAAAAGCCTGCATGATCTGGTTAAAAGCCCTGGTATCTGCATCCACTAATTTCACCAACTCGTTTTTTAATTCTTCGCCTCTTTCGGCCCAATTACTGAATTCTTCCCAGCGATCGTCCCAACCTTTTTTATGACTGCTCAGGTTGGCCACCATGGTTCCGAGCGCAATACCTAAAGAGCCAACATAAGCGGCGATAGAACCACCACCGGGTGCCGGGCTTTCACTGGCCGTTTCATCTGCGAAATCAGCCAGTGTCATATTGACCAGCCGGCTATCTTTTTTATCGGCCAACATGTATTCGATGATGCGTTCACCGGGAATAAAGGGCCCCAGTTCATCAAGCCCCATAGATTTGATGGCGATCTTGATCAGTTCTTTTTCGCTTACGCCGGTGGAACGTTGTTGCTTGCGCAGGAAATATTTGCCGGCATCCGTCATGGCCTTCAACGGGATCAATCCAACCAGTTCACTACCCGTGACCCTGATGCCACGGGCTGTTGCCTTGCTGCATACTTCATCGAATGCGATGTGAACCGGTGTGATATTGATATTGGTGAGGTTCATGGATATCTGTGCCACGCCATATTCTTCAATGAACCACCCGATGGCCTTCACTGATTGCAGGGTGCCGGGCTGGTTCACTTTTTTGCCGTCTATTTCTATGTTTCTGCCGGCTTCCCGAACGTCAAATGCGATGGCATTCGCTCTTCGTGTACTCGTAGTGTTTAGGTTCACATTATATGCCACCAGGAAATCCCGGGCTCCAATTACGGTAGCGCCCCGCCGGGCATCAAATACTGCCGGGCCAAAATCGGGTTGCCATGCAGGCTGTGTGATCTTTTTTGAAAAACCCTCGTACTCACCCGCCCGGATCACCGATAAATTGCTCCTGGTTTTATCCGGCTGTGCTGCTTCGTAGAGATACACAGGCAATTGAAGTTCTTCCCCCACTCTTTTTGCGAGCTGCTGCGCATAATGCACGGTTTCTTCCATGCTGATGTTGGCTACAGGAATCAGCGGGCATACATCGGTGGCGCCCATGCGTGGATGTGCTCCTTTGTGACGTGACATATCGATGAGTTCTCCCGCCTTTTTAATTGCTGCAAATGCTGCCTCCACCACGGCGCCGGGGGTTCCCACGAAAGTAACCACCGTGCGGTTGGTGGCCTTACCCGGATCAACATTCAACAGGCGCACGCCTGCTATCTTTTCAATTTCATCGGTTATCTGCCGGATGATCTCGGGATTGTTTCCTTCAGAAAAATTAGGCACACATTCAATTAGCTGCTGCATAAAAATGGATTTATTGATCGGGGAAATTAACTGGCAATAATCTGTTTGCAAGTAAAGCAAAAGCCGCCATCTTTTAAAATCTGCCGGCTGAATGCTTAAAAATATTTTAAGGCGAACCCAAACAATCAATATTTTTACAAAAAACTGACCGTGAAAAAAATTGTCCTGATCGCATTCTTTGTATGTACAACCTGTTTCAGTTTTGCTCAAAAACTCGACCTGGTAACGCTGACCGGTTATGGCGCCAACGTGGCATTTTATTATGAAACTGCCGATAAGATATCGATCATTATAACGAAGGACGGCAAGATCACTGAATTTGGCACCCAGTACGATAAGGCTACTTACGGGTATTATCCCGGCAAATTATTAAAGTACATGGGAAGGATCGATTATTACAGCCAGGATGAAAATGAAGCTTTCCGTGGCAAGGTAAAATACATCGGTTTAACCATGATCACTTATTACGGCACTTACGATGATGCTGCGTTACAGGGTAAGGTGAAAAGCATAGGTACCACTCAAATTGACTACTATCCATCTTTTGAGGATGCGATGCTGAAGGGTAACATTAAAAGTATCGGGGGCATTACCCTTACCTATTGCAGCAGCTTCGACAATGAAGCGATCAGGGGCAGGATCAAGAGCATTGGTAATACACGGTTCGACTGGTACACTTGTTTGGATGTCAAACCGATCAGAGGAAAGCTGAAAGCGGCTGAAAGCTTGCGCTGCACGTACTATACGTCCTTTGAAAATAATTATGGCCAG
>CAYVLT010000268.1:0-6308 GCA_964452405.1 uncultured Ferruginibacter sp.
ATCACGGTAACTGCTTTTTAAAGCAGAACAAGCCATAACGATCGAACTGCTGTTGATTTTATGGGCGGCAAAATCGTGCATGCGCTGTAACCAGGGCCAGCGGTCTTCATCTGTCAGGGGATGCCCTGACCGCATTTTCTCAATATTTTTTTGCGGGTGAAAATCATCTCCGTCATAAAATTCAATCTTCATGGTGGAAGCGAGCAATGTACCGATCGTGGTTTTCCCGCAACCGGAAACGCCCATCACAAATATTACCAGGTGTTGTTGTTGATCTACCATAACAGTAACGGGTATCTTGTTTTTGCCAGGGTTTACCGCTTACCCTTTTTTTGTTTTCCAGGCGCCGCTTTTTAAAAATGAAAACGACAGTAAAAAGATAGTGGTCCAGTACACCAGTTCGTTGCTCCATGCCCAGGACAGCGAAATGTAATGAGCCTTCATAAAATACCAGGTATAAACCAGGTACAACAATATGGCTACGATCTCAATACCGAGATTCACACTCGTTTTGCCGGTACCGGTTACACCATTCAGCCACACGTTGGCGATGCTCATGATCAACAGGGCCGACGATACAATCCGCAACACCGGAATTCCCATTTCCACAAAATCGTTGCCCTGCCCAAAAAGCCTGAAAAACTGAACAGGAAAAACATTCACCAGCAGGCACATGATGGCACAGAAGAGTAAACTCCAGCCCATGATGCGGGTAATGGCTTCTATCACTTTATCTTCTCTTTTTTGTCCCATCAGGTTACTTACCATTGCATTACTGGTGCCGGCGAAGGCCCACACGAATACGCCGGTGATGCCAAATACGCTCCGCATGGTGTTACTGATGGCTTTTGCATTCTCATCATGCCTCGACTCGATCAAAATAAAAAAGGCGAGCCAGGTGGTTACGCTGATCATGTATTGCAGGATAAGCGGGGTGGCAATTTTGATCACCTGCCTGCTCATCACTTTGTTGTAAATAAAATTGGTGAGCAACTGGTATTGCTTCGTTAACCCTGTTTTAGACAGCACTAAAAATACAGTGATACATCCCGACACCTCGGCGATGAGTGAAGCCACGGCTGCACCGTTGAAGCCAAGCTGGGGGAATCCGAAATTTCCAAAAATGAGCAGGTAATCGAACAGGATGTTCACGCCGGCTTCCACCAAAAAGCCAATAATGAGCAGGCGGCTGTTCAGCGATGCCACGAGGAATGCATTGCCCATCTGGAACAGAAACAAAAAAGGCAACCCGAGAATGCGGATCCTTAAAAAACTCATCTCCTGCGGGTAGGCGCGGGGATCGGCTACCTGCTTAAAAATAAGCGGGGCCAGTAACCAGGTGATCAAAATTCCGGCAGCGGCCAATTGCAGGCTGATGCGGATACCCTGTGCCAGGATGGTATTGAATGCGGCTGTATTATCGCCACCCGCATGCCGCGAAAACACGGATTGCATCGCATTGTTCAATCCATGCCCCGCCACCGCGAAGATGAGGTAAAACACACCCGTGATGCCGGCATTGCCCAGCGCTTCCGTGCTCTTATGCCCCAGGAAAATACTGTTGGTAAGCATGTTGATCTGCGGTACCAGTATGGCCATGGTTATGGGAAGTGCAATCGACAAAATCTGCCGGTTGGTTACCTGTACTTTTAAATCTTTTATTGCTGCTCCACTTTCCATAAGTTTGCAAAAATATCTTTTTTCAACTTCCAAACAGTTCCGGTGAACGCAAGTTTTAAAATACAGTCATCTGAAACAGTAAATGCTGATGCCCGTTTGCTTATTGAGGTAAGCCAGTACGGCCTTGCCTACATCATCATTGATGGCGATAATGAATGTGTGGCCCTGCACAGCCAGCACTTCACCAGCGATACCAGTATGGATAAAGCCGCCAATGCTTTAAAGCAACTGGCTGCCGGCGAACGCATCCTGCAGGAAACCTTCCGCAATATCACCATCGTGTATGCCTACCCGGAAGCCTTACTGGTTCCGTCTGATTTTGTGACCGACCACAATAAAAAGGATATGCTGGAACTGGTGCATGGCGATGTGAATGATGCCTTTACCCGGTCAGATTTTTTATACCGTCATCATACACACAATATTTACACGGTACCCCGCCAGGTTGATGCCGTGGTATCGTATCTTTTTTCTGCCCCGGTAAGCACGCATCTTTATTCTTTGTTGCCCGATATGTTCCGGCAGGAAGGCAACAACCTGTATTGCATCTTCAGCATTTCCTCTTTCACGGTAATGTTATCGAAAAACGGTAAGCTGCAGGTGATACAAACCTTCCGGTACAAAACACCGGAAGATGTGGCTTATTTTCTTTTGCACCTGTGCGAAGGCTTTGAAGCCGATGTGAATGAAACCACGGTGCACCTCTACGGTATGATCGACAGTTCCTCGAGCCTGTACACAGAGATTTATAAATACTTCCTGCTGGTACAATTTGGAGCGTTGCCTGCGGGCTTCCGTTACCCTGAAGGTATCAGCGATTATCCTGCCCATTATTTCAGTCATCTTTTTGCAGCAGCCGAATGCGTATAATCAGCGGCATATATGGAGGCCGGAAGGTCAATCCGCCGGCGAGTATGCCCCATACAAGGCCTACCACTGATATTGCCAAAGAAGGCCTGTTCAATGTATTGCAAAACAACCTGGAATTTGACCAGCTAAAAACACTGGATCTTTTTGGAGGCACCGGTTGTATCAGTTATGAACTGGCAAGCAGGGGAGTGGAGGATCTGACCATCGTGGAAAAAGATCCTGCCATGTACGACTTTATAAAAAAGACCTCCCAGGATCTGGACATCCCGGGTTTTAAACTGGTAAAAGCAGAGGTCTTCAAGTTCATAGAAACCTGTTCTGAAAAATTCGATTTTATCTTTGCCGGTCCTCCTTATGCTTTAGGCACCATTGACGAGCTGCCACGGAAAATTTTTGAAAAAGGGCTGTTGAATCCCAAGGGTTGGTTTGTATTGGAACATACGCCCCGCAACGATTACAAAGCGTTCGATCACTACCGCACAGAGCGGAGTTACGGCACCACGATATTTTCCATCTTTATTATGTAAGCCTATCCATTTGTCAATGAAAAAGAAAGATCTCCGCCGGTATTACAAAAGCATGCGGAGTGAATTGTCGCCGCAACAGGTAAACGTTATGGACGACCTGATGCTGATACAGTTTCAGAAACTACCCATTGAAATACCTTCCCTCATCATGACTTATGCGCCGATACAAAGGCTCAATGAATTTAATCCCCTGCTCATTTCCGATTATTGTTATTTCAAAAACCCCAACCAGCAACTGCTTTACCCGCTTATGTATGGGGCTAATGGCGAAAATGAAATGATCGCTGTATTGGTACAGGACGAAACTGAGTTCATGCAAAATGAATATGGTGTGGATGAACCGGTGGAAGGTGTTGACATTGAGCCATCGGCCATCGACCTGGTATTGGTTCCTTTGTTGTGTTTTGATAACAACGGCAACCGGGTGGGGTATGGCAAAGGATATTATGACCGTTTTTTAAAAGGCTGCCGGCCCGACTGTATCAAAATAGGTTTCAGTTATTTTGCCCCGGTGGAACACATTGAAGACATCAATGCCAACGATGTGCGGCTCAACTACTGCGTCACACATGAAAGGATATACGAATTTTAAAACATTCTTTCCCCGTGCAGTTGCCTCCTGAAATATTCTGGGGTAAACAGTACCTTTACCCTTCAACTGAATTTCAACAACGTGCTGCTAAAAAGTTTCCGTTATTTACTATTACCCTTTTCTTTTATCTATGGCGCCATTGTATGGCTCAGGAACCGGCTGTACGACAAGGATTACCTGAAATCTGTGCCTTTTAATTTCCCGCTTATCTGCGTGGGAAACCTGGCAGTAGGTGGAACCGGGAAAACCCCGATGGTGGAATACCTCGTTCGGCTGCTGCAGCCCGGGTTTAAAACAGCCACGCTCAGCAGGGGCTACAAACGAAAAACAAAAGGATTCGGCATCGCTGCTGCAGGAACCACAGCCCTGGAGATTGGTGATGAACCGATGCAGTTTCATTCAAAATTTCCTGGGATAACCGTTGCCGTTGGAGAGGAACGCCTTGTGGCCATTCCGCATTTATTGCAGGAAGCTCCCGAAACCGAAGTGATCATTTTAGACGATGCCTTCCAGCACCGGCCGGTAAAAGCCGGCCTCAACATTTTACTCACAGCATACAAAGACCTCTATACCCGCGACCTGATGTTGCCGGCTGGTGACCTGCGGGATGTAAAAAGCAGCGCCGCCAGGGCGGAGATCATTATCGTAACAAAATGTTCACCCTCGCTCAGCCGCGAAGAGAAAAACGAAATAATCGCTGAACTGAAACCCGCAGCCTGGCAAACTATCTATTTTACCCATATCCGTTATGCCACTCCTTACCATCTTTTTACCAAAAGAGAATTGAATATTTCACAGCAATCGGATGTACTGCTCATTTGCGGCATTGCCAATCCCGGCCCGCTGAAAGAATACCTAACCGATCATGTTAATTCATACGACATGCTGCGGTACAAGGATCATCATATCTTCGACAGTGACGACCTGGTGGAGATCAAAAAACAATTCGCCAAAATCCGCTCATCCGAAAAACTGATCCTCACCACCGAAAAAGACGGGGTTCGTTTACAAAAATTTGAACAGGAACTGTCTGATTTTCCCATTTATGTGCTGCCCATTGCACACAGTTTCTTATTTGAAGAGGCCGGCAAATTCGATGAACAGGTGTTAAGCTATGTTAACAGCTACCGGCAAACTGAAACAGCCTGAGCGATCTAAGTTCAAAATTTTTATCTTCATTTTCGAGACGATTCCTTCATCACTGCATCAAAAAAATGATACTGCGCAGGTTTTCACTTGAAAGATCGTCTAAGTACATAAGCGCTTAAAAAATATTGACAGAACAGGAACTGATATCAAAACTCCGTGAAGGAGACGGGCAGGCATTTAAAATGCTGGTGGATGAATACCAGCACCGGGTATATAATACCGCTTACGGATTACTGCAACAGCAGGGAGATGCAGAAGATATGGCGCAGGAGGTTTTTATACAGGTATACCGATCAGTGCAGCAATTCAGGGAAGCTTCCACGCTTTCCACCTGGATATACCGTATTACCGTACGTAAATGCCTGGATCACCTGCGCAGCAGGAAAAGAAAAAAAAGAGTGGCCGCTGTTATGTCACTGTTCACTGGCGCCCGGGAGACGGAATTGGTGGTTGCAGACTTTCACCACCCCGGGGTGGCGCTTGATAAAAAAGAAGATGCAGCATTGCTGTTTAAATTGATCCAGAAATTGCCGGCCAACCAAAAAACAGCTTTCATACTGAATAAACTGGAAGACCTTAGTTATGCGGAGATCGCGGCGATTATGAACAGTACTGTGCCTGCCGTTGACGCGTTGTTGCAACGGGCAAAACAAAATCTAAGGAAATCGTTACAGGGAAAAAATATTTTTTAAACAGCACAGTTTTTTTCCTTCCGTGGCGTCTAAATCAATAACAACCATATTCACCTGGTTATGGAATTAAAAAAAGACCATCTCGAAAAACTGCTGCAAAGCATTGAGGGCATCCGGAAACTGGAAGCTCCCGGCTTTTTTTATACCCGCCTGCGGGCAAGGATGGAAAGAGAAGATCAGCAGGCACCGGTTAATGTATTTTTAAGGCCAGCATTTCTGAGTCTGTGCCTGGCTATTGTGTTAACGGTAAACGTACTGCTGCTCACCAGTTCCCAACAAGTTCAGTCACCTGCCACACCCCGGTCTGGCATTGACAATTTTGCCAAAGAATATAACCTAGGTATCAGCGACCGGTTATACGAATAATCAAGTAAACGATGAACAACACTAAAAACAATAAACTGCTGCCGGCGCTTACCATCCTGTTGTTGGTGGTGAACGTGATCACGCTTGTGATGTTGTGGATGAACAGCCGCAGGCCTGTTGCAGCCGGCCCGGTGCCGCCGCCGGTTTTTGAATTTGTGAGCAGGGAATTGGGCCTGAGTGAAACACAGCAGCAGCAATACAAAGAATTGAGAGTGCAGCACCAGGCGCAGCAACGTGCAATCCTGGATTCTATCGCCAGGGCAAAAGATGATTTTTTTTCTTTGCTTAAACAAAAAGATGCCGGTGATTCAATGGTGGCCGCATTTAACCAGCGGGCGCTGCAGTTACAGGGGAGGCTGGAGTTGATAAACTTTCAGCACTTCCGGCAGCTGAGGGCTATCTGCAACTCGGATCAACAGGAAAAATTTGACC
>CAYVLT010000269.1:0-6288 GCA_964452405.1 uncultured Ferruginibacter sp.
CGATTTTATCAAAGGCTTTACACAGATGCGGCTCACCACTTACCGCTTTTCTTCGATCGCATATACCCGTTATACGCATTACCAGGCCATTTTGCCGGAAGCCAATTCCATTCCTGCTAAAAGCGGTAATTATTTGCTAAAGGTTTTCCTGGATGGAGATACTTCCAAAACGGTTTTTACAAGAGGCCTGCTGGTACTGGATCCCAAAAGCTCCGTGAGTGCACAGGTGATTCAGCCCTTTGCGCCACAATTTTACAAAACACATCAACGGGTAAGGTTCTCCGTGAACCTGCAGGGCATTAACAGCTTTGATGCCAGCCGGCAGATAAAAGTTATGGTAATGCAGAACTACCGGTGGGATAATGCACAGGGCCAAAACATCATGCCCACCTTTGTGAGAGGTTCCGTGCTGGAATACAACACCGAAAACAGTTTTGTGTTCCCGGGTGGAAAAGAATGGCGCTGGCTCGATCTCAGGAGCCTTCGGTTGCTGAGCGACCGCATTGATTCTTCAGATGATAAAAAGAACAGTGTGGACATTTACATGAAGCCGGATATCGACCGCAGTGCACAACGTTATATTTATTATAAAGATCTCGACGGGCTGTACCAGGCCACTACCTACGAAAGCATCAACCCCTACTGGCAGGCAGATTATGCCACCGTGCACTTCAGTTTTGTAACACCTTCCAATGAACCTTATGTGGGTAAAGATCTTTACCTCGTGGGCAAGCTGACCGATTATCAATATACCGATGCCAATAAAATGGTTTTCAACGAAACCAAGGGCAGGTACGAGGGAACCCAATATTTGAAACAAGGCTATTATGATTACGGGTACATGCTGGTTGACCCGAAAGATCCTTCGCAAAACACAGGCTTGGAAGGTAATTACTGGGAAACTGAAAATGTTTATACTATATTAGTGTATTATAAATCTTTTACCGACCAGAGTGACCAATTGATCGGCATTGCCAAAGTAAGTTCAAGGTTAGATAGTCCGGGTATCAGCTTTTAGCAGCAATCATCTTCTGCTGTGCTTACCACTTAAATACAGGAAACAGTTACCATTCATTCACCCTGAAAATTTGATGCAATGAAACTGCTTTCGGAGATCAGTATCAAAGGTGCTATGCGTACTTCGCTGATACAACTATTGCAAGGCGATCTCAGTGCCATTCCTCCAGAACATGAAACGGATATTTTAGTGATGTCGGCATTCCCGGGTGACTATGTATCGCTCAAAGGAAGTTTGATTGATGCATTGGCACAAAAAGGGCTGAGCGTGCCTGCCCTGGCAAAAGACATAGACACCGACCTGCGGAAGCAGTTGAGTTGCTGGATGAGCAAACCCTTGTCTGCGGCCGAACGGGCAAAATTTAATTTTTCAAGGATCTTATGTTTTGAACCAGGTGAATCTATCCACGAACCGGAAAAAGTGGTGGGCAATGTTTTCCGGTGCATCAACAGTTTTGCTTTTGATGATGACAACAACGTGGTGTCGATGCCCATCATCGCCACCGGGTATCAACGGGTGCCCATCCAAAAAATTTTACCTGCCTTACTTAAGGCAGCCGTATTCTGGTTGCAGAACGGGTTGCCGCTTGACAGCCTGAAACTGGTGGTGTACCGCAACCAACATGCACTTGAAGCAGAACCGGTTTTTGAAGCATTTAAAAAAGAACTGGAAACGGGCCCGGAGCTGCAGGCGGCGCAGCAGGCACAAATTCCGGGAGCTGTTGCGGCACCACCAGCGCCAGCCGCTGCGCCGGAAAAGCAGGGCTATGATTATTTTTTAAGCTATTCACATGCCCATGCAGCGGACATCAGGCTGTTTGTGGATGTATTGAAAAAATGCAACCGTTCGCTGTCGGTTTTTTACGATAAGGACAGCATCGCACCCGGCGGGCAATGGTTGCAGGAAATATCGAAAGCCATTCAGCAATCGGAAAAAGTACTCGTATTTCTTTCGCCTGATTATGACAATTCGCCGGTATGCTGGGATGAATTTCAATGCGCCAAACTGATGGAGTACAACCGCAAGCGCAGCGTCATTCAAACCGTGTACCTGTATGGTTACAAAGAAAGAGAAATGCCATTGATCATGGGCATTTATAATTACATCGACTGCAGGGAGGGCAGCAGTGAAAAACTACATGCCTGTGTACAGCAATTACTAAAATGAACGACTCAGTTTTTACCGGCGCAATATTTTAATTTGAGTACATCCACTTCGTCGCCGTACATTTTTCCAAAACCTTTGTCAGAAGCCGTTTGCAGGTCTGCACAGGCTTCAGCCATCTTTTTTTGTTCGAGGTAGATCAATGCCCGGTTGCGGAAAGCGTACGAATTAGCAGGGTACAACTCAATCGATTTATTAATGTCTTTCATGGCTCCTTCAATATCTCCCAGTTTCAATTTATTGTAGCTGCGATTGCTGTAGGCAAGTGGTTCCTGCGGGTCGATACTGATGGCTTTGTCGAAATAATGCACCGCCTTATCGTATTGTTCCATTCCCTGGTATTTAAACCCAATGTTTACATAGGCGCCTACAAAACTGCTGTCGATGGCGATGATCCTGAATAAGTAACCAAGTGTTTCATTCCCTTTTCCCACTTCATCACATGCTGTTGCCAGGTTGTTGAGCGTGGCGATATCGGTTGAATCAATTTTATAAGCTTCCATATAATCATTGTAAGCACCCTGGTAATTGCGAATGCTCATTTTGGAAGCACCTCTGTTTACCAGCAATGAAACGCGGAGGGAGTCGATGCCCGGAAGAGACAGCGCTTTATCAAAATCAACGATGGCATATTCAAATTCCTGCAGGTAATGCAACAACGTACCACGTTTAACCAGGGATATTGCATCATCCGGGTGAAAGCGGATCGCCTTTGAATAAGTGTCATAAGCTTGCTGGTATTCTTCCATTTTCTCCAGGTTACCCGCCTTCAACAACAAATACAGGCGATTGGTGGAATCGCTTTTCAACGCTTTGTTCACATACACAAGGGAGTTGGCGTAATCTTTTTGATCATTGAGGTCGTTGGCTTTCTTAAAATATTCATCCGCTTTTTGGGCATACCCCACACTGGCAAAGCACAGGAGCAGGTGCAGTAAAATGGCTTTCATGTTTGTTGTTTAAAGTGAGTGCAACAAATATAATAAGGGATGAGATAGGATGACAACCGCAGTGAAAAAAAATGAATTTGCAGCATGTTACGCATCTTGTATGGCTGTGTTCAGGCCACAGCCGCATCAATGGCTGAAAAGGACAAGGGTTTTTCAAGCACCTGCACATTGCTGGTGGCAATGGGAGAGGCATTGTAATGCACGCCGCCAGTAATGAGGTTGATGCGTAAACCGGGATTATGGGCAACGATCTCACCGGCTTTATCCCAACCGGAACCATCTGGCAGGTTGTTATCGAGGAAAAGAATATCCGGGTGAATCAGGTCTAGTTTACTCAACCCGGCACTGAGGGTATTGGCGATCTCCACTTCAAAATCCTTCCTGGATAAATACCCCTTTAGTAAAATACAAAGGTCCTTTTCATCGTCAATGATCAGCACTTTTTTTTTGTTGGGTGTTTTCATATTTAACAGGTAACTACTGTATCCAGTAACAAATTATATCCCAATTTTATCCAGGAATTGGCCATTGGCGATGCCCGTTCCTTTCGCTACCGGCATATTATTCCCTTGTTTGGGGCAGGATTGATTTTTTTGCCTGTTTGTTTCATCCCGGGGCAGTTCAACTGTTGATTTTATGAAACAGTTAAAAAAGAAACGAAAGAAAAAAAATGTCGTGTTTTTTTTGCGGGGCGATCACTGGGTCGCTTCCTGTACATTATCTATCCCACACTGGGTAAAACTTTAGTCATGATGTTCGGCTGCGATGCCGGCAGTAATGAGTAGCCGCAGTTACCGGCTTGAAAGATACCGGTACGAAAAACCATTGCAAACCTGCATGGTAAGGTATTGTGTTGATCGGGGCCGGGCATATCGTTGCCGCGGAACCAGCTGCAAAGCCGGCGGTGGTTTGATTGGCACGGATTTGCTGCTGTACATGAAAAAAAATTATGCATACAGCCACCACCACTACCAAACATGTTTTGAACGACCTTATCCTCATCAACAACGATCGCATTGCCGGTTATGAAAAAGCCATTGCTGAAATTAAAGCCGATGCATTCGCCACGCAGAACATGGATCTAGTGTTACTTTTTGAAAGACTGATTGATGAGAGCCGCGATTTCAGGAATGCGCTGGGTACCGAGGTACAGGCGCTGGGCGGGGAGATGGCAGAAGGAACCATGTTGAGTGGTAAAATTTACCGTGCCTGGATGGATGTAAGGGCGCTGTTTTCCGGCTCCGACCGGTACACTATCCTGTCGAATTGTGAAGCAGGGGAGGATGCCGCTTCCAGGGCCTATCAATCTGCATTGGAAGAAGAGGTGTTGCCTGCGTTTCTGAAGGTGATGATCCTTAAACAAAAAGAGCAGCAGCACCGGGCACACGATGAAATAAAACAACTCCGTGATTTGTGCAAATAATGCCCACCGGGCCCACCGGTGCCAGGCCATTAAAATTATGTTCGGTTATTTAGAATAACCGCTTCCAATGCGGTGTCGTATCCGCCTTAAGGAGGCTGCACTAACGCTTACCTGTACCCGGTTTTCGACCGGCGTTGATAGAACCTTTAGATTCCAAACCTGCGCATCTTTTTGCAGGTTTATTGCTGCCGGGCAGCGAAGCAGCGACAGGCATCCTCTGTTATCAAAACATTATTTCTGTTTCGAGGCCAACCACCCAGGTGTCTCCCGATTCCTGGCCCTGCAGAAAGAGCAGGAATAGTTATCCACCCTTTGCTGGTAATTTTTCAGAAATGTGCGTTTAATTTAATAAATCCGCTAACAATCAAGGCTTAATTCACATATTTTTGCATCTACTAAACAAACGAACGATGAGAAAACTTTTTACTACTATTTTGTGCAGCATCGCATTCTTTGCTGCTCAAAGCCAGGTAGGCACCACCGTTGTGATCAGCCAGGTATATGGCGGCGGCGGAAACAGCGGCGCCATCTATCAAAATGACTACATCGAATTATTCAATCCAACACAAACGGCTGTATCGCTGAATCACTGGAGCGTGCAGTACGCCAGTGCTTCGGGCACCAGTTGGCAGGTAACCAAACTCACCGACTTCAGCCTGCAACCGGGACAATACTATCTCATCAAACTGGCCAGTGGCGGCGCCAACGGATCAGCATTGCCCACTGAAGATGCCACCGGGAATATGAATATGAGCGCCACCAATGGTAAGGTAGCGCTGAGTAATGATACACTTGCCCTCACCAGTTGCCTGCCAAATGCAGCCATCGTTGACTTTGTCGGCTTTGGATCAGGTAACTGTTTTGAAGGTGCGGCCGCTGCGCCTGCCGGAAGTAATACACTGGCACTTTACCGCGGCAGCAATGGTTGCCAGGATGGTAATAACAACAGTGTTGACTTCACCACCGGTGCACCTGTTCCAAGGAACACAGCTTCCCCGATCAGTTCCTGCGGTGCACCCACACCGGTTTTATTTGCCCAGCCCGGCGTACTAACGATTACGTCTAGTGTAGGAGTGGCATCAGCCGTTTCTTCCTATGCAGTGAGCGGTGCGGCGCTTTCGCCGGCCGCCGGTAATATCGCAGTGAATGCAGGAACAGGCCTTGAAATTTCGCTCAGCAGCGGAGGACCTTTCGGAAGTTCTGTAAGCATTCCTTATACAGGTGCTGCATTGGCTTCCACAACGGTATATGTACGTATCGCAGCCGGAGCAGCGCAGGGAGTATTCAACGGAACGATCTCCCACACAGGCGGGGGCGCCAACCAGGCCGATGTTACCGTGAACGGCGGTGTGTACCAGGATTTTTATAATACCAAGGCCAACCTCGGACTTAACACACTCGGTACCTGGAGCAGTGCATTGAATGGCGCTGGTTCCAGCCCTGCTTCTTTCAATGATCCTTACCAACTGTTCAATATTGTTAACCAGGCCAATGCCAATTACACCGGCGTATGGGATGTAAGCGCTACCGGCAACACGGCAAGAATTGTAGTGGGCGACGGCAGCAACCCGATCACGTTTACTGTATTACCAGATGCTGATTCAGTTACATTCGCTACGAGAATTGACGTGCTTAACAATGGAACTTTGGAAATTCAGAATAACCGAAAACCATTTATCAACCTGATGGATATTGGTTCCACAATCGATTTTGCTGAAGCGGGACTTACTGAC
>CAYVLT010000270.1:0-6275 GCA_964452405.1 uncultured Ferruginibacter sp.
AGCTATGGGTGAACAGGTGCAGAAAGTGCTGGTGGATGGTGAAGAATTTTTCGGCGATGACCCGGGTATGGCGGTTAAGAATCTTCGGGCCGATGCAGTAAAGGAAGTACAGGTATATGATAAAGCGAGCGAGCAGGCAGAATTTACCGGTATTGACGACGGGCAGAAGCAAAAAACCATCAACCTGAAACTAAAGGACGATAAGAAAAAAGGTTATTTCGGAAAGCTGGACCTTGCTGCTGGTCCTCAAAAGGAAATCGACAACCGCTATAACACCAATGTAATGTTCAATGCGTTTAAGGGTAAACGTAAGTTCTCGGCTTTTGTGTTGAACGGTAACACCGGCCAGGATGGATTGAGCTGGCAGGACAGTGAGAAATACGGAAGTGAAAGAGACGATGTTACAGTGAGCATGGATGAAGACGGGGGCATGATGTGGCAATGGCGCGGCGGCAGCAGTGATGATGAACCCAATATCAACACAGAAAACGGTTTTATTACCAATAACAATGCAGGGCTTCACTATTCCAACAAGTGGGATGATAAACGAACACTCACTATTTCTCCAAAATACAACCGCCAGTTATACAATAACCGCCAAACCACCTTTACACAACGTGCCGTGGGCGATACCATATTAAACGACAACAATGTGAAGCTGCAGGACCTCAGCCGCTATAATTTTAAAAACAGCCTCACCTACGACATAAAGTTTGATTCCAGTAACAGTCTCAAAATTTCACTGAAGGCCAATTTTTATCATACGGAAAACATGGAGCAGACCAACGGGCAAACCATCAGCAGTACCAACACGCTGAAAAACAGCAGTGATAACCTGCTGCACCAGAATATCGACAAAAGCGCCATCACTGCCAGCGCTATCTTCAGGCATAAATTTAAGAAGGCAAGAAGAACCTTTTCGCTGAATGCCGATGGGTACCAACTTAAAACGGATGGCACTAATTTCCTGAAATCTGACAATGAAATTTACAATAATGGTATTCCCG
Source organism: uncultured Ferruginibacter sp. (assembly GCA_964452405.1). GTDB lineage: Bacteria > Bacteroidota > Bacteroidia > Chitinophagales > Chitinophagaceae > Ferruginibacter. The sequence continues at coordinate 1,008 of CAYVLT010000270.1, forward strand.
TTACGAGCATCATAAAAGACCAGATGTTCGAGACAGACAAGGCCACGCAGCGCTTAACCGGCAAAGCGGTGTACACAGAACCGCTGAACAGGGATTTTTCGCTGGAATTGGGTTATGAACTCAGTTATTCAAAGGGAACCAACAACAGGCTTACTTATAACTTTTCCAACACCTCGGGCAAGTATGATGATGTGGTGGATACGCTGAGTAATAATTTTGACCAGGCAATCACTATCAACAAGCCTTCGGCCCGCATCAGTTACAAGTATAAAAAGATCAAGTTTAATTTCGGAAGTGGTTTTGGAATCACCAATTATAATTTCAAAGACATCACAATGAACAAGGACTATAAGCGTGATTTTATAAATGCTTTTCCATCGGCTTCATTTAACTATAGTTACAAATCAAACCACAGTCTTAATTTTTCCTATAATGGTAATACCACCCAGCCCACGCTGAACCAGTTGCAACCTTTAAGGAATAATGATGATGCGTTCAATACCTATATTGGTAACCAGTTTTTGAAACCTTCGTTTACCCATTCATTCAACATTTCGCACCAGTCGTACAATTTCATCAAGGACCTTTGGATGTACCAGTCATTCAATGTAAGGAGCACGGTAAACTCGATCACCAACAGCTACCTGATCAATACAGTGGATGGTAAAACCATCACACAGCCGGTGAATACCAATGGAAATCTTTCCATCAATTTCTGGGGTGGATTTGGGTACAAGCTTAAAAAGCTGGCGATGAATATCAATGTAAATCCCAACATCAACTATTCTAAGTTTGCGGATGTTATCAATGGAGCAACCAGTTTTTCAAAAACACTTAACGGCGGCCTCAGTCTCTGGTTGAACAAGTCGAAAGACAAAAAATATGACGTATCGCTGGGTAACACTTTTAACTACAACCGTAATAAAACCAGCCAGAATAACAATATCAATTCCTTTTTTACCAATACCCTTAATGTAAATGCCACTGTGTATTACAAAAAGGTTTGGTCGCTCAGTACAGATTATAATTTCTATGCAAGGCAAAAAACCGAACAGTTCCAGGATAATTTAACGAACAGCATCTGGAATGCCCGGTTTCAAAAAACATTCCGCGATAACGAGTTCACCGCTTACATTATGGTACGGGATATCCTGAATCAAAATATTGGTGTTGACCGGAGTTATTATGGAAACACCACGTCTGAAGTAACCAATCAACGTTTGAAAAGATATTTCATGATCGGCTTTTCATGGGATTTTAAAAATGCTGGCAGCAAGCCGGCACCGCAAACTCCATAAGCAAATCGTACCAGGACATTAAAAAAAATAACAATGAAAAAAGTAACCAGTATAGTTGTTTTATTATTGATGAGCACAGTACCGCTGCTGGCTCAAACCTTTATTGATAAAGCCGTGATAGAATTTGAAGTAAAAACAAATGTGAAGAAAACGATGGGCAACAACAGTTGGACGGAAATGCTGAAGGAGAACATGCCACAGTTTAAAACAGGCTACTATAAATTCAGCTTCAGTAATAACAAGAGCATTTACAAATTCGATCGTTGGGCAGACGGACCTAAAGTACCTGAGTTTCTGAGGCGGGATGATGAAATGAATGTGTATTATTTTGATTACAACAACGACCAGTTGTTTGAAAAGAAAGCTGTTTTCGGTTCCGAGTTTATGGTGCAGGATAGTATTCCAAAGATTGACTGGCGGCTTACCAATGAAAGCAGGGTGATCGCCGGTTTCAATTGCCGCAAAGCGGTGGGCGTGATCATGGACAGCGTGTATGTATTCGCCTTTTATTCTGACGAGATCATGATTCCCGGCGGACCCTGCAGCGTGAGTGGTTTACCTGGAATGATTTTGGGACTTACGATTCCACGTTTATACACTTCGTTTATTGCCACCAAAGTGATGCTGAATGGAGTAAAAGAGGATGAAATAAAACCTGAACCTTCGAAAAAGTATAATAAAATGTCGGCCTTATACACCCTCATCACAGAAAGGGCCAAAGAATGGAGCAACGATGATGATGAAGATTCCAGGAACTGGCGTAACCAGTTTATGTGGAAGGCGCTGCTGTAAATCTATTCCTTTCCTGCTTTATAAAAATTGGGGTGATAAAAATGCGGGTATCCGGGCCCGTTATTAACGGCGCCAACCGTAAAGCGGCAGTCATTTGTTTTGAATGGTACTGTTTTTTTGAAACGGACTTTTCAGCAACTGCGAAAAATTTTCATCCTTTTCATTGGGGTAATGCCGGTCAAGCCCGTACCGGATAGACCGGGGCGACAGTTGCTTAAATGTACCCAGCAACCGGTCCCACACAGAAAGAATAGCGCCATAATTACTGTCGGTATACGGCTGTTGCCAGTGATGATGCACTTTATGCATATTGGGAGATACCAGGAAAAAACTCAATGCCCGGTCAATTTTTTTTGGCAAATTAATATTGGCATGGGTAAAAGCAGTTGAGAAAACGAGAATGGTTTGAAAGATCATCACGGCGTACATCGGTGCCCCGCTTACGAGTATTCCCATAAAAAAGAACAATCCCCTTAATATGCTTTCAACCGGGTGGTGCCGCAGCCCCGTGGTTACATCCACGTTGTTATCGGCATGGTGAATCACATGAAAACGCCAGAGCACCGGTATTTTATGTTCTGTAATGTGAACAAGCCAGCCGCCAAAAAAATCCAGCACAAAAAAAGAAATAATGATGGTGAGGATGGTGCCTGCGCTGAACCAATACACCAGTCCAAATTGATGGTGCAGGCACCAGTCGCTCAAAGCAATAATGAGAATAGCCAGGAAGGTATGTATGATAAGATGAATAACTGTAAAAGCCAGGTTCACGGCTCCATGCCGCAGCTTATTTTTTTTGTACTGCATCGGCACCAGTGGTATGGCGCCTTCCAGTATCCAGAACAGCAGCATGCCGCCCACTAAAAACAAAAAACGTTGTACCGGGTGCTGGTCAAGCGTTTGAAAATATTGAATGAGTTTGCTGAACATGGCAATCGTTTGGCACCAACAAGGTACAAAATAAACCTGTTGCGTCTATTGGTTCAATTCCAGCACAACGGCCTGGTAACTGCCGAGTGTAAAATCCTTTAACGGTATCTTCTCACCGGTGCTTACGTTCCGGCAATGCTGAAAGCCGCCGGTTCTTTCTGAATAGTCATTGATGGCAATTGTTTTTCCAGTTTTTGATGTGTTCATCGCAATCATAACAGTTTGTTCCTTGCAATACCTGAAGTAAACATACACGCCATCCACAGGAACATATTGCATCATTTTTCCAGTGGTCAGGGCGGGCGAATGTTTTCTGAAATTGGCCAGGGCTTTTACATGATCGAAGATCTGTTTGTCTTTTTCGGTGCGGCCGCTTTCTTCAAACTTATTCACGGCATCACCCGGCCAGCCGCCCGGGAAATCCAGGCGCACATAGCCATCGCTGGGGCTGGTGGTTCCTGTAGTGGCAAATTCGGAACTGTAATATAACTCGGGTATTCCCCTGCAGGTAAATAACCAGCTTAGCGCTGTTTTGTATTTATCCATGTCCTCGCCCACCACCGAGTAAAACCTGGATACATCGTGGTTATCGAGGAACAATACATTTTTGGTTGGATCTTTGTATAAAAAATCCTGGGCAAGGGTGGTGTATAAATTATTTACGCCATCCGTCCAGCCAAAATCCCTGGTCATGGCATCCTGTATTCCCCAAAGTGTTTGAAAATCGGTGGCACCAGGCAGGTTGCTCTTAACCGGGATATCAATATTGTTCTGTACAAAATATGCCTGGTTGGGTACGCCGTGAAACCAGGTCTCACCAAATATCCCGATCCGGGGGTATTCGTCTATCAGCGCTTTGTTACAACGGTTCATGAAGTTGATGTCGTTGTAGGCATAGGTATCGATCCGCCAGCCGTCGATACCGAATGTTTCAACAGTCCACAAGGCATGTTGAATTAGGTAATTCGCTACAAAGGGATTTTCCTGGTTAAGATCGGGCATTCCCTGGTTGAACCAGCCGTCTACCAGTTTCTTTTTGTCGATGGCGCTGGCGTAGGGGTCAAATGCCACCTGGTCTTTGTAGGTGGTATTGGTGAACGAAGGCCAGTTGTGCAGCCAGTCTTTCATGGGTTTATCCACCACGGTGATGTGGTTAATGTCCACATGGTTATAAACTGCATCCTGTATCATTTTCATGCCCATGTTGTGGGTGGCATCAATTAGTTCCTGGTAAGCTTTTTCACCACCCAGGCGCCGGTCGATGGTATATTGATCTGTAAAAGCGTAGCCATGCTCTGTGCGTTCGGGCCGGTCGTTTTCAATCACCGGATTCAGCCAGATAGCGGTTACACCAAGGTCTTTCAGGTAAGAGAGGTGGTTTTCGATTCCTTTCAGATCCCCGCCGTGTCGGTTAAAAACAGTGTCCCTGTTCAATGATTGGTCTTTCATACCCGGTATGCGGTCATTACCCGGATCTCCATTGCTGAACCTGTCGGGCAGGATGAGATAGATGAAATCTTTTGCTTCGATCCCCTGGGCAAAGCGGGTACCCCTGCCCGGCCGGCGGGCCTTAAGTTCGTAGCTTATTGAAATATCTTTTACAAAAGGAAAACGGAAAGTGCCCGGCCGGGCATTGGCATCAATCACCAGGTCAAGAAAAACGTAATTTGGGTTTTCCACCCGGTTGATCTTCATCAACCTCACTCCTGTGGCCAGTTTTAAACCCGTGGCCGGCATTTTGATCATCGGGAAATGAGTGGTAATTTTTTCGCCGTGCACCATTAGCTGCACTTTGTTCCATTTCATCCCCGTCCACCAGTTGCCCGGATAGATATGTACATCCTGGGCAAATGAAAATATGGAAATGCAGGTAATGACAGCTAAGAGCGTAACACGTTTCATTGGAAAAAATTTAGGGGTACCTGTAAAAAATTAATGGCTGGTAGCCGTTACCGTTACCTTATCATCGGTTTCATTAATGATGGCTGCACATACGACGGCGGCAAGCACCAGCAGCAGGCCACCGATCTGCACCGCCATTAAACGGTCGTTGTGCAGGAAACCTGTCATGATCTTTCCGAAAAACAGCGATGCAATTATTTCCGGGAGCACGATAAAAAAGTTGAATATGCCCATGTAGATGCCGATCTTATCTTCAGGAAGGCAGCCTGCAAGCATAGAATACGGCATAGACAGAATAGAGGCCCAGGCAATACCCAGCATGCTCATGGCCACATATAGCAGGTAA
>CAYVLT010000271.1:0-6141 GCA_964452405.1 uncultured Ferruginibacter sp.
GTTCGGGTAGCAGGTTCGGGAAGGTATGTACTTCCTCTCCTGCGGCAATGCCGCATGATGTGTGGTTTTATTTTGTTGCAGAAAGCCAGTCTCATACCATCAGCACCGGCTCAGGCAACAGTTTCTGGAATGAACAGTTGTCAGGGTATACCTACCAGTTAGAGGCTTTTAACGGCTTTGCAGCCGATAGTGCGTCGCTTGCTGCACACATTATTTCCTGTGCATCCAATACGCTTTCGCTCAGTAGCCTTACACCGGGCGACACCATTTATATCAGGGTTGCCAATACCGGTACATTGGGAAATACCAGCATCTTCAGTATTAAAGTGAGCAATGTTCAAAACATGGATGAGCCGGAAGGAGCACTGCAACTTGACCCGACAAACGGTTACCAATATGCGCTTTCAACGGCTGGCGCCACGCAGTCAATGCCGCCAGGTGGCTGCGTCATTACTGATTTTCCTGATGATGATATCTGGCTCAAATTCAATGCCGGCCCCGCTGCCAAAAGAGTGATTGCAGGCAATGAATCGGAAAACATCACCATGCAGTTATATGCAGGTACACCGGGAAATTTAACGCTCCTGCAATGCAGCAATAATATCATGCTGCTGCCGCCTTCCCTTACCAGCGGAAATATATATTACCTGCGCACTTACAGTAAGCCCAATAATATCGCAAGCAGTTTTAATATCGGCTTATTTGATGAACCGGCGCAGTCTGAAAACACCTGTAACATCAGTGCAGCTTCGCTTGGACCAAATCTTATCACTAACCCCTCCTGCGAGAGCGTGGAGTATTACCTGGTGCCGCCTATTTATACAGGAGAAGGATATCCTGGTAAAAAACTGGTGAATGGGTGGTGGAGTGCCGCCTACTCCACTGCTGACGGATGGAATGCGGATTATCCCATCGGCTTCGGAAATGTTCCGGATAATAGCAGCTATGGCACCAATAAGATTCCCCGCGGTGGAAAAGGGATGCTGGGTTTACTCAATACATCGCAGGGCGGAGAGTGGAGTGAGTATGTAAGCAGTAAACTTAAACAACCCCTCACCAAAGGAAAAACTTACCTGGTATCATTTTATGTAAGCTTTTCGGAGATCGGGCAAAACGATGTGTTCAGGATTGGAGCCAGGTTCAGCTACGACAGCACAGAGGGTTATTTGTACAACAATGCATCCGATGCAAATCCACAGGTGAGCATGGCGAATGGCAGCGTGATACCTTCCGGCGGCAAATGGTACAATGTATGCGGGTTGGTATATGCTGACCAGGAGTACCCCTACATCACCATAGGCAATTTTGGAGATCATACGGTTTTCGGAAGCAGCCTTGTCAGTTATTATTTTATCGACGACGTAACGGTGGCAGAAATAGACCCGCAGGTACTGCCATTGAACCTGCTCGATTTCAGGGGAAGAATGAATGCCCGGTAACAAACCGAGCTGAACTGGCAAACTTCCGGTGAAATAAATACTAAAAAGTTTGAGGTAGAATGGCATACTGGCAACCAGGTATTCAGCCGGATCGGTACCGTTAATGCCGTTGGTAACAGTAACTCAGCAATGTACTATAGTTTCCTTCATACCACCCCGGCCGGAGGGTATAATTATTACCGGCTCAAAATGATTGATGCAGATGGCCGCTTCACTTACTCGCCCATCGTGCGGACCGGGGGTATCAGCAAAAGTGGTCTGTTCGTGTATCCTAACCCGGTAGCATCAGTCCTTCAGCTTAATGCGACAGTTGAAAAAGAGGACCGGGTATATTTTAAGATCATCAGTGCGGATGGCCGGGTAGCTGCGCAACAGTACCTGTATCTCAAAACAGGTGTGAATGCTTTCAACTGGAATGTTGCATCCTTACCGGCAGGCCAGTATTACCTGGTTTCCACCAGTGCAGCACTTGGGCCTGTAGCATTTATGAAACGATGAGGTCGCAGGCAACTCCTGCATTTTATTTTAACCAGTCAACATACCTAAAAAAATAGTGATGAAAAAAATCTTTGTTATACTGTTCGTGGTTATTCACTGGAAAGCTACAGCTCAAAATGTGGGCATTGGTACCAACCAGCCGGTGGCAAGGCTTCACGTACAGGACAGCAGCGTACTTTTTACTGGATCCAGTGGCGTACACCCAGGCCCCTTCGTAACACCTGTAAGCGGCGCGGGTACCCGGTTTATGTGGTATGCTAATCTTGGCGCACTGCGTGCGGGGAATGCTGTAGAAAATGAATGGAACGGTGATAGTATCGGCAGGTACTCGGTTGCCATGGGACAAGGGGGATTGGCCCTTGGTGCAGGATCAGTATCCCTTGGTTGGAACACCAGTGCAAGAGGTTCCAGCACAGTTGCATTGGGTAACAGGGCGGCAGCGAATGGCACCTGGTCTGCTGCAATCGGTGATCACCCTTCCGCTAACGGGATCCAATCGATCGCAGTGGGAACCTATACAATTGCAAATGGAACTGCTTCCACGGCGATGGGGTATAAAACAAGTGCAAACGGTGACCATGCCACATCACTGGGCGCTTACACTAATGCCGGTGGAGAAAACGCCACCGCAATCGGCTACACTACGGAAGCATCCAGTTTTGCATCGACCGCATTGGGTTACGGAACCATTGCACGGGGATATGCCTGTACTGCTGTTGGTTACTACAACACATCCATTACTATCGACACACAAACCGCCATCACTTCCACTTCGCCCCTCTTTATAGTTGGTAATGGTACCGACACATATCACCGGACTAATGCATTTGTAGTGTTGAAAAATGGAAACGTGGGTATCGGCAATAATAATCCACAAGCAAATCTTGTTGTGAATGACAATGAAACAGACCCGATCATCCAGCTTCAACAATTTGGTGACGACATCGGTTTTGTTCAGGTGAGCGGTAATAACCTGAGGCTCGGCACCAATGCCTCCAATACCACTGGTAACGTAGTGATCCGGGTTAATGGGGGTGACCGGTTCACCGTGTTTGGAAATGGTAATGCCACACTAACAGGAACGCTTACCCAAAACAGCGATGCCCGTTTCAAGAGCAATATCCGCCCGCTCACACATGCACTCAGTACCGTGATGAAGCTTAATGGATATCGCTATTACTGGAAGGAAGGATTGAAAAAAGATCCACGGGAACAGGTGGGTTTGATAGCCCAGAATGTTGAATCGGTGTTACCACAACTGGTAGCCACCGATGCAGACGGAAATAAATCTGTTGCGTACCAGAATATGGTACCCGTACTCATCGAAGCCATCAAGGAGCAACAACAGCTCATCAGCAGGCTGCAAACACAGGTTGAACAACTGCAGCAGAAAAATAATCAAACAGCACAACAATGATACTGGTATACATAATACTCATCGGGCTGCCGGCCCTTCTGGTTTTCACAGTCCTCAAAAAGATGCAACGAATCAAAACCGTTCAAAAGCACGGCATTCAAACGGCCGCGATCGTTGTGGACCTGATCGCAAACATATACAATCAAAACCGTACAGATACCATCGTACTGCAATTCCAGGACAGCACCGGTGCCTGGCAAACCGCAAAAGCTACGGTGGTACCAGGGCAGTACAAACCCGGCGACCGGGTTCCGCTCAAATACCTCGAACGGCAGCCTACTCTTTATTCCATCAACGGCATGCAAACAGGGCAGTGGGTGTTATTGATATTCTCCATCCTTTTGCTGGTAGTGATGATAGTTGCATCATTCATGCTGGGGCAACTATAGCTTTATTTGGCAATTCACCCGATTTCGCTATTGCAACAGTATTCATTTCAATCAATCTTTGATACCAACAAATACCAGCCGGATGAAAAAAGCTTTACTCTTTTTGATCGTGGTCAGTTGGCAACAGCTGGTCTTTTCCCAAAATGTTGGCATTGGCACAAACTCCCCGCATGCCAGCGCACAACTCGATGTGTCAAGCACCGGTAAGGGCTTGTTGATTCCCAGGTTAACTTCAACCCAACGAATGGCCATTGCTGCCCCGGCAAATGGATTATTGGTGTACGAAACCACCAGCAGCAGTTTCTGGTTTTATAACGGTACAGTATGGACGCAAATAACTGCAGCTGGCGGAACAGAAGGGTGGGCAAGTTCATCCACGAATATTTACAATACCAATGCAGGTAATGTTGGTATCGGCATCAGTTCACCCACGGCAAAATTGCAGGTGGCCGGCAATATCAAAACTTCCGGGCGCATTGACGCTACCGGGGCGGTGGAGGCCGCGGGCTTGAGTTCTACCGGGGTATTGTATGTAAACAGCACCTCACTGTTGCAGGGAGCCGTAACCGGAAATGCGGCAGCCACTTTTTCCGGAACGATCACCTCCAACACAGGCATCACGATCAACGATGCATCCGCTATACTTTCATTGAAATCTGCCGGAACAGACAAAGGTTTTATGCAACTGAGCGGAGATGACGTACGGGTTGGGACCTATTCCTCCAATACCAATGGAAGATTCATCATCCGCAACGCCGGTACCAACCAGGTAGTGGTGCAGAATGATGGCAAAACAGGTATCGGCACAGAGGCACCAGTTGCACAATTACAGGTAAACAGTGGTACAAGCAATACCACACTTCGTTTACAGGCCGATGGGGCGCCATCTCTGCAATTTTATTCAGGTACAACCAGCGTTGCCACGATTCAGCCAGCCGGCACCAACCTGCGTATCATTGCCGCCGGCGACTATGTTTCCCTGAGTGATGTGTTGTATGCAGATGACGCCAGTAACCGGGTTGGCATCGGTACCTCCTCCCCTGAACAGAAGCTGCATGTTACAGGCAATGCAAAACTTACCGGCGGAAAAATATTTAATAATGAAAATAAAAACATCGTTCCGGTTGCTTATGGCAGATTCAATTCTTTAAGTGGACAGGAAGTTGGCACCAGTAATTTTTCGGTTGTAAGAACTACCTTAAGTAATGGAGTGCGCTGCTTTATTCTTACTGTTCAGGGCGTGGATTTAAACAATGCCATTATTAATGTTACCCCTCATTATACAGCAATACCCTCTTTTTTTGTTGAGGCAAATGGTACCTGCACGCTTTACCTGGTGGGCTATAACAGCAGCGAAGCAGATTGGTATGATTTTGATGCAGTGGTATATGCACCTTAGTGAGCATTCCTAATCACTTTGGTTTTGCACTTGCAAACGGAAAAGTGCATGCCAATTGCGTAAGTGATCTCTTATCTTTTTTCCACTTCAAACGGTTGCGCTTTTAATTGTGCAGGGCAATGTTTACATTTGGTAACACCAGCTAAACGATTGCTTATGTTATTCTCCAAACCAAGGCTCAGCTTTTGGCAGATCATCAATATGAACCTGGGCTTCTTTGGAATACAATACAGCTTCGGTTTGCAACAAAGCGCTGTTAATCCCATTTACGATTTTTTAGGCGCCAGTCCTGACCAGATACCCATCTTAAATTTAGCGGGTCCGCTTACCGGCCTTATCATTCAACCCATCATAGGCACCCTCAGTGATAAAACCTGGAGCGAAAGCTGGGGCAGGCGCAAACCATATTTTTTTATCGGTGCCGTCTTGTGCAGCATGGCACTTTTTCTTTTTCCTTTCAGCAGCGCTTTGTGGATGGCGGTTGGGTTATTATGGATACTTGATATCGGCAACAACACAGCCATGGAGCCGTACAGGGCATTTGTAGCTGATAAGCTGGATCAATCACAGCAGGCCACCGGCTTCCAGGCGCAGAGTTTTTTTACCGGCCTGGGTCAAACACTTGCCAACTATTCATTGCTTGCATTTCCATTGATCTTTTTGGGTAAAACCGGAAAGTTACCAACCTGGGTATTTGCTTCTTTTTTCCTGGGCGCTTTCTGCTCCGTGGCTACGGTGTGGTGGAGTATGAAAAAAACACCTGAGATTCCGCCGTCCGCCGAAGAGATCGAAGAAATAAAAGCCTACAATCATAACAAGCCAGGTCCTTTTATTCGCATCCTTACTGTGTTACTGGTGATTGCGGCCGGTCCGGTAGCAGTGTACCTGCTGTTAAAAAACCTGCTGAACAACGAACTGCTGAGTTTATTGTTATTGCCGATCTGCCTGTTATGGGCGGTGTTACTATATGCGATCATTAAAAATCCTGCCAGCAAAAAC
>CAYVLT010000272.1:0-6127 GCA_964452405.1 uncultured Ferruginibacter sp.
CAGAGCCGTTTTTTTCGTTGATGGCCGAATCGACACTGTTAACCGGCGCTTCTATCATTGAGATCGCCTTGATCTCAGGTCGGTCAGCGCAGTATTCCTGTATTTCTTCCAATGTTTCTTTGATCTCGCTGATCTCAAAATGGGCCAGTTCCCAATTCTTATTTTGCCCGGCAAACCAAAGTTTCGCGTGGTGCACCTGTATGCCGGACATAAATTCACCCAAGCCAGGCTGATAAGAATGTGAAGCGTTTGAAGTGGCGTTCAGGGTATCATTAACCTGTGCAGGCTTTGCCTTGTCTTCGTGGCAGGAATATCCAATACAGCTTAACAGCAACAGTAACAGAACAAGTATTCTCATCTTTAAAGGTACTTATCCTGACGATTAACGGATGTTAATGTGCGGGTAATACCTGTTTGGAAAATGTCCAGGTGTACACAACATTTGCATCCGGCAGACCTGGAAGAGATTATCACAGTGCCGCCTGTACGAAAAATAATTCTGACTTTTTGAAAAAAGGTGAAGTGTTTAACAGCCAGGTTTTTATCAATCCTTTGGCTCCCACAATTGGATCTTATTGCCTTCCGGGTCAAGTATATGAACAAATTTCCCGTAGTCGTAGGATTCGATCTTATCAACGATGGTCACGTTTCCCTTTTTTAATTCGTCAACCAGTGCTTCCAGGTTATCAACCCGGTAGTTGATCATGAAGTCTTTAGCAGACGGTTCAAAATATTTGGTGTTTTCCGCGAAGGGGTTCCATTGGGTGAGTCCCTTTTTAGAACTGTCATCAATGTCTCTCCATTCAAAACTGGTACCATAGGGTGTGGTTTCGAAACCGAGGTGCGTTTTGTACCATTCGTTGATAGCTTTGGGGTCTTTACATTTAAAGAAAATGCCTCCAATACCTGTTACTTTTTTCATGGTTTTATTTTTTTTGCTGTCAATTACTGATTTGAATGCGAAGCCTAAAACGAAGGAACTTACGATCAACGTGGTAGTCAACACTATTTTTTTCATCCTTGTTTATTTTTTAATGCCGTAAACTAATAAGTTTTTTGGAGGATATAGCAGAGATTTTAAAGCTAACTACTATTCATTCAAAGAACGGATACCATTCTTGTTTAATTTTTCCAGTCCCTCTTTCATTGCGGCCAGTTGCGTTTCAGAATGCCCCTGCCACCTGGAAACTTCTCCCACAACGATAAATGGATGGATTGATCGGTACGACCTGGTGGGGTTGCCGGGAAATTTCCGGTCGGTTAGATCCGGATCATCTTCGATAGGACCAGTAGGTTCCACCAGGTATATCCTGCCGGGCCCATCACCACAGGACAATTCAGCGCCCCAGATAGCAGCATCCAGGGTGGATGTTAAAAAAACATACTGCGCTTTTTTTCTCTCCCCGAAATTTGAACTGAAGCCAACTGCTATTTGATCTCCAAGGTTAAGCGCTGCCCTGGTTCCATGAAAATAAGTTTGTACAAACGCAGTATGTACCGGCTTACCATTGCTGTTATTTTCCTGCATAGGCTACTTTCTATTTAATAATCCATTTAGATTTTGCTGAGTAACGTTGACGAATAGTTGCGTACTACGTTTTTAACGGGGTGCCCGTATAATCTTTTCAATCGCACGTCCTTTGGCCAGTTCATCCACCAGTTTATCAAGATAACGCACTTTTTGCGTCAGGGGATTTTCAATGTCTTCCACGCGGTACCCGCAAATTGTTCCCGTGATCTGCCTGGCTCCTGCGGGAAGTGTGGCGTGCTGAAAAAAAGTTTCGAAGCTGACTTTTTCTTCAATCAACTGCTGTAGTTTTTTTGCCTTGTAGCCGGTGAGCCATTCGATCACCTCGTGCAGTTCTTCTTTCGACCTGTTTTTTTTCTCCACTTTTGTTACGTAATGTGGGTATACAGATGCGAAAGTCATTTGTGCAATACGCTCATCCTGTTTGCTGCTATTATTCATACCGATAAATTAAGTCAATCGTTCTAATTTTCCTTTTCTTTTTACAATATTCTTGTAATCCCATTGTATCGTCTTCGATTTTTTCAGCCACCGGCCGATGTCTTTCACATTTACCTGTTCAATGGCGGTATAAAAAACAGATGCATCTTTAAACTTCCCGGTACCTGGTATCAGTGCCGGCTCGTCAAACGATGCTCCGCTCCAGAACATCAACCGCCATCCTGCTTTTTGTTTGCTGTACCCTACAACAGGATTCCCATTTAAGAACCACACCGGGTGAGCATGCCATATCTTGCTTTCTGCGCCGGTCAGCGTTTTATCGATGGTGGCTGCAAGTAAGGAGCATATCTCTTTGTCACCGGCTGCCTGTTCAACATTGTATCGTTGAATCATTTCGTTCATTGCCTTTTATTATGGAGTGATCAATATTAAATTTAAGGTATTAAAAAAATCGCACAACAGTAAATCCAGCATTTTTAGCACGCGTTTTTTTCTTTTGGACCGGGAACTTTTGCCGCTTCATGGAAAGTTCTTTTTTTTGATTGATTATTTTGCCAGGTTCAAACAGAACCAGTAATCACATAACCTGCACGTAGATAGCTGGCAATGATCACATCATTTTTAGTCGTGATGCATTTGCTGAGAGCATAAGCCGCCGGTATTGCTTCGTCATTAAATAGCTTCTTTCCTTTTTTCAGCTATTTTCTCCAATACTTCCCGGTGCCTGTATTACGCAATCGGGTGTGGGCATGTATAGAACGGAGATTTTTCACATGGCATTAATTTGATACTGCAAAGATCAAAGGTATTTTCATATCTGTGAGGCGTACATGCGACAACTTTGGGGTTGATTCTGAATCTGTGTTAAGTTGGTCCTGATAAGATGTTTGTTTGTGCGATCGGGCGCCCGTGGTTTTGAAACAGGAAAAATAGCTTAGCAGGTAATTGCCGGGTGGAAATTAAACTAACCTAACCGGTTGGTAGGTTTCATTGATATCGATATCGTAGATCACTTCCTTTTTTATAATGTTTCCCTGCTCAACGAGTAAAATGTATTCATTGAATCCACTAATGTTAACATTACCGGGCCTGAAGCCCGAAAAAGGTACAAACACTTTCAGGTAACCCGAGTAAGGCTTACCGTTAGTAAATATTTTATATTTCTTGTTGTTAACCACTAGTGCCAGGAAAGTATTGGGAGAAGGTGCAAACGCTGCTGCCCGGTTTGTTTGATACTGCAGTAAAATCCGGTAAAGCACTGTGTCGTGTAGTATCATGGGTTGATCGTGAAGTCTCAGGTCAAGTTTTTGACCACTTAGAAAAATCGAATCGCTTGGAAGCAGATACAGTGGTTTGGCTGGCAAACGCAGTGTATCAAGGGTATGATCTTTTTGCAGGTAAACGGTGGTGAATAGATTATCGTTCAGGTTTTGCAGCAGGTCAAGCGTACCTAAAGGCTCAAGAGTAGTCCTGGTAATTCCGCGTTTGAACAGGCTTTGAATGCGGTAAAATTCCTGCGTTTCTTCCTTCTTTTTTTGTTTTAATAGGTAATCATAGTGTGTGTAGAGTGCATCGAAGGAGATTTTGTACCAACCCGGAATCAGCTGCAGGCTGTCGAGTTCATCACTGATGCCAGTTCCGTCTTCCATTTGTATATTTTCCAGTTCAAGAAAGATCGTATCTGCGTGGTAAATAAATTGAAGCATCTGGTGCGGCATGGATTGACGTTTGTTGGCAAGTAACCAGGGATGAATGTACATCCCTTTTTTGCCGATGCTGGTATGTTTAGGGAAGGATAATGCTTGTTGGGAAGGGAAATATTCCCTGATGTTTAAACCTCCTTTTTCGTTGAAATAAAACATACGTATTTGCAGGAAGGGGTCATGGGCATCAACCTGCCGGCCATCCTTATCAGTGATCGTATGGATAATTACACCGCCACCGCCACCGGGTTGCAGGGCGAACAGGGATTGATGTAAACAGCAGGAGAGTGCCAGGAAAAAGCAAAAGCGCATAAATGTTTTTTTAGAACAAGGATGACTAAGGATGTGATATTACACAAGCCAGGTAATATTTTTATCCGTCATGGCCGAACTCTTTTTGAAAGCACTCAAATAGGTCAATTTATTTTCATCTCCTTTTGATTGATTCCTTGCTTCTTAGCACAAACCTGTCTTTTTTATTAGTTATTACGGAGATTGGTTTGTATCTTATATCTGTTAACTCGAAATTTGTTGATCCTGCATTTATAAATCGTTGCCGTAGGACGTAACAACAACTGTTTCTTCTCCACTTTTTAAGTTAATCATCTGCCATCATTAGCTCAAAAAAAATACCATGAATAATTTCGATATTCTGATTGTTGATGATTCGCCTGAATTGGTGGAGATACTTTCTTTTGTTTTCACCCGTCGCAAACTCCAATGTGTTTCGGCGAATTCAAAGTGTGAATTAATGCGGAGTCTCGGCATGGGAATGCCAGCTCTGATCTTGCTGGATGTGATGCTGGATGGCGACGATGGAAGGGATATTTGCAGGAATTTAAAAATGGATTCCAGCTATGGTCATGTTCCGATCATCCTGATTTCAGCAAGTACATCCAAACTTGCCGGCTTCCGCGACGCATATGCAGATGACGTTATAGAGAAGCCGATCGATTTTAATGTGTTGTTTACCAAAATCAGCCGGTTGCTTCCCACCTGCTGATTATTATAGCAGGTGTAGAGGCTCTTGTTATTCAAGGCTGCGAAGAAAAGGCGATACACTTGTTGTATAGTTCCTACAGATGATTATCAAAGATATTTCGGCAATAGAATATCAAACGCCTTACAGGTTTCCTGTTATGCGCCAATGAAACAGGCATTACGTTGTTGTAAAACCAAGTTGTAGCAACGTTGAACGTATCACTTGATACAATCTCCATTTTTGAATCTTCGGTCAATATTTGCAGAAAAAAATCGGGATGGATTTTTATCCAGGCGGCGACACTGATACCGCGGGCCGCAACCTCCCATTCACTAACGTCCGTATAGTAGTATTACAAACCGATGGTTACTTTATTGAGATGATCATTTACAAATTGCCGGCAGTAGTCTTTGATCTGCTGTCTAACTGCATTGAAAGAAGCGTCAACTTCAGCTTGCGTTCCCGTAGCTTTTGCCGGATCAGGAAAACTATGATGATAGCGTTTTGTGCCGCCAGGAAAAACCGGGCATCGTTCCTTCGCATTGTCACACACAGTTATTACAAAGTCGAATGGAATATGAAGATACTCGTCAATACAATTGGAAGTGTGACCAGATATATCAACACCATCTTCTTTCATCACAGCAATGGCTTTCGGATTTACTCCGTGGGTTTCGATGCCTGCACTGTACACAGCGGCGATGTTTTCAGCGTATAACTTAAGATACCCCTCTGCCATTTGACTCCTGCAGCTATTGCCTGTACACAAGACCAATATTTTTTTTGATGACATAATTACTGCTGCCAATATATGTTGAGATGATAAAACTATCCAGGCGGAATAACTGTTCCTGCTTTTATTTAGTTACAGCAATTAGTTCCACAACCGCAGGATTTTTCTTTTTCAGCGTATACTGTAATGCTAAAAATGATATTTTTATTGGCCTTGTAAATGCTGATTTCTTCATCCGACAGATAATTTTTAAGGATGTCGTCTGGAATGATAATGGCTTTTTCTTTTTGTAACAGCACGTTACTGAATCCGGCATTTTTTATGATGTCGATGTATTGCTCTTTTTGGATAGCGCTGGCCACGCAGCCGGCATACATTTCTGCAGCAGTTTTTATCCGCCCGGGTAATTCGCCCGTCAATACGATATCAGAAATGCTGAAATGCCCACCTGGTTTTAAAATCCTGTGCACTTCCGAAAAAGCCTTTGCTTTATCCGGCACTAAATTCATAACACAATTGCTCACTACTACATCGGCTATATTGCCTGATATGGGCATGTTTTCAATATCACCCTGCCTGAACTCGACGTTGCTGAAACCTAACTTTTGCGCATTTTGCCTGGCTTTCTCTATCATCGCAGGTGTAAAATCAATGCCGATTACTCTTCCATCCGGCCCGGTTTCTTTCCTGGCGATAAAGCAATCGTTCCCTGCACCGCTGCCAAGATCTATCACAGTATT
>CAYVLT010000273.1:0-6116 GCA_964452405.1 uncultured Ferruginibacter sp.
ATAATGCTTTCAAAGAAACCGGCGAACCGAAAAACATCATCTTCTATTTTCAGCAGCCTGCTTCGCAGAACAATTGTACCTGAAGAAACATTGAATCCAAAGCACTTTCATGATTTTATGAACCATGTTGGGCAGTTTCAAAAGATACTTACCGATAGTGGTTTTATCGGCATGAAGCAAATTGAGAATGAACAATTAGCTGACTTCACACTTCGTTACCTTAATCTGGGCAATGATTCAGTAATACTAAAAGATATTGAATTTAAACCCGAATGGAAGATTGGTGAAAACCATTGCCAGCTTTACACTATGGCTGATGCAGAATTTGTGCCTGCCTTGTGCGGCTCAAGGATTAACTATGATAAATACTCGACTGATAAAACAAAATTCAGTGTTGGCTTTGCCTCGCCTATCGGGCAGTTGTTAAGTTGTAACCATATCTACAACCAGTATGTATTTATTGAAGATGTGCAAAAAACAATACAAAAATTAGAAAGTAAAAGATTACGGCTGCAATCCCTTTCCGCATACAGCAGGGAAAATGCAATCAGCAAACAGGCAACAGATGATTTTTTAAACGAAGCCATAAGTGAGCAACGGCTGCCGGTAAAAGCTCATTTTAATTTACTGGCATGGACGGACAACAGGGATGAATTAAAAACCATCCGTAATCTCTGCTCATCTGCACTAACTCAAATGGATGCAACACCCAAACTGGAAACTGAAGGCTCTGCACAGATATTTTGGGCTGGTATTCCCGGTAATGCTGCGGACTTTCCCATGAATGATACGTTTGATACATTCAGTCCGCAGGCTTGTTGTTTTTTCAATTTAGAAACGAATTACCGTTCCTCTGTCAGCCCCATCGGCATCCGCCTGGGCGACCGTCTTTCCGGCAAACCCATTCATGTGGATATTTCGGACGAACCAATGGACAAAGGCATCTGCACCAATAGAAACAAGTTCATTTTGGGCCCTTCGGGAAGTGGAAAATCTTTCTTTACCAACCACATGGTGAGGAGCTACTACGAAAAAGGCACACATATTGTGCTGGTAGATGTAGGCCATAGCTACAAAGGTTTGTGCGATATGGTGAATGGCTACTATTTCACCTATTCTGAAACGAAGCCGATTAAGTTTAACCCGTTTTATATTGGTGAAGGCGATATACTTGATACTGAGAAAAAGGAAAGTATTAAGACGTTGTTGTTAGCTCTTTGGAAAAAAGATAATGAAACCTTTAACCGTAGCGAATATGTGGCTTTGTCAAATGCCCTGCAATTATATTTTGAAAAAGTGGAGAACAATAAAAACATCTTTCCCTGCTTTGATAGTTTTTATGACTTTTTGAAAGATGATTTTGTAGCGGTGCTGAAAGGCGATAATGTGAAGGATAAAGACTTTGATGTATCAAACTTTCTTTACGTTTTAAGGCCATACTACAAAGGTGGAGAGTTTGATTACCTACTTAATGCGAAGGAGAATTTGGATTTACTGCAACAACGGTTTATTGTGTTTGAACTGGATAATATTAAAGACCACCCGATTTTGTTCCCTGTGGTAACTATCATAATCATGGAAGTATTTATTTCCAAAATGAGAAAACTGAAAGGAATACGAAAAATGATTTTAATTGAAGAAGCATGGAAGGCAATAGCCAAAGAAGGTATGGCAGAGTACATCAAGTATTTATTTAAAACAGTAAGGAAGTTTTTTGGTGAAGCGATTGTGGTTACTCAGGAAGTGGAAGATATTATTTCTTCACCGGTGGTGAAGCAGGCAATCATCAATAACAGCGATTGTAAAATATTGTTAGACCAAAGCAAGTATCAAAACAAGTTCGACCAGATACAGGAGTTGCTTGGGCTAACTGAAAAAGAAAAGGCATTGGTATTATCAATCAACAAAGCCAATGACCCGACAAAAAAATATAAAGAAGTCTTTATTTCTCTTGGGGGAGTGTTAAGCAAAGTCTATCGTACAGAAGTGTCGCCGGAAGAATACCTGGCATACACAACAGAGGAGAAAGAAAAAGTGAAAGTACAGGCTTATTCGGCAAAGTTCGGCGGGGATATTGAAAAAGGAATTAAGGCACTAGCAGAAGAAATGGTATTTAATCACATTAAATGATATGTTATGAAACCATTACTGTTTATCTCATTTGTTGCTGCGTTTCTGTTTGTCGGTTGCAGTTCTGCTGAAAGCGATGCCATTAAAGAGTTCATTCCGGGTACTTACATCCGGGAAACCCAAACAGAGTTCGGCAAAGCTTATGACACTTTAGTCATCACCCTTCAAAATAAATCGGCTAATGAATACAAAATTCAAAGACGGTGGAAATACGACCGGGTATTGGATGGAAAGCCCCAAGAACCGGAATATAAAATCACTGAAACATCTGGTTTGTATGATGGCGAGAAAAATCTGCTACAAGAAACCGAAACATTGGAGTCGTTCAGTTTTGATACAAAGAACAACCTGATGTTTAATGGTGCAAATAAATACACTAAACTAAAATGACATACCATGAAAAAGCTATTGGCTATTGTGAGTTTGAGTATGTGCTGTATGTTTTTGCCAATGCAGGAATCAAAAGCACAAATTCCCATTGTTGATATTATAAAAGCCGCAGTCAAGAAAGTAATCAAAGCCATTGACCTGCAAATGCAACGGCTGCAAAACAAAACCATCTGGCTGCAGAACACACAAAAAACACTGGAAAATAAAATGAGCCAGCTAAAGCTGAATGAGATTAAAGATTGGGTGGAAAAGCAGCGAAAACTCTACGATGATTATTTTAAGGAACTATGGAAAGTAAAAGCTGCACTGGCTTACTATAACCGGGTGAAAGATATCATAGAACGGCAGGTACAAATGGTAAATGAATACAAAGGCGCCTGGGCCACATTTAAACAGGATAAAAATTTTACCGCCGAAGAACTGGATTATATTTTCAACATTTATTCCGGCATGATGGATGAAAGCCTTAAAAGCATTGACCAGTTATTTTTAGTAGTGAATGCCTTTACTACGCAAATGAGTGATGCCAAACGATTGGAAATTATTAATACTGTTTCAGATAACCTGGAGCAACAGTATGTTGACTTGAGAGATTTTAACAATCAGAATAAGATGCTCAGCATACAACGGGCTAGCGAACGGGGTGAGATTGAATATGTCAGAAAACTGTATGGCATAAGCCGCTAGCGAGACAATATTTGTGAAGAAAGAAAATGTGACGTATGAAAAAGATATTGATATCAACAACAGCAACTCTATTTGGGGCATTACTCTCAACTGCTCAAACCACAGATGAATGGCTCAATCAAAAGTCAACCCAAAAGAAATACCTGCTGCAGCAAATTGCGGCACTACAGGTTTATATTGGTTATGAAAAAAAAGGCTACAACATTGTAAGCGGCGGTATCAATACTATCCGAAATATTAAAAATGGCGACTTCAACCTGCACCGGGATTTCTTTAACCGGCTCAAAAATGTAAATCCTGCAATCCGCCGGTATGCTAAAGTGGCGGATATAATTTCTTACCAGGTGAAAATCATCAAACAAACAAAA
Organism: uncultured Ferruginibacter sp.; assembly: GCA_964452405.1. Classification (GTDB taxonomy): domain Bacteria; phylum Bacteroidota; class Bacteroidia; order Chitinophagales; family Chitinophagaceae; genus Ferruginibacter. The sequence continues at coordinate 3,576 of CAYVLT010000273.1, forward strand.
CAAACACTCCAGCAAGTAAGGGAAACAAACCAGTTTACAGAAGCTGAACTTGACTATTGCAAAAAGGTATTTGATAACCTGCTTGATGAATGTATGAAAACCATAGATGAGTTGATGTTGGTTACAACATCGGGTGAATTACAAATGAAGGATGATGAAAGGCTTAAACGAATTGATAAGCTATATGCTGATGTACAAGATAAATATTCTTTTGCCTGTTCTTTTAGTGAAGATATGGGTTTGCTGGCAGTACAGCGATTGGGAGAGCAGGTGGAAATAAACCGTTCAAAACTTATAAATGGAATGAAATGAAAAAGCTATTGGTGATTTTGATTATGTGCAGTATGAGTTTTCAACTAAAAGCGCAAAGTGATGAAGTGCAACAACTGTTGCTTAACATTGAAAAACTGGCGCAGTTTAAAAAGATTTTAAAAAACATGAAGGATGGGTATAAAATAATCTTTAAAGGATATACTGCCGTTAAAGATATATCACAGGGGAATTTTAACCTGCATAAAACATTTTTAGAGGGCTTGATGCAGGTAAGCCCTGCGGTAAAGAAGTATAAGCGTATTACAGATATTATCAGCTATCAACTACGCATAGCCAGAGAATATAAATTGGCGTATAACCGGTTTAAAGAAGAAAAGCAGTTTAGTCTTGAAGAAGTTGACTACCTCGGTAAAGTGTACAGCAACCTGTTTAATGAAAGCTTAAAAAGCCTGGATGAACTATCTATAGTCATTACATCAGGAAAGCTACGAATGAGTGATGATGAACGGCTGCAGGCCATTGATAAAATTTATCTCTCGGTGGAAGAGCAGTATTCTTTCCTCAAAGAATTTACCAACAATACCAATCTGCTTTCACTACAACGTAAAGCAGAAAAAGCAGAAATTGAAATGAGCCGCAGATTATATGGGCTAAGGAAATAGTGATTCTATTTTAAAAAGAAGTGAGTATGAAAATGTGTGCAAGAGTTGTCTGTATAGCAATGGTCGTATTGCTGATTCCTCATTTAGCCGAAGCACAAGGCATGGCTAACCGCATTCGCAGTCTGCATGAAGTGCTGGAGAAATTGTATGATGATATGATGCCGCTATGCAGCCGCCTAACCGGCGTAGGCCGTGGTATCGCTGGCTTTGCAGCCACCTGGTATATTGCTGCAAGGGTTTGGGGCCATATTGCCAGGGCAGAGCCGGTAGATTTTTATCCATTGTTCCGCCCTTTTGTTTTGGGTTTTGCAGTAATAATTTTTCCATCTGTTATTGCAATGATTAACGGGGTGATGAAACCAACTGTTACTTCAACTGCAGCTATGGTAACTGATTCAGATAAGGCAGTTGCAAAGCTTTTGGAAATGAAAGAAGAAGCCATTAAGAAAACTGCTTACTGGCAAATGTATGTAGGCCCATCCGGCAGTGGCGACAGGGAGAAATGGTATAAATACAATTACGGCGATAAAAGCGAGGGTTGGATAAAGAGCATTGGTAACGATATTAAATTTGCTTTCGCAAAGTTCTCTTACAACTTCCGTAACTCCATTAAACAATGGATGGCCGAAGTGCTGAAAGTTCTATTTGAGGCCGCAGCCCTTTGCATCAATACCATCCGGACGTTTTATTTAATTGTGCTGGCAATACTTGGGCCGTTGGTATTTGGCATTGCAGTCTTTGATGGCTTTCAACATACACTTACCGTTTGGATTGCCCGTTACCTGAACATTTTTTTATGGCTACCAGTTGCAAACATCTTTGGTGGTATTATGGGAAAAATTCAGGAGAATATGCTGAAGGAGGATTTGCAGCAAATAGCAACAAACGGCGATACCTTTTTTAGTTCCACAGACACAGCATACCTGATATTCATGATTATCGGTATCATCGGTTATTTCACCGTTCCCTCTGTTGCCAATTATATTATTCATGCCGGTGGTGGCAATACATTGCTTTATAAGGTAACCAATATGATGAGTACTTCCACCCGTACTGTGGCTGCAGGCGGCGCCTCTATGACAAGGGATGCACTTGGTGGCGGCTATAATAAAATTGCGAATAGTATGGCAGATGCAGGTGCATCGCAAGGATATTTTAAAGAAGGTAATAACGGTGGTGGAAGTAATTATATGAAGGATAAGCTGAGTGGGAAGACATAACTATAGTTTGCCAATATTCGTTTGAATAATACTCATGATTTCATCAAAAGGTATCTGGCCTTTATAATAAAGCTTACTTGTCTTTTCGTATCTTTTTTTAAAAGTATCCCGTAAAGCTGCATCAGATAAAAGAAAAGCCTGGTTTTCTGCAACCGGTATGGCAAAATCCTTTGCAGGAAACCTTTTCTTTTTATGGGCCTTGTATTCTTCTGTGTCTATAAATTGCTGCACCTGCTCATTTTTTAACAAGCAGGCTACATCATAGTATTGCCGCATATAATTGGGCCGTTCCTTTTCGTCTTCTTGTTCCTGCCGGAATTTGGTAGCAATGGTTTGCAACTTCTCTACAAAAGTATAACCGGGGTGGTAGCAGGTAATGTCCACCG
>CAYVLT010000274.1:0-6106 GCA_964452405.1 uncultured Ferruginibacter sp.
AACCGCTACAACCCGGTATTGGAGGCGATCATCGGCAACACTGAAATTGTGGGAGTGCATCAATGTCGTGACATATTGGTTGAGCTTACGGATGAAGAAGCGGTACAAAACTGCGCCCCTGATTTTACGCTGATGAAAAAATATTTTGATAAAATGATCATCACTGCACCTGGAAAGAACGTGGATTTTGTATCAAGGTTTTTTGCGCCCGGTGCTGGCGTTGAGGAGGACCCGGTAACCGGTTCTGCTCATTCGCAACTGATTCCATTCTGGAGCGGGAAACTGGGAAAGAAAGTTTTACATGCCAAACAATTATCAGCAAGAGGAGGCGAGATATGGTGCGAACAGGTAAGCGATCAACGTGTAACTATGAGTGGTAAATGTGCTTATTATATGAAAGGAGAGATCGTGTTGTAAGCTCATTCGTTTGCCGCTGCAATGATATCATTTACCTCCAGTACCGTTTTTGCATAGCCTTTTGTAGCCACATTGATCATGGCAACACCAAGTTGACGGAGTGTAACCACTTTGGTAAACAGCCGGGCAACCGGCAACAGCCATCCGAAATATTTGTATAAGCCCAATGTATTTTTTAATCCTTTGGTGGGTTCAATAATGCCCGGTCTGAAATTGTAAACTTTTTTAAAGGGCAGTTTCAACAGGTCATTTTCTGTTTTTCCTTTTACCCGGGCCCACATCAGGCTTCCTTTTTCGGTACTGTCGGTGCCTGAGCCGGAAACATAGCAAAATACCATGTTATTGTTGCGCCGGGCAAGCGTTCCGGCCACATGCAGTGTGAGCGTATGTGTCATTTTAAAATACATCTGCTCCTTCATGCCAACCGACGATACGCCCAAACAAAAAAAGCAGGCATGGTATCCCGTTAGTTCATGTTCAATGGACTTATGTTGCAGGCATTCGTGCAGCACACCTTCTCCCACCATGCCGGTGGCGCCGGTAACAATCACATGCAGTTTATCATTCATCGAATTATTTTTTACAGGTGAGCGATCGAATTTTATCGGCACAATTCTTTGATCAATGCAGCGTGTTGAGGAAAATCTTTCACCAATACCTGTTCTGTTGCCATTTCAAAATCAGCGAAATCGAAACCTGGCGCCACTGTGCACCCTACCAGGCAATACAAACTTTCTTTAGCAGGCCGGCTTGCAAACCAGCAATTTGCCGAAACCACGTACTGGAAGAGTTCACCCTTATCATAACGATTACCAAGCCGCGTGACCGTGAGCGCACCTGCGGGGTGCAATACAAAAACTTCCAAAGGGTCGCCCGCATAAAAATGCCAGCATTCATCACTTTTTATCCTGTGAAAGGCAGAGAAGTTACCAGCTTCCAAAAGAAAATAAATAGCTGTTGAAAAATTACGGTTCCCACCGAACCTGCCGGGCAAGGCACCGGCAGTAAACAGTTCCGTACTCCTGTAAGTTTCTTTGTACCAACCACCTTCGGGATGTGGTTGAAGCTGGAATTGCTGTATGAGTGCTTGTACCGCTTGCATTTACTGCTGAAAGTTAGTGAATAGCCGGATAATTAAACGCTGTTAGCCGGATTCAATACTTTTGTACGATGAATGACGAAACCGGAAAATGGCTGATGCTGCTTGGTGCGCTGCTGCTCATTGCAGGCTTGTTCATTTATTTTTTTCACGACAAGCTTCAGTGGATCGGCAGGTTACCCGGAGATATCCGTATCGAAAAGGAGCATGTCCGCTTTTATTTCCCGATTACCACCATGCTGCTGGTGAGTGGGCTGATCACCCTCCTGGTCAATATCGTAAAAAAGATCATGCAGTAAGTTTATGCACCTGGAACGGATCATACAACAAACAGGGATAAACGCTATTCAAACAGACCCGGTTGCCGGAGGTGATATCAATGCAGCTTTTCGTTTGCAAACAACCAACGGCAGTTATTTCCTTAAAATAAATGATGCAAACCTGTACCCGGGAATGTTTGAAGCTGAAGCAGCCGGACTGGCAGCGCTCGCTGCAGAAAGTGAGTTGCGGGTACCCCCTGTTATCGACGTTGGAATTTCGGACGGATGGCAATATTTATTATTGCAGTGGATCGAAAAGAAGCCGATGCAAAAAAATACCTGGCATCAATTTGGACATCAACTGGCGGCAATGCATCGAAGGCCGCAAACGGCTTTTGGCTGGCCGGCTGATAACTATATCGGAAGCCTGCAACAGGTAAATACAATCCATTACACCTGGGCTGATTTTTATGCCGGCTGCCGTATTATGCCCCTTATAGATAAATTATACACTGCTGCGGTACTCGACCAGGCTGACCTTTTACATGCAACGGCTCTTTGTGAAAAATTGGATCAACTGTTTCCTGTGGAGCCACCGGCATTACTGCACGGTGATCTTTGGAGCGGTAATTTTATGATCACTGAAGGAGGGGCGGTGGCAATTTTTGATCCGGCTGTTTACCACGGACACCGGGAGATGGATATTGCGATGTCGAAATTATTTGGAGGTTTTGATGATGCTTTTTACCAGGCATACCAGGAGTTATATCCCCTGCAACGCGGCTGGCAACAGCGCCTCCGGCTGGCACAATTGTACCCGCTGTTGGTGCACGCAATCCTGTTCCGTGGTCATTATGTGTACGAGGTGAAAGAAATTTTGAAATATTATACCGGCTGATGTTGCAAGGCTTGCTGGTATTGCTGCAGGAACGAATTTTTTTCTTTCAGCCTGTATTGCATGATATAACGGGGATGCGGCAACGAAATAATCTTTTTAAACCAATCATAGCGCATATTGAGCTTGTTTAAAAAATCAAGGTTCTTGCCTTCCCCGATGCAAATGCAGTAATCGGTAAGCAGTCCGAACGAGAGGAGTTGGTTGATATTGTCTGCCATAAATGGCGTTACGGTTTCCAATAGCTTTTTATCATCGTAATAGTTTACATTTTTACCATTTTTAATGAAGCCAAGCGGGCACATTGAAGTGATCAGCCAGTTATGATAAAATGACTGTACGCCTCCCATCTTGTTGATCACTTCGTATATAAATGCGGCAGAAAGTTCAGAGGATGTGCCCAGCAAATGCCCGATGCCGCAATCTTCCTTTAATTGTTTGGGTGCAGTGAAGTTGATGCCGGTGATCCCTGCTCCCAAGCGGCCGGGATTGATACCGATCATCATTCTTCTCGGTGCATTGTCCGAATAAAATTTTTTGTAAAACTGGCGCGTTATTTTTTTAACGGCCGCTTCCTGTTGAGGAAACAGCCATTCAAAACCACCTCCCAGTGGTGGTGGTTGCAGGTTGAGATAAAAGCGGGTAAGTTTGGTGGAAAGCATTCTCGGCTATAGTTCGTGGTTATGCAGTGTGCGTTCAATGTTCCTGTCGGGGATGATCCACATCAACGATACAATGGTAAATACAACGCAGGAAAGGTAGGGTTTAACAAAAGCCAGTGGAATGGCTGCCGTGTAAAAGATATTCGACCACATTCCTTTCTTAGTCTGTTTCTTCAGCACTTTCAACATTGGTTCATTCTTAGCCTCATGCTTTGTAATTGTTTTGAGCAAAATAAAATACGCAATACCACAAAGGTCGGCCAGCACCGCATATACAACCACCGTTGTCAGTTCAAAATTACTTTCACCCATCCATGCAGTGGCAAATGGTACCAGGCTCAACCAGAACAACAGGTGCAGGTTAGCCCATAAAATACTGCTGTTGACACCGCGGATGGTATGCATAAGGTGATGATGGTTGCCCCAGTAAATGCCTAAAAAAATAAAACTCAGTACATAGCTGAGGAATACCGGTACCAGGTGTTGAATGGTTTCCCAATCTGCACTGTGTGGTACTTTTAATTCGAGTACCATGATGGTGATGATAATGGCTATAACGCCATCACTGAATGCTTCGAGTCGTGTTTTGGTCATATTGCAATATAAAAGATACGCCTGAGAAAATGATTTTCTTTCCTTGCACCTGCCGGTAGCGGGTGGTGCGGCTAACAAAAAAGATAATATTCAAATAACATTCAGTTGTCAACTTCGCAGGAGTAATATTCATCCCGGGAAGATCATGCTGACTAAAAGTACATTCGGAAAGGATTTTTTGTGGGGGGTGGCCATGTCGGCCCTGCAAAACGAAGGCGCCTGTGATGCGGAAGGCCGCGGAGCTTCTATTTGGGATGTATTTGCCCGAAGGGCAGGAAAAATAAAAGGTGGCGGAAAGCCTTCTCCCGCCTGCGATTTTTATTACCGCTATAAAGACGATCTCTTACTCACGAGGGCATTAGGTTTTACTGTTTTTCGTTTTTCAATTTCCTGGAGCCGCATTCTCCCCGAGGGTACGGGCCGGGTGAACAAAGAAGGTATTGCCTTTTATCACCGCCTTATAGATGAGTGCCTGGCGCTGGGATTAACACCCTATGTTACCCTGTATCATTGGGATCTTCCCCAGGCGCTGGAAAAAGAAGGTGGTTGGGCCAGCTACCAGGTGCTAAAATGGTTTGCACGTTTTGCCAGTTTGTGTGCCGAAGAGTTTGGCGACAAGGTGAAAGATTGGATCATCCTGAATGAGCCAATGGGCTTCACCAGCCTGGGTTATATGTTAGGCAGGCACGCACCGGGGAAAAAGAATCTTGAGTTGTTTCTGTCGGCGGTGCACAACGCGGCCATGGCCCAGGCGGAAGGAGGTAGGATTGTAAGAGACATTGTAAGCAAGGCACATATCGGTACCAGTTTTTCCTGCAGTGAGGTAATGCCTTACAAGGATAATCCGGCAGATGTAGCCGCAGCCAGGCGGATGGATGCGTTGCTAAACCGTTTATTTATTGAGCCAGCCCTCGGAAGGGGGTATCCGCAGGAAGAAGGTTTTCTGTTGCTCGAAAAATTGCACCTGCACAATAAAGCCTGGAAATATACTGACAGGCTACGGTTTGATTTTGACTTTATCGGTATACAAAATTATTTTTCACTAACGGTTAGGCATAATCCGATAATTCCATTGGTGCATGCCAGTGAAGTAAGGGCGGTTACCAGGAAAGTACCACATACTGCGTTGGGCTGGGAGATCAACGCAGAAAGTTGTTACCGGATGTTGCGCAGGTTCTGGTTGTATGGTGGCGTTAAAGAGATCATTGTTACGGAAAGTGGCGCCTGTTTTAAAGATACATTGACCAATGGCGTGGTGAATGACGCAGACCGCATCGCCTATTTTCAACAATACCTGCAGGCCGTGCACAAGGCCCAAAGAAAGGGTGTTAAAGTAAAAGGATATTTTGCATGGACACTTACCGATAATTTTGAATGGAGCGAGGGATACAAAGCAAGGTTTGGATTGGTACATGTTGATTTTAAAACCCAACTGCGTACGATTAAAAATTCCGGCTACTGGTGGAGAAGTTTCCTGGGTGATTGAACCCACCTGAATCTAAAGCAGGGAAGGGCAGTAATAACGCCCCGCTTTTTTCAATCAACAGCTTTTATTGAAGACTACAATTACTGCCAGTATACGGGCTTGCAGCCGGTATTTATTTTTTGTGTCATTTCCTGTTTCGGATTATTGTATTTTTATTGACACTAATCAATTATCAAACTATTGAAGCGTCGCCATTTCATACTGACTGCTGCCGGTATTACCGGGTTGTCGTTAATGAAAACGACCGCTTCACCCAAGCAACCTGCTATGACACTTGTACATCATGTTTTTTTCTGGCTTCAGCATCCTGGTTCCATGGAAGACAGGGACCAGTTGATCGAAGGACTAAGAACCCTTGCCGCTATTGAAACCGTACAAAAACTGCACATCGCGGTACCGGCAGATACGGAAAAAAGAGAGGTGGTGGATGCGAGCTGGCAGGTGAGTGAGCTCATGTTTTTTGCTGATGCTGCTGCTCAGAAAGTTTACCAGGACCACCCGATTCACCAGGCCTTTGTACAAAAGTACAGCCACCTCTGGAAGAAGGTGGTAGTATATGATGCCATAGAAGTGTAGCAACTTTTGAGCAGGTTACTGCACCTGCAGTTCATCAGGTTTGGTGATGATGATCTCGGCTCTTCCCTTATACTCCTTCAGGGTGCCCGTAACACATACCTGCTGGTTGCGATATGT
>CAYVLT010000275.1:0-6078 GCA_964452405.1 uncultured Ferruginibacter sp.
CCAATATTAAAAAAGACGGAGATGGAAAAATCAATGACCATGACAAGAGATGAAGATTTTGAGGCCCTATTGGGTGGCCAGGAAGCGAATGCGCAGGGTAGTAATACCAAAAGCAGCGGTTCCTGGTTCAAGCGGAATAAAAAAGGGATCCTGACTGAAACAAAAGACAAGGCAGATGCACCTGAAGGACTCTGGAGTAAATGCCCGAATTGCAAATACACCTGCACCATTTCAGAATTAAAGGAAAACCTGTCGGTTTGCCCGAAATGCGAATACCATCACCGGATCGGAAGTGATGAATATTTCAACATCATTTTTGATGAAGGCACAGCCAGGGAACTTTTTGAGCAGGTGATCTCGAAAGACTATCTCGGTTTCGTTGACCTCAAACCCTACTACAAGCGCCTGGAAGAAACCTATTCCAAAACAGATATCCACGACTCGATCACGGTGGCCCGCGGAAAGGTAAATGAACAGGACCTCGTGGTTGCCTGCATGGATTTTGAATTTATCGGCGGAAGTATGGGCAGCGTGATGGGGGAAAAAATAGCACGGGCCTGCGACTATTGCATTGAGCACCGTATTCCTTTTATGATCATCAATAAGAGTGGCGGCGCCAGGATGATGGAAAGCGCATTTTCATTGATGCAACTGGCAAAAACCTCCGGTAAGTTATCACAACTGGCCGATGCCAAAGTGCCTTACATTTCGCTGTGTACCGATCCCACTTTTGGTGGTACCACTGCTTCCTTTGCGATGTTGGGCGACATCATCTGCGGAGAACCGGGCGCCCTGATCGGGTTTGCCGGCCCAAGGGTGATCAAAGAAACCATTAAGAAAGATCTGCCCGAGGGATTTCAACGCAGTGAATTTTTACTAGAGCACGGTTTCCTCGATTTCATCGTTCCAAGGAAGGAACTGAAAGAAAAGCTCACCCAACTGCTTACACTTTTCAAAAGCTAACATAATTCAAAGGCTGCTTCGGCAGCCTTTGAATTATTCCTGTTTCCGAAGTATGCACGCATTTCATCCAGCCATCCCCCATACCACCGGATAAAAAAAAGGCCCCAGTGTCAGGGGCCGGTTATCTTATACATTCACCAGTTCAACATCTGGTTTTGATTCATCCGTAAGTTTCACCTTGCCACGGTCTTTCCGTACCACCCTTGAATAAAGTGATATCTCTTTGTCGAAAAGGAAACGGAAAAATAGCCGCGTCCAGGATTTATGAAAAAATAAAGTGTTGTAAAAACCAGGCGCTCCTTCCCTGATCTTTGGAAGGCGATTCCAGGGAATAGAAGGAAAGTCATGGTGCTCATTATGGTATCCCACATTGAAAGCGACATTGTTCAATGGGCCATAATAACTATAGGTTTCCTGTTCACCATGGGTAAGGTAATGCTCCTGTATCCAGCGGGCGCCAAGTGGATGTAGTCCTACGGAAAAGAAAAAACTGGCCAATAAATAAATAAAAGCCTTAGGGCCCCAGAACCAGAAGATGGCTACAGTAAAGGCAATTTGTACCGCCCAGTTCAGCGCCACCCAGCCATCAAACGGTTTGATCTCTTTCAACCTGCCGATCCTGAATACCTGGAATAAAGGATAAAACAACAGCCATATCACCTTTCCAATGAAATAATTATCAATCAACTTTGCTTCCCAGTAATTTGGAAGATCCGCATCCAGTTCATGAATTCCCTGGAAGGAATGATGCTTGATATGGTAGCGCTCAAATGAAACCGAGCTGGGAAAAATCTGTGGTACATTGGCCAAAATACCAGCCAACCGGTTGGCCTCCGGTTTTTTAAACAATAACCGGTGTGAGCACTCATGTATCATCACAAACAAAGCATGATCGGCAAAGGCCCCCAACAGGTAGGCAGCGCCGATAACGATCCACCACGACAGGTCTGAAACGAACCAGGCTCCTGCCACCTGGAATGCCACCAAACCAAGAATGGCGAAAAAAGTGTATGGATTTTTACCGATCAGTTCCCTGATCTCCGGATGTTCTTTTAGAATTTTCTTGGTCCTGATCCTGTGCGGTTCAGACTCAGTGGAAAAGACAAATTGATGTGGTTTTTTCATGGCAGGGAAGGTATTTAATAATTTGTTAATGCCCGCATAAACCAGCCTGAAACTTCAAATATTATTATTCTGTTTTTAAGGCTACATTTATAGGCATAAAACACAAGCTCATGGGAAATCTGCAAGGTAAAACTGTTGTCGTAACAGGTGCTTCAAAAGGCATCGGAAAAGTGGTGTCACTTCAACTGGCTTCATTTGGCGCCAACCTGGTTTTGTTGGCCAGGAGTGAAAACGAACTACAGGCGGTAAAAAAAGAGGCCGAGGTAAATGGTATCAAATGCCTCGTGTTTGCCGGCGATGTGGCCGATGAAGTTTTTGTAAACAATGCGGTACAATCAGCCATACAGCAACTGGGTACCATTGATATCATCATCAATAATGCCGGCTTCGGCATCTTTAAGCCTTCTGAAGAAATCAGCGCCGCTGAATGGGATAATATTTTCGCCACCAATGTTAAGGGCACTTTTATCGCTACCAAGGCTGTGATTCCCATCATGAAAAAAAATAAAAGCGGTCACATCATCAATATCGCCAGCGATGTTTCTAAGCGGGTATTTGCCGGGGGATCCCTTTACTGCGCCAGCAAATATGCACAGGATGCATACAGCATGGCCATCCGCAAAGAGCTCAGGCCGCATCGCATAAAAGTGAGTGTATTGTATAGCGGGCTGGTTGACTCCTCTTTCCATGCCGACCCGGAAGGCCATACCAGTCATAGCTGGTGGTTAAAAAATGAAGACATGGCCCATGCAGTAATATATGTGGCCAGTCAGCCGGCGCATGTGGTAGTGGATGAATTGATGATACACCCGCTGGAACAGGAATATTGATTACAACTTCCCGCAACAGAAATACTACTCACAGGATGGCCTATCCGCCTTTGACAATTTTCCCGCATGAAAAAGGCGATTTTTCATGCCCGTCGGACAATAAATCCTTTTACTATCAGCAACTGGGCCGCACAATAAGTGGCCATGATGGCTGCACCAGCGCCGGGAACAGGCCTGTAAAATTTATTCCATGCAAGGAGGGAGTCAGACAAAGTAAACAGCAGCGCCCCGGCAATAAATAAAAAACCGGAAGGTTGGCTCACACGGTTGAAGGCCTGAAAACTGGATAGCAGCATGCTGCAGATCACGATGGCATAAATGATTACCGGTATTCTAAGTGCGCCGAGGCCGGGAAGAAGCAATATCAGCAGGCTGGTTCCATAGGCAATCACCAGTATACTGATCCATGGCTTTTTTTTCAGCAACGATGGTGGACGGTGAGGCGTCCTGGAAAAATAAAGGATGTAAAAAATATGCGTGGCCAGGAAGCAAACCAACCCGGCTGCGAAAAACAACATGCCTTTATGGTCAAATAAAAGTAAGGTATCTCCCCACCACGAAAAAAGCAAACCGGTAAGCACCAGCTTCTTCCCTCCTGTTGGTGTAGAAGAAAAATACAACCACCCGATCAACAAGGGCATTAATAACGGTTTGGCAGCGAAGTGCAGCCAGGCAGCGCTTTCAATAACGGCAAAAATATCCACCAGGCAAACCAGGATAAAAACCAGGCTCCAATAGTTGCTGTATTGCTTGTTCATCTGGCGAAAGGCCGTTATGGTTTCATTGGAATGATATAAGTTTTTCCCTGGAATACCCGCCAAAGACTGTCTTTTGTGAGTGTTGTATCAGAAAGCGGGCGGTGATAAGGAATCGCCAGTTCATAATGTGTGCTGTCGTGCTCGATCAATTCCATTTTATAACCCCAGGCGGTGAAAGTGTTGAAAGCCTTGGTGGCAGCGGGTTTGTTGCTATATTGTTTTACCACCACTTTAAAAATACCGGTATCAGGTGCAACGGGTGTAGTTGCCGGTACCAACGTATCCTGTTGTTTGGACACCAGGTTTGAATCGGGCCTGGTGGTATCTGCCACCACCCGCTGCACCGGCGGGATCACCTGTTCGATTGTTGCCACCGGCGCCGGCTTCTTTTTAAACATGAAATAATACAATCCAAAGCCGGCCAATACCAGGAACAATAAAATAAACAAAAGGGCAAGCGCCTTCTTGCTGTTGCCGGTTTTATGTACCGGGCTTTCAAAAGAAATTTCGTCCTCCGTTCTTTCTTTTACCTCGCGGGAAATTTCTTCCAGTTTAGGCGATACAAAGGAACCCTGCACAAATTCGTAGGTACCTGTTTGAGATTTGAGAATGGTACCCACTCCTTCTATACTCAGCGGCTTTCCGATATTTAAAAACTGCTTGGCAAGGATGGAATAGGATTCGAGGTCAGAAGCAGCAAGTGGCCTGATCTTGCGGGTTTGCTGCATGATGTATTGAATGAGCGCATCATCTTCCCCGGCTCTTAAATTATAGTCGAAAGAAAAAGCATTGTCGGGAATTGCGGCATCTTTATCGCCTTCCGAAGGCAGGGTAACAGATGGGCTAAGATGAATAGTACCGATCCCCTGCAGCGTAACAGATTTATTGTTGTATAAATGCTGAACGATCAGTTGTTCTATTTTCACAAGCTGCTATTTAGGTTGTAACAAACCTACCTAATCTTGAGCAATTTGCAAAACCTGCATGAGTTTATGGCTAACTTTGCAGGATGCTGACAGAAAAGGAAAAAGAGTTTTTAGACTATTGGGAACGCAACCGCGAAAGAGAAGGAAGCACCATCGGTAAAATTTTAAAAGGTTTGCCGATGTCGTTGCTTTTTGCCTTGCCGATCCTCCTGTTCATCGTGGTGGTTCGCATCTGGCTACCCGACTGGTACATGAAAATTTCGGGAACCTCTCCCGGAATGTTTATTACCACTACATTTGCCGTGCTGATCATCATTTTTTTCTATGCTTTTTTCAGGATGCACTTTAAATGGGAGAACAACGAACAGGTTTATAAGATACTGAAATTAAAACAGGAAAAAGAAACCGGTCAACAACAAAGCAATTCGTAATAAAAAAAATAAAACAACACATGTACAGAAAATTTCTTTTAATGCTCGCCGTTCCCCTGGTGATGACTGCCTGTAAAAAAAATAACGACACGTACACCTGTACGCCTGAAAACCCCACTACTGTGGCGCCTGCGAATGAACTTACCGATCTGCAAACCTATCTCGCCAACAAAGGATTGATCGGCACCGTTACCAGGCACGATAATAATTTCTACTACCTGGTTGAAGATGCAGGCACCGGCATCACACCCAATACCTGTTCTTCTGTAAGGGTATCCTATGAAGGTAAACTTACCAATGATGTTACATTTACTTCGGCCGATGAACTCAATAACCCCCAAACCTATACGCTGAACCAACTCATCAAGGGATGGCAGTTGGGACTTCAACTCATAAAAAAAGGAGGTAAAATAAAATTATTCCTGCCGCCTTCACTGGCTTACGGCAGCAATGCCGTAGGAACCATCCCTGCGAATTCAATCCTGATTTTTGAAGTTTCGCTGATTGATGTAACCAATTAACAACAATAGTTTTCACCGTGGGACACGAAGCCATTTCCATAGCAGATATGTTCAAGATCGGGGTTGGCCCCAGCAGCAGCCATACCCTCGGTCCCTGGAGGGCGGCCCTGATGTTTTTAGAGACCCTACGGCAAAAAAAATTGTTGCAACAGGTAACTGCTGTGGAAGTGCTGTTGTATGGCTCTTTGGCTAAAACCGGCCATGGACACGGCACAGATGTGGCGGTGCAACTGGGACTTTGCGGGGAAGACCCGGTGAGTTTTGCCGTGGAAGAAATTCATTCAAAGATCAACGACATCCGGGCCATGAAACGGTTGCTGCTGGCAGGGAAACACGAAATAGATTTTGATCCTGCAGAAGACATTGAATTCATGTACACGGAATCGTTACCCTATCATCCCAACGCATTAAGCTTCCTGGTAACACTCAGTAATGATGATAAATTTGCCGCCACCTATTACTCCGTATGTGGAGGCTTTGTGGTAAGCGAAGCAGAAAGAGGCCAGGCATCTAAAGCGGGTAAA
>CAYVLT010000276.1:0-6027 GCA_964452405.1 uncultured Ferruginibacter sp.
TGAAGCTCATGCTTCCTCCGGCGATGCCAACATTTATAAGAGATCCAGTGACGCCCATACGGCTCGGGTAGAGTGCCGACTGACCAATGGATATTTGGCAAATACACAACAGGCATGCGACCTCAAAAAACTGCCTTAAAAAAGATCGTACATTATTTTTGCCGTTATCGTTACAAAAGATTTTTTCCATGGTTGAAAAGTGATTTGTTGATTGAATAAAATGTATGAAAGCTTGCCCGTTTTCTCCTGCTGATGCAGAGTTGTTCTCCATTTTGGAGTTCGAGTATTCCCGTGTCGGATTTTAGTAATCCCTTAATAAAATGTTTATTCACCAGGTGGCTTCGGTGAATTCTGGCGAAATACTCTGCTGGCAACTTTTCCTGGAACCACAGCAGCACCTTAGCAACAACCAGTTTTTTACCGTTGGCAAAATATACCCTGCTGTAATTACTCAGTGCTTCCACCCGTATGATCTCTGTGAAGGGCACCTGGTGCATGGTTTCGTTATCAGGTATGATGATGGTACCCATGAAAGTACTTTTAACACTAAAAATACCCCTATTACAAAGCGTTGCCTATAGCAATAAATTGCTATTTTTTATGTTGCTGAACACTGAAATACCGGCAGAAGAGCTGGGGGATAGTAGCGGATGCCGCGGTGAAGGCAGGTGTGCCGGCGATGTGGCCGCAGCAGCAGCGGATAGCCCCGACTGTTATAGCATGCTGCGTTAATGCCGACAGCCCCAAAAAAAAGCGCCCCCAACCAGGTTGGAGGCGCCTTATAAGGAAATGTGTGTTATCAGAACTGTTCGAGTTTGCTGAAAAAGAAGTCGCCTTCAATTTTTGCATTCTCATCGCTGTCGCTTCCATGAATGGCATTTTCACCAACAGAAGCTGCATATAATTTACGGATGGTGCCTTCCGCCGCCTGGGCAGGATTGGTGGCCCCGATCAGTTTTCTGAAATCTTCCACGGCATTTTCTTTTTCAAGAATTGCGGCAGTGATGGGTCCGCGACTCATGAATTCAACCAGTTCGCCGTAGAACGGGCGCTCTTTGTGAACGGCATAAAACTCACCTGCCTTTTCAGCAGAGAGGTGAAGCATTTTTATAGCTGCAATGCGGAAACCTGCTGCGTTGATTTTTTCTAAGATAGCACCGGTATATCCTTTTTCTGTAGCATCCGGTTTGATCATGGTGAATGTCCTGTTACTCATAGTATCATTTTTGAGCCGCAAATATAGACTGTTTTCCCTTTTCTGCCGGCTGTTTTTGTTATTCATTCGCAAAAAACTGTTGCAGGCAACTGCTAAACTGGAAACTAACCGTTACTTTTGCGCCTCTTTTATGCAACCTGTAAGTGAAATATTTTCCCAGCTTGCCACTCCTAAAAAAGTGGTGATCACCATGCACCAGAAGCCGGATGGCGATGCCATGGGCTCAACCCTGGGCCTTTACCATTTTTTGATACAACTGGGGCACCAGGCCACTGTGATTTCACCCACCAACTGGGCGGATTTTTTAAACTGGATGCCCGGAGTAAAAAATGTGCTGGAATATGAACGTCAACAGGTGGCGGCGGATAAACTGATCGAAGAAGCGGACTGGATTTTTTGCCTGGATTTTAATACCCTCAGTCGTACCAAAAAAATGGAAGACAAACTGGGCAATGCAAAGGGAATGCGGATACTGATCGATCATCACCAGGAACCACAGGCTGAAAAATTTGCTTACGGCATCAGCGATACAAGCAAAAGCAGTACCTGCGAGATGGTGTATGATTTCATAGAAGCTGCCGGCTACGATGACAAGATCAATACAGCTGTGGCGGAATGTTTATACACCGGCGTGATGACTGATACCGGCTCTTTCCGTTTTCCTTCCACCACCAGCAGCGTGCATGCCATGGTGGCTAATTTAAAAGAACGAGGATTTGATCACAGCAAGATCCATGAAAACCTTTTTGATAATTTTTTGGAAGCGAGGTTTCGTTTCATCGGCAACGTGCTGATGAACCGCATGGAGATTTTTTATGAATATAACACCGCCCTTATTGCCATTCCCCAGGGCGACCTGATCAAATACAACATCACCACCGGCGATACAGAAGGATTGGTGAATTACCCGCTGAGCATTAAAGGCATCAAGCTTGCGGCCATCATCATTGACCGTGGGGAAGAGCGCAAAAGCTCGTTCCGGAGTAAAGAAGGGTTTGATGTAAATACGTTTGCCAGGAAATATTTTAATGGGGGCGGTCACTTCAATGCAGCCGGCGGGCAGAACAAAGAACCGCTGGATGAAGTGGTGAAAATGTTCATCAGGGCCATGAAGGAGAACAAGGAACAACTGAGTAATTATGATTTTTAAAAATAAAACAAACACGATGAAGCAATCTTTCTTTTTGGCAGCGGCAGCAATGGTATTGTTGGCAGGTTGTACGGCTCCTTTTAAAAAAGCAGGAGAGGGAATTGAATATAAAATTATTTCAGACGGAAAAGACAGTGTGATCAAAAACGGGCAGTTTTTTGAAATCGCTTTCGACCGTTCCTATAAAGGTAATAACAAGGACACTTTGCTGATGAGCACCGCAGAGGCGATGAACCAGGTGGTTCCGTTGGATTCAACGTCACTTCCGCCCGTGTATTATAAAATTTTCAGCCAGGTGCGCAAAGGCGACAGCATCATTGTAAAACAACTCACCGACAGCATCATGAAACATGGCAATACGCCCCCGTTCATTAAGAAAGGTGCCTACATCATAGATCATTTTAAAGTGGTGAATATTTATAAAACCAAAGATGATGCAGAAGTGGCTTACAAATCGCTGATGCAGGGCGCCATGAAAAAAGATTCACTGCAGGCTGCCGAGCAATTGAAAAAAGATGACAAGATCATCGGCGACTACCTGCAAAAAAACAATATCCAGGCAGTGAAAGCACCGATGGGTACCTATGTTCAGATCATCAGCCAGGGCGAAGGCGAATTGCCTGATACTTCAAAAGTGATCAAAGTATTTTACACCGGCAAATTGCTTGATGGTGGCAAAGTGTTTGATTCTAATACTGACACAGCATTCCACCATCCTGAAGTGTACCCCGTGCAATTAACCGGCGGCGTTATCAAAGGATGGCTCGACGGGCTCACCCTGTTAAAGAAAGGTGCCAAAGCTGTGTTGTACATCCCATCCAGCCTGGGTTATGGTAAGCAGGGATCTGGTGAAGATATTAAACCTAATGCCAACCTGGTTTTTGAAGTGCAGATCGATGACATCATCACTACAGCGCAGGCAAGGGCCGAAGCAGAAGCACGTCGTAAAGAAATGGAAGCAGAACGCAAACATTTGATGGATTCCGTTCAGAAAGCACAAAAAGCGCAGGAACCCAAAAAGTAAACGCCACTCACAATATCAAAAAGCACCTGTAACCGGGTGCTTTTTTTATTTCATATTCAGGAATGTAGTACAGCCTGTGTGAGGGTGATGGCTTCCATGGCTTCCTTTACATCATGCACTCTTAAAATAGCAGCGCCATTCATTAATGCAAGGCTGTTAAGCACGGTAGTGCCGTTCAATGCTTCCTGCGCCGTAACACCGAGGGTTTTGTAAATGGTGCTTTTTCTTGAAAGTCCGGCCAGTATTGGCTTTTCCAGCATTTGCAGCAGCGACAGGTTTTTTAATAAGTGGAAATTGTGTGCGATGGTTTTCCCGAAACCGAAGCCCGGGTCGATCACCAGGTCGGAGATACCTGCCTCGGTACAACGCTGAATGGTTTGAATAAAATAATCAAGTACTTCCTGCAGCAGGTTGTCGTAATGTGGTTGCTGTTGCATGGTAGCCGGCGTACCTTTCAGGTGCATGGCAATGTAGGGTACTTTTAATGCGCCGGCTGTTGCCAGCATCTCCGGATCCATATGGCCGGCGCTGATATCGTTGATGATACGGGCACCAGCGGTTACCGCAGCGGCCGCTACTTTGCTGTGATACGTATCAATGGAAAGGATCGCTTCCGGGTAAGCCTGCAGGATGGAATCGATGGCTGGCAGTACCCTGTTCATTTCTTCTGCATCGGTAAGCGGGGTGCTTCCGGGGCGGGTGCTTTGTCCGCCGATATCAATGATGGCAGCGCCCTGCTGCAACATACTTCCGGCCATGGCCGTTACGGCTGCAAGTCCTTTGTGCAGGTGTCCTTCATAAAATGAATCAGGTGTGAGGTTGATAACGCCCATCACGGCGGGCTTATGCAGTACCAATAATTTTCCTTTGCAGTTGATTGTGTACATCAGGCAGAATCAAGTAATTTTGATGGAAACAAAAATAGACAGATTCAACTTACGATGAACACGAATGAACAATACGACCAGGCAGTACGCAGTTGTGAAGATATTTTTTTGAAGAAGACCAAAGATTATGGAACATCGTGGCGGGTGTACCGCACCATTTCGGTAGTTGACCAGATCTACATCAAAGCAAAGCGCATCCGGACGATACAGGAAAAAGGAGCGCAAAAAATTGGCGATGATATCCAGAGTGAATTCAGGGGTATTTTAAATTATGCGGTGATCGGACTTGTACAATTGGGTTTGCCGGTTGGCGATCCGGAAGAATTACCAGTGGCCGAAGTGGAAGCATTGTACAATGCCCAGGTGGCCAAAGCAAAACAATTGATGCAGGATAAAAATCACGATTATGGAGAAGCCTGGCGGGAGATGAGCCAGGAAAGTTTTACCGACCTGATACTGGCGAAACTTTTACGCATCAAAAGCATTTTGAAAAACGACGGGCAAACGATCATCAGCGAAGGGATCGACGCTAATTTTTTTGACATACTCAACTACGCCGTATTCGCTTTGATACTTGCCGGTGAACCAACATTACCCTGAACCGAAAAACCAATATTGTATGAAAATAGCTGTCAGCATTGCGAGGATTTTAGTAGGAGCGCTCTTTATTTTTTCAGGTCTTGTAAAAGCGATCGACCCGCTGGGCCTCAGCTACAAGATGCAGGAGTTTTTCGAGAAATGGGCCGAATCGTTTTTACCCGGTGTGATGAACTGGCTCAATGGCCATTCATTCATGTTCTCCATCATCATGATCACGTTTGAAGTAGCGCTCGGGGTGGCATTGCTGGTAGGATGGCGTAAAAAACTCACCATGCGGCTGCTGTTGCTGCTGATCATTTTCTTTACCTTCTTAACCAGTTATGTATTGTTCAGCGGCAAAATAAAAGCCTGCGGTTGCTTTGGTGATTGTATTCCGCTTACGCCTGTTCAAACTTTCACCAAAGACATTATATTGTTATTGCTGGTGATCTTCCTGATGCGGAAACAGAAATATATTCAACCACTGTTTAAAGAAAAATTGCCATTTGCATTGGTGCTGGTGTCAGTGATCGCCACCGGCCTGCTGCAGATGCACGTGGTGGAACACCTTCCGCTGGTGGATTGCCTGCCTTTTAAAAAAGGGAATGATATTCTTGAACTCCGGAAAATGCCGGCTGATGCGGTGCCCGATAAATACGAATACAGTTTTATCTATGAAAAGAATGGCGAGAAAAAAACTTTTACCACCGATTTCCCTGACAGCACCTGGACCTTTGTAGATCGTAAACAAACCCTGTTACAAAAAGGAAAGAACAATGTGCCACTGATCAATGATTTTTCTTTAACTGACAGCCAGGGCAACGATTCAACTGAAGCCATCTTAACTCAACCGAACTATTATCTTTTCTTCATCAGGAATATGGAAGAGGCAAATGTTGATCGTTGGCAGAATGTATTCACTGACCTCGCCAAAAAAGCAAAAAAAGAACAGGTGCCCCTGTATGTGGTAACAGCAGATACAAAAGCTGCCAACAGCTTTTTTAATGTTGCCAACAGTTACAACCTGCCTATATATACCTGCGATGGAACGGCCATCAAAACAGCAGCCAGGGCCAACCCAACCATCTTTTTAATGAAGGGCCCCGTGGTGCAGGAAAAATACAGTTGGGCCGACCTGAAGAACTTGCTGTAGTGCAACAGGAGCCGGGTA
>CAYVLT010000277.1:0-6023 GCA_964452405.1 uncultured Ferruginibacter sp.
GGCTTATGCCAAGGGTTTACCAAAACGTACCGTGATTGCCCGCCATGCATTGCGCAATGCACTCAACCCGGTGATCACCGCCATCACGGGTTGGTTTGCCGAATTACTGGCCGGTGCTTTTTTTGTGGAATATATTTTCGGCTGGCAGGGCATTGGAAAAGTTACCGTGGATGCGCTGGAGAAACTGGATTACCCCGTGGTAATGGCTTCTGTACTCATCAGCGGTTGCATTTTTATCTTCGTGAATATGCTGGCCGACCTCCTGTATGGCTGGGTGGATCCAAGGGTGAGGTAACCCGCGGGCGGTTTGTTAAGAAGCAGTTTTTTATTGCTTTGTCCTTTAACCAGTTGGGCAAACAGACCGAATTTTCTCAGAGAATATTTAGGTTTGACTCAAAGATACTTATACCTGTTTCATCAGCACCTGCATGGTTTCCGTTGTTTTCTGGCTCAGCACTTCCTGCCTTCCTGCTGTAAGTTTTTTTACCACGCCTTCGCTATAGTGGCGAACAGTGAGCAGGGTAAGATCTTTTTCCACGCTCACGTCGAAACTGGCACTGGCTGCAAGAGCCAGCTTTTCCACTTTGTCTGATTTGTCATCAAGCGAACACAAAACAGTGATGGCGCCGCTTTGTACCAGGTTGGGACGGATCTTTAATTCATTGAAGAGAGCATACAGTTTGCCGATGGCGATGAAAGAAAAATCTTTTGATTTAAATTCCATTAACACCTGTTTTTCCTTGATCGCAATGATCGGGGGCAGGTGGTGTACAGCTTGATTGCTGATGATGGTTCCTTTTAATGCAGGATTGATAAAACATTTTACATGCAATGGAATGCCTTTGTTTTGCAGGGGTTGAATGGTTTTAGGATGAATTACCTGGGCGCCGTAATAAGCCATTTCGATCACTTCATTATAACTGAGCGCTTCGAGGTACACGGCTTCCGGAAATTTTTTGGGATCCGCATTCATCACCCCTTCCACATCTTTCCAGATCGTCTGGCTGTCGGCATTAAGCATATTGGCAAAAATCGCTGCTGTATAATCACTGCCTTCCCGGCCCAGCGTGGTGCTTTCATTTTCATCGGTGGAACCGATGAAACCCTGTGTGATCACAATATTGGTATGGTTGAATAAGGGAAGTACCTCACTGCTCACTTTATCCTGCGTATAGTTCCAGTCAACTATGGCATCACGGAAATTATCATCTGTACGCATAATATCCCGCACATCCAGCCATTGATTGGCGATGCCGCAATGGGTAAAATAATGGCTCACGATCACCGTACTTAACAGCTCGCCCATGCAAACGATCTGGTCGTAGTAATAATCGTACTCCCGTACCGGTTTGTCGTGCAGCAACCATTCCACTTCAGTAAAAAGATCATTGAATGCCGGGATACTGCTACCCGTTAGTTGCTCAGCAACCTGTATATGTTCCAGCTTCAGCTCATTAAAAAGCGCCAACGCGTTATCCTTGTTTCCCTGGTAAAATTCTTCCGCCACTTTTTCGAGGGCATTGGTCACCTTTCCCATGGCGGAAATAATGATAAGGATTTTATCGCCCGAAAAGCTGTTGATGATCCCCGACACATTTTTTATCCGTTCTGTACTGTTGATGCTGGCACCGCCAAACTTGAAAACTTTCATATTCCCGTGGTTATTTTTTTCTGAGTTGCAAATATCTAAAAGAATCATTGAAATTTTTTCAACTGTTTTTGTCAATCTTGATGCCGGGCACGTTTGCGCTGATTGGCTGTTATTTATAAAAGCATTTAATTATTTTTGAACGCCTTTATTCATTTCAAACGATTGCAAAAAAGCATGCTATGACAATGATCAACCGCAGGGTTCAAACCCTTGATGAATTTACCATCCAGCAAATGAGAGATTTTCCCCACGCAACGGGTGAACTGTCCGGCCTGCTCCGCGATATCGGCCTGGCCGCCAAGCGGGTGAATGTGGAAGTGAACAAAGCCGGGCTGGTGGATATCCTCGGAGATTATGGAACAGTGAATGTGCAGGGAGAGGAAGTGAAAAAACTGGATGTATATGCCAATGAACAGTTCATGGGCGTGTTGCGGCACGGTATCAGTTGCGCCGGTATTGGCAGTGAGGAACTGGATGATATCGTGGTGTTTGATGACGAGATCAGCAATAACAGTAAATATGTTTGTTTATTCGATCCATTGGATGGAAGCGCCAATATTGATGTGAATGTATCCATCGGAACTATCTTCAGCGTGTACCGTCGCATTACGCCCATCGGGCAGCCGGCCACCAAGGCTGATTTTTTACAACCCGGCATCAAACAGGTGGCGGCCGGGTACGTGATCTATGGCTCCTCCACCATTTTGGTTTATGCCACCAGGCGGGGGGTTAATGGGTTCACCCTCGATCCATCCATTGGTGAGTTCACCCTCAGCCACCCCAATATCAAGTGCCCTGAAACCGGCAAGATATATTCTGTAAACCATGGAAATTTTTTACGCTACGAAGAAGGCGTGAAGCAATACATCAACGCCTGCCAGGCGAAAGACAAAACTACCGGT
Source organism: uncultured Ferruginibacter sp. (assembly GCA_964452405.1). GTDB lineage: Bacteria > Bacteroidota > Bacteroidia > Chitinophagales > Chitinophagaceae > Ferruginibacter. Next base: position 2,554 of record CAYVLT010000277.1, read on the forward strand.
GGCCCCTATACGCAAAGGTATATCGGCAGCATGGTGAGTGATGTGCACCGCAACCTGCTCAAAGGTGGCATTTTTATGTATCCACTAACCACAGATAAACCCGGCGGTAAACTGAGGTTGATGTACGAATGCAATCCCTTTGCTTTTATCGTGGAAGTGGCAGGTGGCCTGGCTACCGACGGACACCAACGGGTGCTGGAAATTCAACCCACCGAAATTCACCAGCGCACTCCCTTTTACGTGGGAAGCAAACTGATGATGGAGGAACTGAAAACCTTTTATGCCGGTTGATTATTTTACGGATGGGCGGTACCTGTTGTTTTCATAAGTTAAAATAATTCCACCCATTGTGCGTTGCCCCCGGGTTTCCCAGGCGAATACTGCCTTCTGTGGCTGCTGATCAAGCTGCGCCAATATCTCACGGGTAACGGGTTAACCCCGCTGAATGGGGCCCCTGCAGCTTATAATAACATTAACAAATGAAATTAATTACTTTGCACCGTATTTGAAACCCAGGTACCGCAACAGTAAATACTAAGGCATGCAGAATAAGATTATTTCCGTTAAAGAGTTGAAGAAAAGCTATGGAGCGTTTGAAGCGGTGAAGGGCATTTCATTTGATGTGTATGAAGGAGAGATATTTGGCCTGTTGGGTCCTAATGGAGCCGGTAAATCCACCACGCTCGAGATCATAGAAACGTTGCGTGACAAAACCAGTGGAGAAGTAATTGTAAGCGGTTTAAACCTTGACCATGCCGCAGAGGATATTAAAAAGATCATCGGTGTACAATTACAAACCTCCGGTTACTATCCCGGCCTGAACCTCGTGGAGCTGATACAACTTTTTTCCGGCTTGTATAACCGCGACACCAACCCGAAAGACCTGCTCCGCCTGGTAAACCTTGAGGAAAAAGCGAAAAACAAATACAAGGAACTGAGTGGAGGACAGAAACAACGGTTTTCAATCGCCACCACGCTCATCAACCAGCCCAAAATTATCTTTTTAGATGAACCCACCACCGGTCTTGATCCGCAGGCACGGCGTAATTTGTGGGGACTGATTAAAGACATCCGTGAAAAAGGAACCACGGTGATCATCACCACGCATTACATGGATGAAGCCGAGCAATTGTGCGACCGCATCGCAATAATGGACGAGGGTAAAATAATTGCCTTAGCTTCGCCCGATAAACTCATCGACGACCTGGTGGCATCCGGCTTTGAACGACCCAAACAGGTGAAAGCCGCCAACCTCGAAGATGTGTTCATCAACCTTACCGGCAAAGACATCAGGGAAGCATAAATTTTAACACACATAAACAAAAAAGAAAACAATGAAGCGTATTATTTTAGTAGTGACTGTAACGGCAATAACAGCATCTGCCTTTGCCCAGCAAAAAAAGGCAACCGCACCAAAGAAAGCGCCGGCAAAAGCAACCGCAGCCACTCCTGCATTTCTTAAAACTTCACTCGATTCATTCAGCTATGCACTGGGAATGAATATTGCCAATAACCTGAAACAACAGAACATTGAAAATGTAAACGCTGCCGCCATGCAGCAGGCGATGAACGATATCTTTGGTAAAAAGACGGTGAAGATGACGGACCAGCAGGCCAATGGCTGTATCCAGTCTGCCTTACAGGCAAGCGCTTCTAAAAAATCAGGCGCTGAAAAAGAAAAAGGCACTAAATTTTTAGCGGAGAACAAAAAACGCAAAGGCGTGATCACCCTGCCCAGCGGTTTACAATATGAAGTAATCACTGCCGGTGATGCCAGCTCTCCTACACCAAAATTGCAGGATACCGTGGTGGCTCATTACGCGGGTACACTTATTGATGGAAAAGAGTTTGACAATTCTTACAAAAGAGGAGAACCACTCACGATACCTGTGGGTGGTGTGATCAGGGGATGGACGGAAGCTTTGCAATTGATGCATGTGGGGGATAAATGGAAAGTATATATCCCGAGTGAACTCGGTTATGGCGACAGGGGCGCAGGCGCTGATATTCCAGGTGGCGCCACATTGGTTTTTGAAATGGAACTGCTGGGCATCAAACCCGCTCAGCCTGTTTCAACGGAACCGAAAACCGACAGCAATAACTAATACCGGCCTACAGGCTGATCACGATCTTCAATGGCTGTCTGCATTTTGTAGATGGCCATTGATCTTTTAAACAAAAAAAATGGAAGACCTGCGTTATCCCATCGGGCGTTATGCGCCACAACCTTTTTCACAAAAACAACTGGAGCAGTGGCTCATTGATATCCGCTACCTGCCGGGCCACCTGGAAAATGCAGTACTGAATCTCGACGAACAACAACTTGATACGGCTTACCGGCCGGGTGGATGGACGATCCGCCAGGTGGTGCACCATGTGGCAGACAGTCACATGAACGCCTACACGAGATTTAAACTTGGCCTCACAGAAAATAATCCCGTCATCAAACCCTACGATGAGGTAGCATGGGCCAACCTGCCCGATACAAAGGAAGTTCCCATCAATGTGTCGCTTACCCTGTTGCATGCCTTGCACAACAGGTGGCTCGGCTTGTTACAACATATTGAAACCGCAGGCTGGGACCGCACGGTGCAGCACCCGGAACACAACCGGCAAATGAGCCTCTGGTTTTTATTAGGTCTCTACGCCTGGCATGGAAGGCATCATACGGCTCATATCACTTCCCTGCGGGAAAGGGAAAACTGGTAGTATTTATTAATGTTTGAAACCTGCAACGCAATCAATTTTCATCAATCAAAATCATTCCTCTTGAACTGGAAAAAAATATCCTCCACCTTTATTTCCCGGCACCAATATTTCACAGCCCGTAAGGATGTATGTGAAATGCCCGATGGCACCATCATACCCGAATATTTTGTAGTGGAGATGCCGCCGAGTGCCTGTGCCATGGCCATTACTGAAAATAATGAGGTGGTGATGGTGAAGCAATACCGGTACCCGATCGAAGCAGTAACGCTGGAGATTCCGGGTGGTTTTATTGATGAAGGTGAAGATCCGCAAACGGCCATCGCAAGAGAACTGCTGGAAGAAACCGGTTATCATTTCCCGGATATCAGGTACGTGGGCAAAGTGGCTGCCAACCCGGGTGTACTTAATAATTTTACCTATCTCTACCTGGCCACCGGGGGTAAAAAAGTGGCGGCTCAAAACCTGGATCACAACGAAGAGATTGATGTATTGCTGTTGCCGGTAGAAGAAGTGCGGGAGAAATTGCAACGAAACGAATTTGTGCAGGCACTGCATGTTTGCTGCCTCCATTATGCATTCCGGGAGCTGGATAAAAAATAACACACCAAGGATTAAATAAAAAGAGAGCGCAATTTAAAAAGTGCGCTCTCTTTTTATGATAGTTTTTCTGTGATGATAAAAGCTGGTCTATTGCCTGTTCACCAGTACTGTTTGGGTGGTGTTGCTGTGATCAGGAGCTGTTACCGTTACGCGGTAAGTAC
>CAYVLT010000278.1:0-5947 GCA_964452405.1 uncultured Ferruginibacter sp.
GTTAGTGCCACACGTACTATTTTGGTGAATGCCCTGCCTGTCAACAAAACAATTTCTGCTGCGGCCACTTCAGTATGCTCGGGTTCCGGCACCAATATCCAGGTGGCGTTATCACAAACGGGGGTAAATTATCAACTCAGGAATAACACCGGTAATATCATTATCGGCGCTACAGTAGCAGGAACGGGCGGAACGATTAATTTGCCGACGGGTAATCTCAGCGCTGCAACCACTTTTAATTTACTTGCCACGGATGCAACCACAGGTTGCAATACCCAGATGACAACCACTGTTACAGTGAGCATGGACAATATTCCACCGGTGGTGACATGCCCCGGTACGCAGTCGCTTAACCTCGATGCATCCTGTGGTGCAACACTTCCCAATTATCTTTCTTTGGTAACGGTTACGGATAACTGCACAGCAACTGGGTCCATCATCTTAACGCAATCGCCAGCAGCAGGCACAGCGTTGAGCGGATCGGGTACGCAAACAGTAACGATCACGGCAACAGATGCTTCAGGCAACGCCGGTAACTGTTCATTCACGGTTAATAAGCTGGATGTGACGGCACCGGTAATGAATTGCCCGGCAAATATTACAGTAGATGCAGGCAGTGGCTTATGCGGGGCCGTGGTTAATTACACAGTATCAGCAACAGATAACTGTTCCGGCACATTTTGCGCTCCTTCCTCGATCACCGGTTACACGTTGATCGGTACATATGGGGGGCATACCTATTTCAGATCGAACAGCAGTTCATTGTGGCCCACTGCAAAAAGCAATGCCCTTGCGCTGGGCGCCCACCTTGTAACCATCTCAAGTGCAGGTGAAAACGCCTTCCTGGCGGGGCTGGGCGCACATTGGGGTGGTATGACAGATGAAGCCGTGGAAGGCACCTGGGTTTGGGTTACCGGTGAACCGGTGGTGTACACTTCCTGGAATCCCGGGGAGCCTAATAACAGCGGCGGTGCACAAAACTACCTCGTGGTAAATTACAGTGGTACCAACTGGGACGACCAGGGCACCACCACCACGACACAACTTCCGTCGATCATCGAATTTGATTGCGTGAGCCTCAACCTAATAAGCGGTTTGGCAAGCGGCAGCGTATTTCCTATTGGAACCACCACGGTTACTTACAATGCAACAGATATAGCCGGTAATACAAGCAGCAACTGCAGTTTTACCGTAACGGTGAATGATGTTACTCCGCCCACTATTTTATGCCCGGCCAATATCAGCGTAAATGCTGCAGCGGGTGCCTGTGATGCGGTGGTAACCTATTCTGCACCGGTGGCAAGTGACAACTGCGGCAATTGCGGTTCCACACCGGCGATCTCCGGCTACACTGCGTTAGGACTATATAACGGTAGCGCCTACTATATTTCAAACAGTACCACCAACTGCACAACTGCCTTCTCGGCCGCAACATCGATGGGTGCCACTATCCCGACGATTTCAAGTGCTGCGGAAAATACGTTTGTAAGAAATGCCGCCAACAGCGCCGGATTTACAGGATCGTACCTGATTGGTATCAATGACGTGGCGACAGAAGGAACATTCGTTGGATTTTCAGGTGAAAGTATCCCATATACCAACTGGAGTGCAGGTGAACCAAATAACTCGGGGAATGAAGATTACACAGTTGTGTACAACAATGGCTTATGGAATGATGTAGGAGCAGGCAGTTCGGTTTATTATCTGATTAAAATGAGTTGCATCACCCCTGTAAGAACATCAGGTTTGGCCAGTGGTAGTACCTTTCCCTTAGGGCTGAGTACGATCAGTTATTCTGCAACAGATGCGTCGGGAAATACAGCCAACTGTTCCTTTACGGTAACCGTATCCGTAAATCCCACTTCGCTCAACAAAACAGTTACCGCTTCAAGTTCCACGGTTTGTATGAATACAGGCACCAACGTGCTGATCAGTGCATCCGATGCCGGCATCAGTTACCAATTAAGAGACAATGCTACAAATAACAACATTGGAAGTCCTGTTACAGGTACGGGCGGCGCCATCAGCTTACCCACGGGCAATTTAACAGGCACCACCACATTTAATATCCTGGCCACCGGCAGCAGTTGCAGTTTCCAGTTAACCAACACCGTAACCGTTACTGTTAACCCCGCTGCCACAGTTATTGCCGGCACGGCCATTGCAATTTGCCAATCAGCATCCCCCACTGCCATAACGCTAAGTGGAGCCGGTATTGGAGGAAGTGCCACAACGGGTGCGTGGTCTATTACCGCTGGCAGTGGTACGCTCAGCAGCACTGCACAAACGGGCAGCCCCTCAACAGTAACCTTTACGCCACCCGCTAACTATTCGGGAACTGTCACCCTTACGTTGAGTACAAACGATCCTGCAGGGCCATGTGGAGCGGTGGCTGCGCAGCGCACGATCACAGTTAATGCACTGCCCACCAACAAAACTCCGGCGGCTGTATTAAGCACGGTGTGCCCCGGCAGCAGCACGAATATCCAGATCAGCAGTTCACAGACCGGCATAAATTATCAACTCAGGAATAATAGTGGTAACATCAATATCGGCAGCCCTGTAGCCGGAACAGGTGGTACTATCAACCTACCGACAGGCAATCTTTCCGCTGCCACAACATTCAATGTACTGGCCACCAATGCCAGCACCGGATGCAGTGTGCAGATGACCGGCACTGTAACAGTTGCGACATATGCTTTACCAACTGATAAAACCCCGGTAGCTGCCAGCGCAAGTGTATGTACGGGCTCATCGACCAATATACAGATCAGTGGTTCGCAATCGGGGGTGAGTTATCAATTGAGAAATAATGCAGGCAATGCTAATATCGGGGCGGCAGTCAGCGGCACTGGTGGTACGATCAATCTATCCACTGGTAATTTAACCACCGCTACAACATTCAATGTTTTGGCTACTACTACCAGTTCAGGATGCAGTGTGCAAATGGTGAATACCGTAACAGTAGGTATTACTGCGCCAGGACAATGGGTGGGCGGTTCAACTGGTGATTGGAATAATGCAGCCAACTGGTGCGGCGGCATCCCCACAGGAACAACGGATGTATCCATTCCTGCAGGCGTTACCGTAACTATACAAACAGCCAATGCAGCCGCCAATTCAGTAACCATTGCTTCCACTGCAGGGCTGGTAATGACCGGCGCATACAATCTTACCATCGCTGCCGGAGGAACCTTCACCAATAATGGCACTTTCACTGCCACCACCAGCACAGGTACCGTTTCATTCCTTGGTAGTGGTACCATCAGTGGCAGCACCACTTTCAATAATATAGATGCGTACGGGGCGCTTGATTTTGGGACATCCAGCACCGTTAGTGGAACTTTCAGCATCCAGTCCGGGGGATCTGTTACCAGTCATTCTCCAAGCTATGTATGCCCTACTTCAGTGCTTGCCTATAAAGCCGGCAGCGTGTTTACCCGTGGACTGGAATGGACGAGCAGTTCATCCGGGGCCGGTTATCCAGCGAACGTGATCATTCAAAACAATACAAGTATCGCCTTCCCGGCGGTTGGTGATGGCTATGTTTGCTACGACCTTACCATATCCAATGGCAGCAGCCTGCTGCAGGATTATTCGGGAGGAAGCGCCAGCTTGCGGGTGGGTAGAAATATAACCATCAATGGCACCCTTTCACTCGGCAGCAACAGCGGCGGCGATATTTATGTAGGAGGTAACTGGTTGAGAAGCAGCACTGGCGTATTCAATGCCAACGACCGGAAAGTTACGTTTGACGGGCCTTCCAACTTCAGTGGCAACGGAACCGCCATGAGCAGTATCACAGCGCCTGCCTCAGGTGTCAAAGACAATGAAGGTGGATTTGGCGGTGAAAAATTCGCCCATCTCTGGATCAATAAAACGAATGCAACCGATTCGGTGGTGCTATTGTCGAATATCACGGTAACCAGGGAATTAGGATTTACAAAAGGTGTGTTCAGTCTGCGCAACAGCGACGTAACCCTTGTATCAAACAGTACGCGGACTGCAGACATTGCACCTGTGACGAATACTGCGAATATTGCTATCCGTTATGGAGGCACGGGTGTTTTTGCAGTGCAAAGATTCATACAGAATCCCACTTCGGTCCGTTCGTGGAGATTGCTCGCAGCGCCGCTGCAGGCGGCCACGGCACCTACTATAAACGATGCGTACCAGGAAGGCGTGGTAAATCCGGACAGGCTGAATCCCAATGGCAGCGGAGGTATTTACAATCCGTGGCCGGGCTTCGGTATGCACATCACAGGCCCTAATGGAACCTATAGTGCAGCGAATGGGTTTGACCAGGGAACAAGTTCTTCCTCGATCCTTTTTGCCAATACAGGTGTAACTACCTGGACGAGTCCAACTTCTACTAAAGCCACGAAGGTAACCGACAAACAGGGATGGATGTTATTTGTAAGAGGCGACCGCAGCTTTGTGATTGGTGATCAATATGTGCCATCACAAAACACCACGCTCGAGCCAAGGGGACGGATCAATATTGGTGACGTAACAGTGCCGGTGTCGGCTGCCAAACAGGTAATTGCCAATCCGTATGCTTCCGCCATCAGTTTAATGAATATCGATGTGGCAGGCACTGCAGGTAAGAACAGCAGCTATTATATGTGGGATCCCAAAATGTTCACTTCGTTTACACAGCCCGGTAAGTGGGTAACATTCACCGGTGTCGGCAGTTCCTTTGTTCAAACCACGAGTGAAAGTCCCTATGCCGCTGATGGCACCGTTGAATCAGGACAGGCGTTCGCGTTAGATGTTCCTTTAGCGGGTACCGTTACCTTTCATGAATCAGATAAAAAACCATTGATGAGCAGCCTGGTGGGTATTGCCAATGCCACCGGCGCAAGGCCAACAGCGAATCCTTTTGCGTTGTTCAGAACCGATATCTACGCATTGAATGGAAGCGATTACCAGTTGACAGATGGCGTGGTGAATATTTTCAGCAATGACTACAGCAATGTGACAGATGAGGAAGATGCCAAAAAGATGATCACATTTAATACCAAAGAAAGCCTGAGCATCCTGAGAGATTCAAGCCTGATCGCCATCGAAAAACGCAGCGATATACAGGCAAATGATACCATCTTTTTCAAGATGTCGAAATTCAATGAAATCCCTTATCGTTTCCGGTTTGCAGCCAGCAATTTCGCACCGGGCATAGAAGCATTCCTCGAGGATAAATACACCGGTAGCCGCACACAGCTAAGTACCACTGATACGTCGATCGCAGGATTCACCATCACGGCTGATCCCCTGTCGAAAGCCGAAGACAGGTTCAGGGTGGTTTTTAAACCAGCATTGATTGTACTACCTGTTACTATTGCTGATATCAGGGCGGTACGGAACGACGCGGTGATTAATGTTGACTGGAAAGTGGCACAGGAGATCAACATGAGTGGCTACGGGATCGAACGTTCGGCTGATGGCATTCATTTTACTGCCATAGGGTCACAACCGGCGGCCAATAAACCGGCAAACAATTACAGATGGACAGATGTGAACCCATTAGGTGGCGTGAACTATTACCGGGTTAAAATGAACGAATCCGGCGGCCGGTTCAGCTACAGTGCCGTGGTACATGCAGTTATGAACCGGAAATCCGGCATCAGCATCTATCCGAACCCGGTTGAAAACAATACGGTGCAGTTGTTGATGAACGGAATGGCCAAAGGCAATTATACGGTAAACATTCATAACAGTGCCGGACAAACGATCAGCAAAGAGGCGTTCTACTTCAACGGAGCCGGTGGTACTCACCAAATAAAGGTTCCGCTGGAAATGCCGGCAGGTATTTACCAGGCAGAGATCGGTACAACGGAAGGGAAAAGAATAACAATTCAGTTTTCAGTACTGTAAAATAAGGAAAGCATGCAAAGCCGTTTGACACTGTTCAAACGGCTTTTTTTATTCCTGCCGGCAGACCTTATCA
>CAYVLT010000279.1:0-5833 GCA_964452405.1 uncultured Ferruginibacter sp.
TACAGCTTTTATAATTCCGGCGATTTCAGGAACGTGTGGAGTAAAAAAGAAAAATGGCAACCGCTGGCGGATTCATTTTTCGTGTTTTTACAGGAAGTGGAACTTTATGGATTGTTTCCGAAGGATTACCAGGTGAAGAAATTGTTTGGCATCCGGGAACAGTTAAGGGATTCGGCAAAGATGAAAGATGCGGTGATCTGGTCAAAGGCCGACCTGTTGCTTACTGATGCCAGTTTGCATGTGTTGAAGGATCTGAAGTACGGGCGACTTTCCAACGACAGTGCCGATGTGCAGTCAGATACAACAAAGATGGCCAAAGCCCTCATTGCCCTGCAACGTTCCATGCTTGCGCAGGCTGGATTTACCAGTTTTCTCAGCACGGTTGAACCCGTTAACCCGGGATACATCGAATTGAAAAAAGGCATCAAGCGCTTTGTAGACAGTATGGACAGAAGCGTATATACGTACGTGGTATATCCTTTTAAAAAAAATGATGCAAAAGATTCCCTCCAGTTTATTAAAAGCCTGCAGAAACGCCTGTACGAAAGCAAATGCATCAGCTTTACCAGTAAGCTGCCGGATTCAACCCAGCTTGATTCTTCTATCAAACGTTACCAGAAACTGAAAGGGGTGAAGCCTGATGGAAAGATTACAGCCGGTATCATTAAAACACTCAATACAAATGATGAAGAGCGCTTTAAAAGAATTGCGATCACACTCGACCGTTATAAGGCGTTTCCCGATTCAATGCCCCGGCGCTATATATGGGTTAACCTGCCTGGTTTTTACCTGCAACTGTGGGATTCTGATACCATTGCCCTGGAGTCAAAAGTGATCTGTGGTAAGGCTTCCACGCCCACGCCTCAGTTGCAGAGTGTGATCACGGATATGGTTACCTATCCCACCTGGACGGTGCCTACCAGTATCATCGCCAAACAGTACCTGCCCAAATTGAAAAATAATCCCAACTACCTGTCAAAACTGGGATTAAAACTAATGAATGAAAAAGGGGAAGTTATCAGTGCGTCATCTGTAAACTGGGGAAAGTATTCAAAAGGTATTCCTTACAAAGTGATGCAGAGCAGCGGTGACAACAATGCACTGGGAGTAATGAAATTCAATTTCAGCAATCCATATGCTGTTTACCTGCATGATACCAATCAGCGGTATCTTTTTAAAAATTCATCGAGGGCATTCAGTCATGGTTGCGTTCGGGTGCAGGAATGGGAAAAGCTTGCCGAATACCTCATTCGTAATGACAGTATGAATGCAAAGAAGAGAGAGGAATTGCCTTACAGCGTTGATTCAGTGAAAACGCTGCTGGCAGAAAAAAAGAACCGGCGCATCCCCGTGAAAAGCCCGGTGCACTTATACATCACCTATTTCGGTTGTGATGGTAAAGACGGAAAAATAAAATTCTACGACGATATTTATGGAGATGACAAGGAAATGAGGGAGAAGTATTTTGCAAACAGGTAAGATCACTGCGTGGCTGTATGAAACAAACCATTCTTCAACATATCTTAAGAAGCCTCCTGTATCTGTTGGTATTGTTGCTGATTACTTCCCACCATGTAATTGGCCAGGCCGGCAATACAACGCCTGCGGCTGTTAAAAAAACATTTTACGGGCAGGCCAGTTTCTACGCCAATAAATTCTCCGGCCGAAAAACTTCCAGTGGGGAGATATTCGATCAGCGTAAAATGACCTGTGCCTGCAATGCCGTTAAATTAAATACCTGGCTAAGAATAACGAATTTGCGTAATGGAAAATCAGTGCTGGTGAAAGCGAACGACCGGCTTCACCCGGGAATGAGAAGGGTGGTGGATCTTACAAGGGCCGCCGCTGCTCAACTGGGCTTTATCAACGCCGGTGTGGCGAGGGTGAAAGTGGAAGTATTGGGTCGCAACAAACCGCCCCGTTAACCGATAATCGTTATTTGCAAATGTGAATCGACTGGCCCACCAGTTTCCATGCTCCATCAATTTTCTCCAGCATCCTTATTTCGTATGAAACTGTTTTGGTGCCGTCCGCTGCAGTGGATATTTCATCATGGCTCACCCAGGCGCTGCTACCGTTAACGCTTATCCTGTAATTGCTGTTCACTGATGAGCCTCCTTTACCCATCCCGGCCGGATCAGTTTTAGTCATGGCTTCAGGCGGTACATCAATACATCGGCCATCGCCTGTGGATACCAGTATACGGCTGTATGGCTTTATCGCCCAGCAGGCTGCATGAGCTTTTCCATCTCCCGATCTCCAGGTGGCTGATTCTGTTTCGAGTAATTTTTTTATCAGGACTTCATCATCCGTATTATTGTGGCACCCCGAGGCACCCAATAATAGCAGCAACAGGAGCAGTTTATTCATAATGGCTTTTTTATGCAGATAAATATTGACATTACATCGCCGGGAATAAAAGTACTGCTTTCATGGTTACCAACGATACCCTGTGCTGCCACTCAATGTTGGCATCAGTTGGCGCCGCCCATTCCCTGCATGCCTTCGGTATCTACCTTGTTATTCTTTCTTTTAAACAACGAAATGTCCACCTTTCCAAAGCGCCAGTTGAAATTAAGCCGCACGAGTTGCGGATCCCTGCGCCGCTCAGTATTTTGTACAAAATATACCGATTGCGAATACACGCTGTTGAGTTTTGTTCTGAAAATATCATTTACCTGCAGAGTAAGGGAAGCTGCATTGTTTTTAAGGAAATCTTTTTTGATGGCAATATCCGCTCCATAAAAAGGTTTGATGTACCCCTGCGCAGAAGGCGTATTGTTGCCGCCACCAAATCTTCCGCCTCCGCGGCCGCCATCATTTCCACTTTGTGATACCAATGTTTTTGCCTGGTAGTCACCGCTCAGTTGAATGGAAAAACCTGCTGGCAGTTTAAAACTGTTGTTCATTTTAGCGAACCAGCTTACCTGGTTATCGTCTATGCCACCGGGTAAGTTACCTGCTTTCAAGGTTGCGTTGAACAGGTTGAAATTAGTAGTTATATCCCACCAGGAAGTGATTTTGTTTTTGCTGGTTAATTCAAGTCCGTAAGTGTAGGTTTTACTTGCATTTGCATAGGTGGTGAAAATAACAGAATCCGGAACGCCGGATGGCGCCGGGTTCTTGTCCTTGTACTGGTATCTTGCAATTACATTGTCTGTGTTTTTAAAATAGCCTGTGAACAGGAGGTTGTGCCCGTTGGCCAACTGGTTCTGGTACGATAGCTCCAGCAGGTTCGTGAATTCGGGCACCAGGTCAGGATTTCCCTTCGACAGGTTGAGTGAATCACTGTAGTCAATAAATGGAATCAGTTGGAAGAAATTCGGGCGGTTAATTTTTCTTGAATAGTTCAACTGCAGGTCCTGCTTGTCGCTGAGTTTATAAGTGGCAAAGGCGCTCGGAAAAAGACTGAATGGAAATTCATTGGAAAACGGTTGACTCTTGGTGATAAGATTGCCATCGTATTGCGAACTTTCAATCCTCAACCCCAGTTGGTAGTTGAAACGGCTCAACTGTTGTGCATACGTTACATAGCCCGCCAGCACCCTGTCTTTGAATTCATATTCATTATTCAGAACAGTAACCGGGAAGTAATCGCCGGTGGCGGATGCTTTGGTAAAATTGTTATTGTAGCTGTAAAAATTCCTGATGGCGATCCTTGCGCCTGCCTCAATTTTTATTTTATCTGTAACCGGGTTGGAGAAATCGATTTGTGAGGTAAAGTATTTTGAGTTACCCCCGCCTTCACTCTTCTCAAATATCACCGGCGTTTTGGGCGAACTGGATGCAAAAAAATACTGCGTGCTGAATTCATTGATGTTGTCGCTTTTGCTGTAATTGTAATTCACATCTGCAGAAATCTCTTTACCTGCTTTGGCAAAATTATGTTTATAGCTCAGGCTGCTTCCGTAATTCCTGAAATTGTTGGTGCTGTTACTCGTCCTGTTTCCATAATCAGCAATGATGCTGTCTTCGCCGTTGATATTGTTAAAAACCGTATCGCGGTTGATGTTTATGAGATCACTGTTTTTAAAACGCCCCCGGCTCAGGTTGCCGGCTACTGTAAGCGTATTCCTGTTGTCGATAAAGTAATCGAACCCGAGCCTCCCAAATCCAAATAGTCCGCGACCTACCGGTCCATTGTTTTGCAGCAGGTGAGCCGTGGCATTATTCAGAAAATCTGTTCTGTCGGTGGAAGCGGTTGTAATGCTCTTGCGGGTATTGAAGTTGAGCGCCGCAAAGAAATTTATTTTTTGCTGGCGGATGTTGATATTACCGCCAAAACCAGGACGCCCGCGGCTGTCGATACCTGCCCGAACATTACCATTATAGCCGGGTTTACGGTTTTTCTTCATTACCACGTTCAATATACCGGCGCCGCCGCCGGATGCATCAAACTTGGCAGAAGGATTGGTGATGATCTCCACTGATGCAATTTCATCTGCCGGTATCTGGTCCAGCGTCATCGTGGTGGGTCTTCCATCTACAAATATCTGTGGCGCTGCATTGCGCATGGTAACATTGCCATCAATGTCAACATTCAACCCGGGCACATTCTTCATAACATCAATGGCAGTGCCACCAATGCTGGTAAGGTTTTTTTCTACGTTGAAAATTTTTCGGTCAATCGCCATCGTTAGCAGGGGTTTACTGTTGGTGATGGTTACTTCCTGCAGTTGCTGTGCATCAATGTCAAGCCTTATATTGCCGAGGTCTTTGTCCACCGCATTCAGCATGCTGCTCATATCGCCGTTTTTGGCGCCACCCATTTTAAGGTCGAATGCCACTTTTTGTTCTACGGGCTTATAGCCAATAGCGGTTATTTTCAGTTTATAAGTGGCGAGGATGGCCAGGTTTTCAAGGCTGAATTCTCCTTTTTTATCGGTGAGCATTACTGCCACCACCATATCCCGTCTTTTCCTGGTGCCGGAGTCGAGTTTGTTCTGGATCAATTGTACCGATGCCGCTTCAATCGGTTTGTTGTTGGAGGCATCTTCCACCTTTCCATAAAAGTGCCCCATATTCATATTCTGAAGTCCGGCCCTGTTACCGCCGCCCGGGAATTGGGCTGCCGTTTTTTTGCTGATCAAAAAGAGGGGAACAAATAAAAGGGTCGTCAGTATTTTTTTCATTGCATTGGTTTTGGTAACGGGTAGGAGTAAAATTGACGCAATAAGTTTAACGAGGTTGAATGAATATTGATAAGCGGCTATAGCAGCGGGTGAACCGTCGCAAGCCGGGCTATTGCCAATAAATCGCCACCAGCACTTCCACCACGCCGATCAAAGCGCCGAAAAAGCCGCCAATGAACTCAAGGAATTTAAACTCTTTTTTGGTGATCTGGTCGAGGATATCCTCCAGTTTCTCCGACGAAAAATTGGCCACTTTTTCCGTTACGATCTTTTCGAGGTCGAGGTCATGCTGCAATTTGGCCATATAGCCTTTCATCAGCACGGGGAACAGGTTTTCCAGTTCAAGTAAAAAAGCGGCTTTTAGCTGGGTGATGGTTTTTTCTCCAATGAACATGGAGAGCATCGGGAATACTTCCTTCAGCTTATGACTTAGGAAATTATCAATATGAGCCTCTATCTCCGGCTTTAGTTTTTGCAGGTTTTCCGGGTCGGTTACTTTTTGTTCAATTTCATCAAACGACAGGAGCTCCCTGCCTACCACCTGCCCCAGTTTAACCGCAATGAGGTGTTGGTTTTTTGGGAACACACCCTGTATTTTATACCCGAAAACCGTAATGGGGTTTCGGGGATGAAAAAGAATTTTAATAGCGATCCAGGTGGTAACCCAGCCAGTGAAGGCTGAAAGGAGGATGCTGACGAGA
>CAYVLT010000280.1:0-5832 GCA_964452405.1 uncultured Ferruginibacter sp.
AGTTTATTGATATTATGCCTTGGCGTTTTAATCGCATGCTTTCGTTCATAAGGAAACCAATTGTTCTTGTAGATGCAGAAACAAAGGGAGATAGTAAAATTGCTTATTGGGGTGTAAGACAGCTTTTGTCCAGCAGGATGTATTTGGGTGATCAATTGTTTTCAGACAGATTGAGAGTTTTTGAAAATAGCGAAGTAAAAAAGGTACTGGGCAAATTTGCACAACAGAGAGGCGATGCCTTGGTTAAGAAAATAGTGGATTCAATTGATCCAACTGGATTAATCATAGATCAAGATGTTTACATAGGTCCAGGCCACTCCCTTAAACACAGTATTGATATCGGAGATATAGATATTTTAGTTATTGATGCTAAGAGAAAAATTCTATTTAGTCTTGAGTGCAAGAGCATGTCGCAAAGCAGAAATATAAAGGAGATGATAGAAGAAGTAGAAAAGCTTTTTGGGAGTCAATCAGAAATGGGTTGGATAGATAAACATGTGAGAAGACATCAATGGCTCGAAGTAAACAGGCAACAAATAAGTGCAAAATATAAAACAGACATTACAGATTTTACAATACAATCAATATTCATCACAAACGAAGATATGTTGACACCACACTTGAGAAAGCAAACACTACCAATTCCATTTATTACCAGTTATGAAATTGAAGAAAAGGGCTACCAAACATTACTTTAATACAATCTACCTATTAAGAAATCAAAGGAGGTAACAGAATTATCTGTAAATGAAATCCACCGTTAGGGATTGAAACGAAAATCCTTCCGCCAGGAAGATTGCAGTGTAAAGCCCGCCCGTAGGGAACGGCACAGCCAATGTTTAATTTATCACTCTTAATAATCGCTATAACCCTTAACAGTAGGCTGTTTGTGGTTTTTTAAGACCACGGAATTAAGTAAATCCGGTACAGAACTTGATTTCAATTTTACATAACTCTTGCACTGACACTTATGAAAAGAGCCCAACATATTGACCGGGCAACAATTGTTGATATCCTTGTAAAGTCTTTCAGGGATAACAAAAGCGTAAACTATATCATTCAACAAGACAGTAAAAAAGAATTGCGACTACGCCGGTTAATGGAGTATTCTCATGATGTCTGCAAATTATATGGAGACGTATTCATCACAGATGATAAATCAGGTTGTGCGCTGATTGTAAAACCCGATAAAAAAAAGACTACGCTCAAAGCCATACTGCTGGATATAAAATTTGTCATTAATTGCTTAGGTATTTCCAATGTAAAAAAAGCGATGAGCAGGGAATCAAAAATTAAGTCTCAGCATCCTGAAGGCTTGCTGTATTATTTATGGTTTATCGGAGTTGATCCGAATAAACAAAGCCAGGGTATTGGAAGCAGCTTATTAAAAGAAGTGATTGCAGAAGGACAAAAAGAAAGCCGCATTATTTGTTTGGAAACATCAACACTTAAAAATATTCCCTGGTACCAATCTTTTGGCGTTAATATCTATCAAGAATTGGATTTCGGGTATAAACTATATTGTTTGAAGAAAGAATAAGTAAATGATGCTGCCATGTTATTACCTGGTACCCAAATGCATATTATCACCTTCCTTTTTGTGTGCATAGAGGCAGTAATTCTTTGCTATCTTCTCATCTATAGAATGGCAAGGCCGGATGATAAAACTGCCTATCTTAATATCATCCTTATCTTCTTGCTTGTTGTTTATAATGTCACAGGTGGCTTGTTACCCGATGAGAATTTACCGGGTTCTTATTTTTTTCAAATGGCGATAGCGTATGCTACGGGTTTCATAACGCCCTGCTATTTTCCCTACTACGTATACAAAGCTTTCGATTTGGAAAAGATGAAATTTCATGCCTACAAAGGGGTTTATTTGTTCCTTGTTGCGCCCTATCTTCTCTTTGTGATTGTGTTTGGTATTACCGGCAAACTCGATCTTGCAAAAGACTTGTTGATCCTGCCTGTTGCTTATGCAATATGGGTTATATTCAGTTTAGCCAAAGCAATACGGTATAAATACAAGGGAAATTTCAAAAGCAGTGATTCCAAAGAAGAAATTACAGTGTTGTTTCTAAGCCTTACACCATGGGTTTGCTTACCTATCATTGATTTCCTAAATATGGGTCAGGGCGTGGAAGCTTCAATCACCAATATTGGATTCTTGTTGTTGTTCGCTCTACAGATAAAGCGGCACATTGCTGGGCTAAGAAAAGAACATGAACGGCTCATTACTACTGAACAGCAATTAACAGACTGGAACAACACACTAACAGATGAAGTTGCCCGACGCACCAATGACCTTGAGAAAATAAATGAACAGCGTACCAATACATTTGTCAACCTGGCTCATGAAACCAAAACCCCGTTAACACTCATTTCAAATTACCTTGATGAATACCTGCATAAAAATGAAGATTCAGAAGAATTGCAGGTAGTGAAAAAGAATATTGACAAACTTACTTCCGATATTGTCAACTTTTTTGATGTTGAAAAATTCAACAAAGGCATCATCGTTTATAATCATTCCGTATTATCAGATTTAAGCGACATTGTAAATGAAGTTTTGAAAATATTTGAACCTTACGCTAATAAAAGACTGATAACTTTAACGGCTTCGGTTGAAAATGACATTTATGTTAAAGGAGATCCATCTGCGTTAAACCGGGTGGCAAATAACTTAATTGAGAATGCCATTAAGTTTTCAGATGACAATTCTGTTATCGATATCAAATTATTCTCAAACGATGAAAGGGTAAATTTTTCAGTGAAGGATTTTGGAGTTGGTATTTCGGCGGAATACCAGAAGAAAGTTTTTGAGCCTTACTTTCAAATTACCAATAAGAAAGCGAACGGTCAGGGAATGGGTCTGGGGCTTCCAATAGTAAAGAAAATAGTTGAAGAATTAAATGGTACTATTGCCGTCAAAAGCAAAGGAAAAATTGAAAGTGGAACTGAAATAATTGTTGATTTGCCATTGCATAAAAAGCTGGAAAGTGAAATTATCAGCAAGCCTGATATTCCATCTTATTTTTCTTCAACACCCGTGGAACAGGAAATAGAATGTAAACCCTATAATGAAAAGGAGAAAACTATTTTGGTGGTTGAAGATAATATTAGCATGGCGAACTATCTTTCAAGGAAACTCTGCGAAAATTACAATGTCTATACAGCCTTAAATGGTAGTGAAGCCTTGAAGCAGCTGAAAGAATTGCCTGTTTTGCCAGACCTGATCATTTCGGATGTTATGATGGATAAAATGGACGGATATGCATTTGCAAAAATTATTTCCAGCAATGCTAACTATGGCCATATACCGTTTATATTTATTACCGCTAAATCTGCTCCAAACGATAAATACGAGGGGCTCCGGTTAGGTGCTATCGACTATGTTCAAAAACCATTTATGATGCAGGAACTGCTTCAGAAAATTGATTCTATCCTGGCAGTTACTTCTAAACAAAAAAGGTCAATACTAAATACTGCCTTCGCATCGCTCAATCGAAATGACGGCATAACGCAGGCCGGCACATTGCACAATTTTGAGGAAAATTGCCAGATGTATAATTTGTCGGCCAGGGAAAAGGAAATCGCCGAATTGATCTGCCGGGGGCTAAAGTACAAGGTTATTGCCGACACCCTTTATATTGCCGAAAGAACGGTGACCAAACACGCCCAAAATATCTTTGAAAAGGTAGAAGTAAGCAATAAAGTTGAGTTATGTAATAAGCTGGAATATTCAGGCACTTCCGCATAACTTCACAAACAAAGCAATTGATTACATACCTCAATTGTTTGAAAATGAGTAAAATACTCAGTTCTACGTATGAAAATAGTATGTTTTACCGATGGTCTAAAATTGGCATAGGCTTAAACTTTGTATTGTAAAGTGCCTGCTTAGTTGCTAAGCAGCTAACCATGCCGTACATGACCGCTTACTTACAAAAATGGAGCACTCTTATCAACGAAACGCTATGTCCCTACCATGAGGCACTTGGCAGGCTACCCGAGGCCGAAATTGCGTCAATCATACATGATTCTGCAGGTGAGGTAGAAAACGTAAGAAATTTACTGGTCGACTACCTCGTTAATAATCCAAGCATCAGCGACAAACAGCAGTTTGTAAAGATGAATCAGGCGCTACTTATCAGGCTGCTGGATAAGCTTTACTCGTGCAGGAATGATAATTTACCTGACAAGGTGTTGAGCCTTTATAAAGCATTGGGAAGCCACCTACAAGCATCGCTGGACTTCATTGAGGATTTCTTTGGCAATTATTTTGACAAAAACGAAAAAGTGCCGGTTCCATACTTTGAAATAACTAAGGCTAAAATTAGCAGGCGGTTGCAAAAACTAACGTTTGTTTTTAATTCAAGTTGCGTAGACCCTGCATTGGCAAAAACCATCGTACAATCTTATAAACAATTTACGGGCAGCAAAATTGATAAGCCAATTTCCTACGCTGATTTGACATACCATAAATTATTGCTGGATGAACTGATATCACAGGAACCTTTGTCAACTCAAAGCGTTCGCAAGACTTTGTACCAACTCAACTTTAATGAATTTGCATTTGTAGATTTTGAATCTGAAAGGCTACATACATTGACTGAGGTTCTTCAATTAAAAACTGAGAAAATGGCTGCTCTTCGATTTGAGCAAAAAACAATTGCTCAGTATCCAGAAAAATTGAACACGATTTATGATGATTCAATGCCATCTTTAAGAGAACAAGTGAACGGTTGGATTGAAGCTGAAATAAAATTTTTGGAAAACGGACATGCAGCGGAAAAAGAACCAACGGCGCAAATTGATCCAGGTGAAAAAATAAATACCTCCCTATCCGTTGCAAAACTGGCGTTGATAATTCGCCTACTGGTTGTTGACAAAATTATAATCAACCGAACAGTAGCTCCAATGCTAAGGGTTATTTCTAAAATGGTCACCACTTTACAAAAAGATGAAATCTCTTTTGGTAGCCTGGAAACAAAATATCATGCTCCCGATAAAGCAACGATAACTGCTGTGAGAGATATGCTGTTTAAATGGATTAATATTTTAGGGAAGTTGTAGCCAAATAAAGCGTTACAAAATGTGCAAAAAGTTTAAATAAAATCAAGACCAGATAATATTGTGGTATCATGCTACTAACGCCTGGTATGAATTGTATTGAGGTAGTAGTTAGGTATGGCTTTCAATAACTTTTTAAGCTATCGGCAAAAGCTTAATCGATTGTAAATATTTTCAAATCAGCGAAGTAACCTTCTGTTCCTTCCTCTACCCAAAGAGATATACCGCCAGATACATTTCCTCCATGCTTTAAATCATTTACAATTAAGCATGGCTGTGTATTATTGTTTAGATAAAGCTTTGCCTGCGCATCCTTTACTACAATCCTCATTGTAATCCATTTGTTCATTTCCATATCCGCATAAGTTTCATACCGCTCTGGCGATTCTTTTCTAAGGCGGTCAAATTTATAATCAGGATAAGAATAGTATTGAATCGAATGATTTCTTCGTACCTAGTCATCAAATCTTGCATTTACAGGACGCAAATAAATGCATTCATACCTTGTGTTGCTATCATTTATACGAAATGCCACACCAATAAATCCCCTTGCAAATTCTGGTGCATTTTTTAATAAGCGGCTCAATACTTTTACCTCAATAATTCCATTTTTAAAATCTACTCCTTTAATTCTTACAAAGGTTGGTTCATCAAATTCTTTTATGCTTGAATCCTTAATTACTTTTATTGCTTGCTTTCCAGATAACTTTTCTATTGATGCAGATACCTTACTTAACTCAATATGGTTTTTGTCAAGTT
>CAYVLT010000281.1:0-5806 GCA_964452405.1 uncultured Ferruginibacter sp.
CTATAATACTTTCGAACTCACCAGCAGGTGCATTCAATCGTTGTACGAAAAACTGGAGGAGGTGGAATTTGAAATAATACTGGTTGATAATGCTTCCACTGAATGTGACCCTCATTTGTTCCTTCAAAAATTTCCAGGTATCAATTTGGTGGCAAGTCCTGTTAACACCGGCTTCACGGGCGGCAACAACCTCGGCGTGGAGAAAGCTTCCGGCGAATACCTGTTGTTACTGAACAGTGATACAGAGCTTATCAACAATGCGCCAAAAATTTGTCTTGATCACCTGTTGAATAATCCCACCGTGGGTATGACCACCTGCCAGTTGATTTACCCCGATGGCCGAATACAATACAATTGCCGGCGTTTCAGGACCATTGGATGGGAATTACTGGAAGTGTTTCCATTGTACAAATTGCTGCCCAAAGCGAGGAGAGAATCGCTGATGCTGCACCATTACTTTGATCACCAGTCATTCATGGATTGCGATTGGGTTTGGGGCGCTTTCATGCTGTTTCCCAAAAAAATCGTCGCACAGCTTCCTACTAAAAAATTATCAGCAGATTTCTTTATGTATTGTGAAGACACTCTCTGGTGTTGGGATTTCAGGCAGTTAGGATATTCCATTCATTTTCTGCCGGAAGCAAAAGTGATGCATGTGCATAAGGGAAGCGTGAGCCGCGACAAATGGATCAGGATACGCACCACGTCTATCCGTAACCATGCAATTTTTATGAAGAAATTCTACCCCGACTGGCGCTGGTATATTTTTGCAGCCATTTATTTTTCCAAACAATACACTGCCCTTTGGATAGGCAAATTATTGCGCTGGCCTGCCGGTCATTAAAAAGTTCGTTTCGAAAAGCCCTTATAGAGCAAAAACATTTTTTTCAGAACTGCGTTGGAGTCTATAAGCCTTGCCAGTTTCACAGCCGGAATTTTCTTTGGTTCAAAACGCTCTCCGGGCGCAAGCAGCGCCGCACATTTTTCAGCCGTTTCAATGATCCGGGCGATACTAAGATTTTTTCGATTGGCTACGGGCACATACAGTAATTTATTGCAGGCGCCGGTAACATAACTTTTCATAAATGCGAGTGCATTGTCATCGATCACACTTTTATATTCTTTTCCTGATCGTTTCAGTGAAGCAAAAAACTCCACCATCATTTCAAAAGCAATCAACCGGCTGTCATCCGCCACCTTTGAAGTATTATCAGCATGAAACCGGAAAGCAAAGGCCACCGTGGAAGCCACGGCAAGAAAGCGCTGGTCAATAGCTTTCAACCACAAGGTACTGTCTGCATACAACAGGTTGGGATAAGAGGGAATTCCTCCCAATGCATCGTAATCCTTTGACCTGATCATGAAGCCTGTGGCCACAATCACGATATTATTTTGCATGATCCTTTCCAGCATGTCTGCTGGTTGCAGGATTACAGGCATCGATTTACAGGGGCGGATCACCGCTTCATTTTCGTCGATGAAGTTGAAATGGGTTTGATAAAGACCGGCGTCGGGATACTGCCTGATCAACTCACTCATTGTTTCAAGATAATTAGGATACAGGATATCATCATGCCCAAGTATTGTCATGAATTCATTCCGGGGGATCGTGGTTATCCTTGCCCAGTTTTCCGTAATGCTCAACCTTCTACCGGCCGGGTATATACGCAGGCGGCTGTCTGAAATTGATTGCAGGTACCTGATGGTACTATCAGAGCTTCCACCATCGAGCACGATCACATCAAAATCTTTCCCTTGTTGGGAGAGTGCGCTTCCGAGGCAGCTTTTAATCCACCGTTCGCTGTTATAGGTTGGTATGATAATGCTGTACGTCATTATTGGCCCAGTGCAGGTTTGTCGCCGCTGCTGAAATACCGTTTCAACAGGAACAAAGGAACGTTTATCCAGGCGGCAGGGTATTTCCAGATGTTTACGGCCACCAACCAGCGAAATTTGTTACGCAGGCTGATCCGTTCATGCTTCAGCCTGATCAGCCAGGTCTTCACAATGCGCTTGTCTGCTTCCTTACCCGCCAGGTTATTTTCACCGGTTGAGCGGGGAAGCACTATGCCTGATTCTTTATGCCAGCGCAGGGTATGCTCGAGCCACCGGTTATCAAAATGATTACCTTTTGTGATGTGCAGGATATCTATTTCATAGGTAACAACCGATTTGTAATGTTGTGATACCCGCAACGAAAAGTCGAGGTCGTACAGGTGAAATCCCGTCAGTAATTTTTCATCGAAAGGAATTTGCTGCCATACTTTTCTAGGACAGGCGATAAACACTCCATCAATGGTAACGGTTTGCTGTACCCGCTTTGCCGGATCTGGATTAAAGTAAAGTGTTTCAGTGATTCCATGCCGGTTATAGTGTTTGATATTACCGCAATCAAGGCTGTGTACACCTGTATACCAACCCGAAACCACTTTACTTTTATATTTACTGCCGGCCACGCCTGCCAGCCCGATCGCCGGGTCATTTTCAAATAGGCTCACCAGTTTTTTACCCCAACCGGGTGTTTCAAATAATATGTCTTCATGTGCAAAACAAAGCAGGTCATATTTTGCTTTTGCAGCTCCTTCGTTGTATACCGAGGTGATGCCTTTTGGACTGATCGTATTGTCGATTGCGATCAGTTCCCACGCGGTTCCGATGGTGGCGGCGATATTCTGTTCCACCTGTTGGGCGAATGATTTGTTTACGGAACAGATGATAATGGAGATCATAGATTACACCTTCAAAATATTTCCCAATGTATGTATTTACCCAATATCGGAAACTTTTTTGCACACCACCAGGTTGTTGAGGTACAGTTCCTTTCCTTTAGGAAATACCTTACCAAACCCAAGGGCAAAGCTATTAAGCAATGTCGCGTTGATTGCTTCGAATGCCTTACCAAGCAGGGGTATTTTTTTAAGATGGGGTGTTATATGTATATCAAGATAAGAGAGCCAGAATTGAGTGATCACTTCAATACTGTTTCCCAGTTTCTCCTGCACTACAATTTCAAATCCGTTCGAATGCATGAGGTGTTTTAAACCAAACGATGAATAACGTCCGAAGTCAACCGGGGTTTCATGTTCGGCGATCGCAAATGGGCAGGTGACAAGGATGATTGCACCGGTTTTCATCACCCGGTTTATTTCAGGAAGTATTTCGGTCAGGTTGAAAACATGTTCAAATACTTCTGTAGTAAATACAGAATCAAAAGTCTTGTCGGCGAATGGAATAGTTTTTCCATCATAGTAATAATCAATTTGCTCACCTACATGGCTATGTCCTTCACCATCATAATCGAGGCCTACATATTTGTCAACCTTGAAAAGGGACTGATATGGCTTGGAGCCGCATCCAAAATCAAGCATCTCTCCCCTCATTTGTCCTGCATGCCTGGTAATCGCTTCCAACAGGCGGTGACGAACCAGGTAGCCCGGAAAACTTATGTTCGGATTAAATATGTATGGAACCGGCTTTGTACTCATGGTATCATTTTCTGGTTTTGGTTGTAAGGATAAAACTATTCCTGATTACTGAAAGCAAAAAATATTCAACTGTACATCATATTCAATCGCAGATTTTTTCTTCCGGATAAAAGGATGACTGAAAAGAGTGGCAGCTTCCTTTATATAATACTTAAATCCTGCTTTCGTGATAATTTCAAACATTTCGGTCAACTCGCTGTTTTGCTCAAACGTTCCGTGATATTCGATAAACATGTTTTTAACAAGATGCAATTGTTCAGCAATATCCGTTAGCACCGCGTATTCTGCACCCTCTATGTCAATCTTTAAAAAATCAACCGTCCTGTTTAACAAGTCTTTCAGCCGGCAGGCATCAACCAAAACGACACCCGGGCCTTGTGAACCATTGGTGATTTTGCTGGTCATGGTGCCCTCACTTGAAAAGTTGAGCGATGTATTTGAAATCCAGATCGCCTCCTTTCTTACAACCACTCCTTGTAGCTGAAATGATGCAACGTTTTTGGTTAGCATTGAGAAATTATTCTCATCCGGTTCAAAAGCGATGATCTCGGCACCAGGATGCCGCTGATGCAGGTAAATAATACTTAAACCTATATTGGCTCCGCAATCTATGATAAACGGCTGGTTGCCTAACTCCACACGATACAGTTCTTCAATAAAAATTTCCTGCAAGCCATTAACCAATTGTATCGAATCTGTAAAAAAAAGGGCCTTCCCAAAAATCCGGTGCCGTTTTAATTTCCCGGGAGGCAGGTGCTTATAATATTTTCTGCGAAACCAGCCTAAATTTATTTTGCGGTAAGGGTTTTCAGCAAATGAATGAAGCCTTTGGGTGATCCCATTTAAAAGGTTATTAATAAAAGAATCCTTCTTCATGCAGGCAAATATTACAATAGCTTCAAAATAATTCTACAAAAAACGGGCAGGTGTCAGCGGATTTTTCTTAAATATCCATTTACATTAAAGGTGGCGTTTTTACCAAACAGGTTGCACCATTTTTTGTCAACAACAAACTCAGGATGTTTGGGTAAAAATTCACGAATTGCCTTAAGCGGTCCGCCACCATACTTTTCCCCCACTCCCAGTTCATCTACAATTCCATCCTCCACCACCAGGTACGAACCAACCGATACAACATCTGCCAGTTTATCCATGGCAACCCTTGAACAATCGTAGGTATGCGCTGCATCCTCGATTACCATTATTGTTTTGAATTTTTTTGTGAGACTTAAATCGTAGTTCTCAACGCCATCGCCAAAAAAACGGATATTCGGGTAAGGCTTTACATTTTCCTTCGCTCCATCGTATATATCGATCGTATGTATTTCGCCCTCTATTCCGTATATTTTGAGCAGATCTGATAAATAAATCGCTCCACCTCCTTCGTGGCTTCCCACCTCGATAATAAGGTCTGGCCGCACTTCTCCGATAATCATTTGGTAAATCACATAGTCGAACGGACACCGGATCGCTTTTATTCCCTTATAAGTTACCTGGTGATGCCCTTTGTTAATCCCTGCAAGACTTATCTCCACCCTTTCATCTTCAGGAACGGTCCTGAATTTCCGTTTGATGTTTTCTAGATTCATTGATTGAAGTCCCTTCTTTTTTTAAGTGAGATTGCAAATTTATCCGACTTTGCCTATTTCCCTGATTATATTTTTGAATAAATAGTCTTACCTTCAAGGTTACACAGATTAAAGGATTTTAGAACCCTACCATTCATTTCCCCTTAACTCAACTCATGAAAAGGTTAATTTTGCCCATTACCCTGATTTTTGCATCCACTATCCATGTTTCATCTCAAAATTGTAACACCTGGCTGGCTACGCCGTCGCAAGGTTCAATTGTAAACATTGGTAACCTAAGCATCCCCGGTACCACAATTACGGTAGAAGCGCTTTTCAACAGAACCACCCCTTATTCAAATGGACTTCTCTGGGCAGGAGATCTGGTTTCTAAACATAGTGGCCCAAACGACTGCAATTACCTGTTAAGACCAAATACAGCCGAGATCACTACTTCAGCCGGGTATTTTATTACCCCCGATCCCTGCGCTTTGATCAAATTGAACAAAACCTATCATGTGGCACTTGTGTATGACGGAGCCAGCTTAAAATTTTACCGGGATGGTTTTCTCCTTAGCCAGGTGCCGGCGACGGGAACATTACATCAAAATAATCTTAGCACAATAATCGGATGGTACTCTCCACAATTTTGGAATACACAATTCATCGGCTACATCAATGAGGTCCGTATCTGGAACGTTGCCCGCACCCAGGCCCAACTACAGGCTAATATGACCACACCACTGCCCAATC
>CAYVLT010000282.1:0-5774 GCA_964452405.1 uncultured Ferruginibacter sp.
ACGCGGTACATTGTAACGGTTAGCCTGGCGCCATACCGTTTCACTCTGTGGTTCCACACCATCCACCGCACTGAACAGGGCGATGAGGCCATCCAGTACCCTCATGGAACGTTCTACCTCTACGGTAAAATCCACGTGACCCGGGGTATCGATGATATTAAAATTGTATTTTTTAGTTTCCGGGGTGGCTTTTCCTAACACGGTAGGAAAATTCCACTGGCAGCTTACAGCCGCAGAGGTAATGGTGATACCACGCTCTTTTTCCTGCTCCATCCAGTCGGTGGTGGCCGCACCATCGTGCACCTCACCTATTTTATGAATCATTCCCGTGTAACGGAGAATACGCTCTGTGGTAGTGGTTTTACCCGCATCAATGTGGGCAGCAATACCAAAGTTTCTCTGAAATTTTAAGTCAGCCATTGCTATTTTTTTTAATGTTGAATTTTGAGTTTTTATATTTTGAGCCCGGCTCCTGAGCTTTTTGCTGCTTCAGTGGCGTCGCACTCTTGTACTGTATTTCTAAATGGAACTTTTTGCTAACGGTTACTCCGTTTCATTTTCCCGTAGTCCCCGTAAGGGTGGGTAATATGGTGTGTTATGCTCTCATATTGTGCTAAATAGTGCAACGCCAGACCACATGCTGCATCTTTTAGCGGCGCAAAAGTAAGGGTAAATGTTGAAACAGCAAAGAGGAAGGGGAATTTAATGATAGTGCCCGGGCAGCCTTAATAAGCCATATTTCTTCATAAAAACATTTTATCGCCACCGGCAAACGGCGGGATGTTATTTTGTATCTACATGGCAAGCATATAAAATCAGGATGTTCATCCCCAACAATACGCGGGGATCAGTTTTACTTTTAAGACCCCAAAACCTTGCTTATGAGAAAAATACTTACCATTTTCGCTGTTGTACTCTTAATCGGCAAAGCAAGCAAAGCCCAGTACGTCACAATATATAATATGGACCTGAGGTCACAACTTCAGAGTATTTATCCCTCCTGCTTTAACAGTTTGGGCCAAATGGATACTACCTGCACGGAAATAATTAATGAAGATACGCTGTCATTAAATTCATTTGCTTTTGACACAACTATCATAAATGGGTTGCAATATTTCAAAAACCTTAGATCACTAAACCTAAATATGTATAGCGCTGACATACGGAGAATAGATTCTTTTCCACGAAACCTTTTTTCACTTAAGATTGACATTTTGTACTTTGGGCTACAGTTACCTACTCTTCCCCCAAGTCTTAAAACTTTTAGAATAACCGGTTACGGCATATTGCAATCCCTTCCGGAATTGCCTTCAGGCTTAGAGATACTTGATTTAGACAATGCCAGTTACACTTCTATCCCTGCATTGCCATCCACCCTTAGATACCTGCGGTTATCGCAATGCACAGGAGCTACACAGTTACCTTCATTTCCAGCATCGCTTGAAGATATTCTTATTTCCGAAGCATTTAATATAACCGGTCCACTGCCTGCTTTACCTCCAGCATTAAAAAACCTGGCTATATCTGGTTTTTTCACAGGAATTACTTCTTTTCCGGCCGGCCTTTTACGGCTAAACAGCGATGGCTGTGCACGTATTGGCAGCCTGCCGCCTTTGCCTCAAGGTTTAAAGATGCTTAGCTGTCGTTACGATAGCCTTGATCAGTTGCCCGCATTACCCAACAGCCTCGATTCGATAGATTGCAGTATAAACAATATAACATCGCTTCCAACATTGCCAACAAACCTTTCTTATTTAAAATGTGGCAATAATAATTTTTCAACTTTGCCAGCTCTTCCGTCTACTTTGCTTACGTTAAACTGTGCTTTTACGTCAATACCTGCCTCTGTTAATGCGTCGCTCATTTCTTCATTGCCCGCACTACCAAACTCACTTAGAAATTTAATATGCAGCAACAATGCATTGACAAACCTCCCGGCATTATCATTTACAAGCCTGCAAAGATTAGAATGTGCCCGAAACCAACTTACCAACCTTCCCGATTTGCCCGCATCTTTAAATTATCTTGAGGTTTCATTTAACAGCCTCTCATCCTTACCATCATTAAATAGTGCCCTCCAGTCTCTTTGGTGCACTAATAACCAAATTACGCTATTGCCTGTGTTGCCAGACTCAATGAAAACGATAAGCTGCAGCAATAACCAATTAACCATGTTACCAGATTTGCCCCATGCTTTAAATTTTATTGATTGTTCGTTTAATCAGCTATCCAGCATACCACCCTTACCGGGAACGTTAACTTATCTGGGTTGCTTTGGCAACAATAATTTGTATTGCCTGCCTGCGATCCCAAAATTTGTGAGTTCACCGCAGTATAATAATTTTAGTGCAGACCACCTTGAAATTGAATCAGACCCCAATAAAATAACCTGTCTTCCTAATTATCGGCCAGGGTTAATAGTGAATTCACAGCCATCTTTGCCCCCTCTTTGCAACCCTGTTAACAATATCAACCAATGCCAATCATTCCCTGTGATGCAGGGCAGCGTGTACTACGACAACAATAACAATAATATCAAGGATGCAAATGAACCAGTAAGAAAAAATCTACAAATAACACTTTCAACCGGCAGCTATACTTTTACTAACAATAATGGTTTTTACGAGATAGGAGCTGACAGCATTGGCACATTCAATATCACCAGCACAGCACCCCGTTACTTTGATGCAGTACCTCCTGTGGTTTATTACAACTTCAGCACTTATGATACACTGGTAATAAAAGATATTGCCCTGCAGGCAAACACTATTATCGACGAACTAACAGTACGCATCACCCCCATTAACTGGGCCGCAAGACCAGGCTATTCATTCCCCTATTTGATCAGCTATGAAAACACTGGTACCACCACCATTTCACCTGATATTATTTTTGATTACGACCAGGAAAGGCTTAACTACAATACCAGTTCAGTTGCGGGAGTTTTAGATAACACCAATGTGCTTAGTTATAATACCGGCGCATTACAACCAGGCGAAAGCGGCAGCTTCACCAGCTACTTCACTTTAAAAACAACCGTTCCGCTGGGCGATACATTAAATGCAAAAGCAAGCATTGCTGCCAATTTATTTAGTGCCTACGACAGTGTACAAACGATTGTACGTGGAGCTTTTGATCCCAACGACAAACAAGCCACCCCACAACTTTCGCCATCTCAGGTGGTAAATGGCAACAATATCAATTACACGATCCGCTTTCAAAACACCGGCACAGACACTGCCTTCATTGTTGTGATCAGCGATACTCTCAGCGATGATTTACAAGCCGGCACTTTGCAAATGGCAGCTTCTTCCCACAACTGCAAAACCACCGTAAATGGAAATGTCGTGTTCTTTGAGTTCTTAAATATTCTTTTGCCAGACAGCAACGTGAATGAACCTAAAAGTCATGGCTTTGTATCATTCAGTATTAAACCCCGGGCTGCAGTTGCTGCAAATACAACGATCCTCAACAAAGCAGCTATTTATTTTGATTATAACAGCCCCGTCATTACCAACACGGCGGCTACATTGATAAAAGAATTCACTACAGTTCCTTTGAAATTGATTTCCTTCAATGCTGTGCCGCAAAACGATCATACAGTGTCATTGTACTGGAGTACTACCAACGAGATTAACACCCAACAGTTTGCTATTGAAAGAAGTGGGGACGGCCTGCATTTTACGGCTGTAACCACGGTGCCTGCAAAAGAAGGAAGTGTTCATAATAATTACGGTTCAACTGTTGCAGATGCCCTGGCAGAAATTGTCTTTTACCGTTTAAAAATCATCGACAGGGATGGATCATACGCTTATTCGCCGGTAATAAAAATTGACAGAAGAAAAATTGCGGCAGGGATAGCTATTGTAAGCAACCCGGTAAAAGATGAGATTCTTGTAAGTACTACCGGCAGAAGTCTGGCCAATTCCCAGGCAAGCATCATTAACATGCAGGGAGCCGTGGTAAAAACATTTATCGTAAAAGCAGGAAGCCAGGTAGTGGATATAAAAGAGTTAGCCGCTGGCGTGTACTACCTGAGAACCATGACAGGCAGCCGCAGGTTTATTAAACAATAAGATAATTTTAATACTGACACATTTTTAAAGCCAGGAAAACCTGGACATCCTGAACCAACCACTGCGGTTATTGCAGCACCTTGGGATAAACGGGTTCCGGTTCGCCCCGGTTGCTCCCCTTCAAATTAATAGCAGGTAACAACAGCCCTGCACTTTGCAACAACCGGCATTTGACTCCACATCCAGTTAAGGGAACCCCGGGTTGCTGACAGGATGCATTATTTTTCGTAGAACTATTTCCTCAAAAGTTTCGTAATTATTTAGCGGAATTCACTTCTGCCGCCATGGCATATAAATTGAATTTATAAAAGTACAATCGATAAATCAACTTGTATGTGCCCTGATTTACTCAACTTCAAATACTGTTTGACTGTTTTCACCCTGTTTGCATTCAGCGCATCCTATGCACAAACTGCTGACTTTACCATCAGTGAGTCTGATAACAATCACTGTGCCCCCTACAGGGTTACCTTCACCCAGGCCTGTAGCGGCAATCCTGTTGCTTTTGTATGGAATTTCGGCAACGGTGAAAAGGGGGCGGAAAGCATTGAAAACGTAGAGTACATCGGTGCAGGAACTTACACGATCAGCCTTACCGCCATATATGCCACCAAGGCAGTGAGTGTAACCAAAACACTTACGGTTAACCCTACACCAATAGTATCGTTGAGCGGAGACAGGAGCTACCTGTGTACACCCGACAGTGTGACGTTCACTGCAGATGATAATTCGATCGTGAACACCTACGAATGGAATTTTGGAGATGACAGTATCATCACTTCAGCCGGCAATACCTTTTCACACAGGTATAGCGACTATGGAAACTACACGGCTGTGGTAAAAGCGATATCCGGCAACGGCTGTGCAGATACCGGTGTATTCAACATTCGCATTGCCCGGCTGGCAATTACAACAAGTATCTCGGAAAACAATGGTTGCCTTCCGGCACAAACCCGTTTAGAAGTAGGTTCCACGCTTCCGGGAGGCGATGCTGTTTTAAATTATTCGTGGGATTTTGGCGATGGCAGTGCAATCATCAATACCACTGACAGCAGCGTAAATCACACCTACAATAGCACCGATAGTATTACAAATGCCCGGGTAACGATTAACACAATGCAGGGTTGCAGCAACCAGGCTAATTTTGAACCTTTCGCCTTTGGCAGGCCCCCGGCAAATATTACTGCTTCAACTGCATCGCTGGCTGATAGTTTCTGCGCATCAGAAAAAATAGCTTTCAAATCCCAGGCTAGCAACGCCAACTACTATACCTGGAATTTTGGCGACAGTGTTGAACTAACGGTATCGGATACCCTGGCACTTCACCAGTACTACTCGCTCGGCGATCAACAAGTGAAGGTAACGCCCTTCCTGAACGGTTGCGCCGGTGCGGCAGACAGCTTCCACATTTTTGTTAAAGGGGTGATCGCTGCTGCATCCTATTCCAATCTTTGCAATCGTAAAAACGATTACCGGTTTACAGATAAATCAAAAGGAAACATCTCTTACCATGGCTGGGAATTTTCTGATGTACCCGGAAACCGCGATACAACGCAACTGGATATCGCTCACCAGTTTCCTTTAGCCGGCACATTTAAAGCCAGTCTTTTTCTTTTTGATGCCAACGCTGGTTGTGGTGATACACTGATCCGCACTATCTACACGGCCGTTCCTTCACTGGTAAGTTCTACAACTGCT
>CAYVLT010000283.1:0-5762 GCA_964452405.1 uncultured Ferruginibacter sp.
TGGTAGAGAGGCTGCGCCAGCAAGCACTGCATGCACATACATACCGGTAACAGGTAGAGGATTTTTTTCACAGGGAGATGGTTTTCTGC
Organism: uncultured Ferruginibacter sp.; assembly: GCA_964452405.1. Taxonomy (GTDB): domain Bacteria; phylum Bacteroidota; class Bacteroidia; order Chitinophagales; family Chitinophagaceae; genus Ferruginibacter. The sequence goes on from CAYVLT010000283.1 coordinate 90, forward strand.
AGGCAGAACGTATAACCGCTGCTTTTATTGCCATTGTTGATAAATTTTGGGATAACACACTACAGGATTATTGTTCCGGCAACTGTTCTTTGTTCAGCATCGTTGCGTCGCACACTTGTACTAACCAGCAGGCATGAACGAAAAAAGATCAATAGTCAGAATAGTCTGCTGGTCTTAAAAAGCTGATATCAATGTGCGATACATTGTGCTGGTATTCCGGCATGGAGGAAAGTTTTTTCCAATAGGCATCTTCCACGAAGCTTTTCCAATGGGCTTCACGGTCAGCCATGTTTTCAAAACTGGTCATGTACATCAGGTTGGGCATGTTACTGCCCGCAACCACTTCGCTGTAAAAGATCGCATTAAAATTCAGCCGCCTGAATAACCCGATCTCATCGCCACCGTTAAACATCTGCAGTTTGTTGCGAAATAATGTTTCGGTAGGGCTTTCATAGCTGCGCAGCTCATACACTCTTTCATTTTTAGGCGCCTTCAGGGCGGGTACTGTTAATGAAGGCGCGCCGGAAAATGCCTTTGCCAGGATTGTTTCGCGCCGGTTAAAGGCCGGGTGATCAAAAGCTGCATTGAGACAGGCTGAGGCAGCAGACAGGTAGGCGGTATCATTGTGCAGCCTTGCCTGCAATTGCGCTATCAATGGCCACGCAGCAAATTGTATGCACACATATATTTTTTTACCTGTCGCCGTATCGTTGGCAATCGCTTTAAACACACCCACCGGCCCCATCTTCAGGCGGTGCAACGCCGGTAGTAACGCCTGTTGCAGGTATTGGTCAAGTACCTGTTCCTGTTCCGCAGTGGAGAAATGATACACATCAAACTCGTAGTAAACCGGCCTTGGCTTTTCAGCCTGCTGACCGGCAGATGCTAACGGAAAAAAACAGGCGCTCAGTAAAAGCAGGTGTAGGTGGCGTGCAATTTTCATACGTGTCGTTTACTTAAAGGTATTTCATTACAACCGTTGTTTCAGAATTTTTTGTGAAAGGAGGGAAACCCGTCATCAAACAAAAACAAATGGCACATATTTAGTTGAAGCCTGTTTGCCGCAATTCTACCTAAAACCAACTTTCATGAAACCTCTCATCATCGCGACAGCTCAACTGCTGCTCGCCACTTCGGCTTATTGCCAGCAAAGCAATGCTACCGGAACATTCAGTATCGGAACCCGCAACACCATCAGCGCCTTTAACCATGATGAAGCCATGGGTAAAGGAGTTGGCGGACAGGTGCGCCTGCAACTGGGCCGGCAGGTAAATACGGAATGGTATTTTGACTACATCACGTCAGGCATGCCATTAACAGCAAGAAATGATTATCATATCGGGTGGTCGTTGATGTTTTACTTTAAGAATAACAGCGATTTTAAAAAAATACTGCAACCCTACCTGTTAGCAGGCCATTGCTTTGACAATACCAAAGTATTTGAAAAAAACAATGGCAGCAATTCGGCCAGCCGGCTCAGCCTCGCAACGCAGGCTGGCATTGGCACGCACATCAACATCACGCCGGCGTTTGACTGTTCCATTTCCGGCCAGTACATGACTCATTTTGGAAAGGATATTGATACATCAATAGAAGACGGGAAGCCGGTGATTCAAAAAGCAGGTTACACCGGGCTCGACGGGCACCTGTTGTTTACCGTCAGCTTTAATTATAAACTGGTAAAGCTCTGGTGATCACCTGAATCGCCGTTCTCAGTAAAACACCGCAATGTCTTCCAGTTTTTTTCTTTGTAACCGGGGTACCCAGCAATCATCGGCGGCATATCCCACCGGGATCAGCAAAAATGGGCGTTCGTTTCCCGGCCGGTTAAGGATGGCACTTAAAAAATTCATCGGGCTGGGAGTATGGGTAAGTGCTGACAATCCTGCCTGCTGTATGGCGGCCAGCAGTAGTCCGCAGGCTATGCCCACGCTTTCTTTAACGTAATAGTTTTGATGTTTGTGACCATTTGCTTCCCATTCAAAACTGCGGCTGAAAACAATCACGAGGTAAGGCGCAGTGGTCAGGAATGGTTTTTCCCAGTCGGTACCGATAGGCGCCAGGTCACGCAGCCATTCTTCGTTCATGCGTTGCCGGTAGCTTTCCTGTTCTTCTTTTTCTGCAGCGGCCCTGATCTGCTGTTTGATGGCCGGGTTGCTCACAATGCAAAAAGTCCAGGGTTGTTTGTGCGCACCCGAGGGTGCTGTGGAGGCAGCCAGCACCAGTTGTTCAATCACTTCCCTGGCAACAGGCTTGTCGGAAAAATGCCGGCAACTCCGGCGCTTGTCCACCTCTTCACAAAAAGCCCTGGCCCGTTGAAAGGTGTCTGTAGCGTTGAACCCCTGTTGGTGGTAGGGGATGAATGGATACCCGTTGATCATTTTAATGCTCATGGCATGAAGATAAAAAAAATGCCATGCAACAGGGTTATCATTGTTGTTCAGGAACCGCGTAATATTTCAGCCTGCTATTGCGCTACCTTTGAGCATTATGTATTGGTTTAAATCAACCGTGATCGCACTGCTGTTTTTGATGCAGCCATCCTTTACCTCTGCTCAGCAGTATTCACCGCCTTTTAAGGTGGTTGGGTTCTATACTGCAAAAAACGACCTGGCCCATATCAGTTTTGTGAAGGAAGCCAATGAGTGGCTCAGTAAAATGGCCAGCGAATATCATTTCACCTATGAAGCCACCAATGACTGGAATAAAATGGATTCCGTTTTTTTAACGACCTGCCGGTTGGTCATTTTCCTGGATACGAGGCCCGCTGCGCCCCAACAAAGGGCCGCGTTTGAACAGTATATGAAAAAGGGCGGCGGCTGGATCGGTTTTCATTTTGCGGCTTTTGCACTTACTCCTTCTGACTACCCGCAGAACTGGGATTGGTACCACAATGAATTTCTTGGCAGTGGTGAATACGTAAGCAATACCTGGAGGCCCACAACGGCAACGCTTAGGGTAGAAACAAAAAGGCACCCGGTCACATCCGGACTGCCCGATACCTTTGCTGCCGCTCCCAATGAATGGTATCGCTGGGAAAAAGACCTTCGGGCTAACCCTGCCATCAGGATACTGGCTTCGATCGATAGCAGCAGCTTTCCATTAGGTACCGGTCCTAAGCCATCAGAGATATGGCACGGCGGCTATTACCCGGTTGTTTGGACGAACACGCATTACCGGATGGTTTATTTCAATATGGGTCACAATGATATGGATTACGATGGTGGCAGCAATGCAAGACTTTCTGCTACCTTTAGTAAACCGGTGCAAAATAAAATGATCCTGCAGGCAATACTTTGGCTGGGTGCAGGGAAAAAATAAAGTTTATGTACGATATCTGTTGCATAGGTCATATTACAAAAGACAGGGTGGTGACACCGAAACATGAAATACAGATGGCTGGCGGAACAGCGCTGTATTTTTCCAATGCAATCCGCAACCTCGGTGTGCGGTATTGCCTGGTGACTTCACTGGCGGAAACAGAAATGCATTACGTGGATGTGTTACAGGATAAAGGAATCAACGTGCAGGTGTATCCCTCTCCCGAAACGGTGTACTTTGAAAATATTTATGAAGATAACCAGGATCACCGTAGGCAAAGGGTTTTGCAAATAGCGGCACCGTTCAACGAAGCGCAGTTAAAAGAAGTTGATGCCGCCCTCTTTCATCTTGGCCCGCTGTTAGCTGAAGATTTTTCTCCCGGTTTGATGGCACAGCTTGCAAAAAGGGCCACCTTATCACTGGATGTGCAGGGTTTGTTGCGAAAGGTGGAGCAGCAAAAAGTGGTGGCCGTGGATTGGAAAGAGAAACAACAATTGCTTCCCCACATCAAAATACTTAAAGCCAATGAGTCTGAAGCAGCAGTGCTAACCGGCGAAAAAGATCCGCACAAAGCCGCACTCATACTGGCTGATTGGGGCGTGGAAGAAGTGGTGATCACGATGGGTAGTCTCGGTTCACTTGTAAGGCAGGGGGGAAGTTTTTTTGAGATACCTGCTTTCAAACCAGCGGCTATCGTAGATGCCACCGGTTGCGGCGATACTTATATGGCGGGTTATCTTGCTAAAAGGATCAATGGTGCAGGTGTGCAGGAATCTGCTGAATTTGCGGCAGCCATGGCCAGCCTGAAGATAGCAGCCAATGGTCCGTTTAACGGAAACGTGGCAGATGTGGTGAAAATGATCGGCTTTCCCTTTGTTAATGATCTGAAAAAGTAAAACCAATACTACCCTACCGGTTGATGGCTGTAAAAAGTTTTACCAGGTCGGCCTCAGATTTAAAGCTGATATTGTTTGCCGCGGCAAAATCATTGATCGCTGCTGTATAACCCGGTAAAGCATTCAGTACAGATTTTTTTCTCAACATCACCAGGTGCATGGTATTCGTGGCGGCATCATACACATAATAGTTATCCTTTCTTGCATATTCTTTAATGGTGGGAGACAGGTAATCTATTTTTTCTCTCACTTCTTTTGAAATGAACTGTAACAACTGCAGTTTAGGTCCGCCGGCCACCACGCGGTAAAAGGTAGCCCCGGTATTCTTTTCCACCGGTGGAAATCCTGAGCGAAATTCTATACGGGTGGTATCGTTGTTATCGGCATAGTTGATGGTGAATGCCTGCACCGAATCAACAAACAGGTACACGATATTATTTTTACGGAAATGAAGCTCGTTTTTAAAAATGTCAAATTGCAATTCCACCTCTTTCAACACGAAGCCGCCTTTGAGTGTAACCGTTCCTGTTCCCCAGTTTTCATTCAACATCCTTGACCCGGTTACTTTTTTATTCACCTCAGTTAAAGGTTTTCCGGTTTGATCATATGCTTCTGCGAAGGCGATATTGTACCCGATCAAATCCGTTGATACGCCACCACCTGCATGGTCCTGCGCCCCTGCAGCAGCCGGTATTACAAAAGCGGTCATTAATATCAATAGCCTTTTCATTGTAGAATTATTTACGGAAAGGTACCAATTAACCGACACGCCGGCATAGAAAGCAGTAAAGATTTTACACAATAGGGTATCTTTATAGCAAACTGCTGTTGGGCATGGATTATATCAGGCAATACAAAAGTTTCGTGAGTGGTCACTACCTCAGTGAAGGGGTGCGGATCACTGCCGGCGTGGTGTTGCCGGCTTTGTCGCTGAATCATTTTAACCTGCTACCCGTGGGCATCGTGGTATCACTGGGGGCGATGAGTGTGAGCATCACCGATAACCCGGGCCCGATTCATCATCGTAAAAACGGTATGATCGCCTGTGTGATCATCAACACGCTCACCGCCCTGCTTACCGGGTTCGCTGCTCCGTTCCCGGTAGTATTGGGATTTTTAATACTGGTTGCCTGTTTCTCATTGTCGATGATTGGTGTGTTTGGAACAAGAGTGAATTCAATTGGCGTATCGGGGTTACTCATCCTGGTGCTGAATATAGACCGGATGCATTATGGCTGGGACGTGGTTTGGAACGCGGGGTACATCCTAGCAGGTGGTACCTGGTACCTGCTCCTCAGTTTATTACTGTACAGTTTCCGGCCATACAAACTGGCACAGCAGGCGTTGGGCGATTGCATCATCAGTACTGCGGATTACTTGCGGGTACGGACTGCTTTTTATCAACAGCAGGCAGACTACGAAAGCATTTATCAACGCATGATGGAACAACAGGTAC
>CAYVLT010000284.1:0-5760 GCA_964452405.1 uncultured Ferruginibacter sp.
CCTGCGGGGAATCAGCAACACGCCACCGCATACCAACACAAAAGCAAACAGTGTGGCGATACTGGTAAAATCGAGAACAAAGGTTTTATCGGTGAACAAGATCGGCACACCTACAACCAACCCTGTTACGATGGTTGAAAAAGAAGGCGTTTTAAACCGGTGATGGATCTTTTGAAAAACAGGTGGCAACAAACCATCCCTGCTCATGCTCATCCAGATGCGGGGCTGTCCCATCTGGAAAACCAACAGCACACTCGTCATAGCCACCACCGCGGCGATCGCAACAAAAAACTGCATCCATCCCACGTTAAGGTTTTGCTTTTCAAAAATAAATGCGAGCGGATCTCCCACACCATCAAAATTACGGTAGTTAACAGCGCCGGTAAGAACAAGGGTAAGCAATATGTATACGATGGTACAGATAACGAGCGACAATATCATGCCTCTCGGCAGGTCGCGTTGCGGATTTTTGCTTTCTTCGGCCAACACACTCACCGCATCAAAACCGATGTAAGCAAAGAAAACACCACTAACGGCAGCCATTACCCCACTAAAGCCATTGGGCATAAACGAATGCACGCCTGCATCATTTACCGGGTGCCAGTTGAATGTAAGGCCTTTTGAAAACACAAGTGCGCCACCCACCAGGATCACCAAGGCCACCACTGCCATTTTCAGTAACACCATTACATTGCTGAAATTTCGGCTCTCTTTTATTCCGCGGAAAACAAGCATGGTAATAAGCAGGTTAATGATCAGGGCAGGCAGATCAAAGATCAGGCGCAAACCGCCGATCACAGGCGCTGTATCCCAGGCCAGGTGTACATCAGGGTTGGTACTTCCATCCTGCAGGGCATGCTTTACTTCCATATAACTGGTGCACAGGTATTCTGGCAGATGTACACCAACTTTTTCCAGGAACGACGTAAAATAATCACTCCAGCTATACGCAACATAGATATTGCCAATAGAGTATTCCATAATAAGCGCCCAACCAATGATCCAGGCAAACAATTCACCAAATGACGCATAGGCGTAGGTGTAAGCACTTCCCGCAACCGGTATGCGGCTTGCAAATTCTGAATAACAAAATGCAGTGAACGCACAGGCTACAGCAGTAATCACGAAAAGGATCACCACACCAGGACCACCGTGAAACACAGCGCCACCAAGACTGCTGAAACTTCCTGCTCCTAATATCGCAGCAATTCCGAAGAAGGTGAGGTCTTTTAACGACAGTACCCTTTTTAATCCATGCGCTCCATGAGGGTCGTCGCTGCCGTCGGCTAAAATGTTGGATATTTTTTTTGTTCTGAATAAAGAATTGGACATGCGTTGGTTTTGGATGATTTCTGTTTCAAAATAAATAATAATATTGAAACAGCCGTTTTTTATTGACCAAACAACATTTCCATTTTCTTTCTTTAACAATGAGTTGCTGTACTGCTTGCTCATGGCAGCGATCATGCTTTTAGAAGTTGAACTATCTTTTGCAGGCTGTGCAAATATTTTTACCTGCCTTCAACAACTATCATTTTTTCGAAAAACCATTAAACCGGTAGCTCAATAAAATCACCGCCAGTATATTGTGGTTCGATTCTTCTCCGGTTTTATCAAGATTCGTAATGCCATAGATCGCCCGCAAACCAACCCCAACGCCATTTGAAAAACGATACCCTCCACCCAGAGGCAATCCTAACTCAAACGTGTTGGTGCCATATTTAAAATCTTCAGTGATGCCATTGTATTTGTCTTTGGCAATTACATTGATACCCGGTTGCAAGCCTGCTTCAAAATAGGCGCCGCTGGCAGCAAGATAAGTATAGATCAATGGCAGGTTAACATAACCCAGGCGCACCGTGCCGGTGAGACCGTTACCCTCAGAATAATGAGCTCCCTGGTAAGAAAACCCGAGCCCGGCGCTGACTGACGAGTTTTTATTGAGCTCTACGAGCTTCGCTTCCACATTCGCCTGGCCACCGGGAGGATCGGTATAACTTCCACCGGCAACTTTTGATACTCCTGCCCCAACGTTTACATTCAGATGCCGGGAACAGGAAAAAAATACAGGTACCAACAACAATAATGGCAAACAAATCTTTCTCATAAAATGAGTTTTAGGTGAGAGAAAAAAAGTAATCCAAGGTGACTTCAATGCCTCCTGGCAGGTTCGGATAGATGTAACTGCATCAATCCGTTGTATTCAAAGCGAAAGGATCGTTCAGGTGAGAACGGCGTTGAGATAGTTTATGAAGGGAAACAGCCAGCGATAACACTGATCAATGGTAAACAAGATACAAAAAAGAAAACCAGCTTTGCAAGAGAGCCTGGTAAAAAATAAGGAAATGGGGAAGAAATGGCAACCAACCGGCTAACGGTTGCGGGCCACCAGGAAAAGGGCCAGCTCTTTCAATGGCGCTTTGCGGTTAGATAATACGGCAATATCATCCAGGTGCTGCAGGGCCGCAGCGAGGTATTTTTCTTTCAGTTCTTTTGCCCATTCATCCACCTTACAATCCCTGAATACCTGCAAAACTTTCTCCACTTTGTCGGCAGGATTATCAATCATCAGTTGTTGTAACATTTTCTTTGAACATTCATCTGCCACTTCCAGCGCATGGATCATCAAAAATGTTTTTTTATTACTGATGATATCGCCTCCCACCTGCTTACCAAAAGTGGCAGGGTCCCCAAAGGCATCCAGGAAATCATCCTGCACCTGGAAAGCTATGCCGAGGTTTTTGCCAAACTCATACAAGTGTTGCTGGTTACCGGTTCCGGCGCCACCGAGCAAAGCACCGAGCTGCAGACTGGCTGCCAGTAAAACGGACGTTTTAAGGGTGATCATTGAAAGGTATTCATCAAAACTCACCGTGTCTCTCTTCTCAAACTCCATATCGAGTTGTTGTCCTTCACAAACCTCCGCGGCAGTGCTGTTGAACAATTGCAGCACCTGGTGAAAGGAAGGATGTTTTACTTTATTGAGGTATTCATAACTTCTCACCAACATCACGTCGCCGGCCAGCAACGCGGTGCTGTCGCCAAAGCGGGTATGTACCGTCGGCAATCCACGCCGCACCGGCGCTTTATCCATAATATCATCATGAATAAGGCTGAAATTGTGAAACAACTCAATGGCATTGGCTACCTGGTAAGCATCAGGAATAATATCACCAAACAGTTCGTTACCCATCAACACTGCTACAGGTCGTACTCTTTTACCACCAAGCTGTAAAATATATTGCGCTGCGTTGTACAAACCCGGTGTATGTGTTGGAAATTGGCGGGTGTTGAACTGGGCTTCGAAGATGGCCGATAAATCAGTGAACGAATGCATGGTTTGGTAAATGAAAAAGAAGCGGGCCAGGAGTAACCGTTAACCCTGTGCTTCTATTTATTTGCTTTTTTCTTTTTAACTGTTGATTTTTTTTCTTTCACCGGTGTGCTTTTTTTCCTGCTCTCTGTTGATTCATCTCCAGGCACCCAATGATAATCGAGTTGTCTTTTATCAAGGTTGGCGGCTGCCACTTTGATCCTTACGGCATCGCCCATCCTGAATTTTCTCCCGGTGCGCTGGCCAACAAGGGCATAATCAGCTTCATCCAGTTTAAACTCATCGTATTCTGACAGGTCGCGGGTGCTTACCAGGCCTTCGCATTTGTGCAGGACCGTCTCCACAAAAAAACCAAAACTGGCTACCCCACTGATTATCCCGTCAAATGTTTCACCCAGGTATCCCTGCATGAATTCTACCTGTTTGTATTTGTTGCCGGCCCGCTCGGTTTCCATCGCTTTTCTTTCCCGCTCGCTGCAATGCTTACATTTCTCCTCCATTTTTTTATCAGGCTCCACGTTCTTATCAAGGCATTGCTGCAACACCCGGTGCACCATCACATCCGGGTAACGACGTATGGGTGATGTAAAATGACAATAATGTTCAAATCCCAATCCATAGTGACCAATATTTTCCGACGTGTACACCGCCTTCGCCATTGTGCGGATACCCAATTGCTCCAGCACATGCTGCTCCGGCTTGCCATTCACGTCTTTTAACAGGTTGTTGAAAGACGCCGCCACAGCCGCCTCATCATGAATATCGAAACGATAACCGAATTTTTTGGCAAAAGCTGCAAACGGTTTAAGCTTCTCATCATCAGGCGTGTCGTGTATCCTGTACGGGAAAGGAATTGGCTCTTTGTTGATTTTTATTTTCGATACATATTCCGCAATGGTACGATTGGCCAGCAGCATAAACTCTTCGATCAACTGGTGTGCTTCTTTACTTTCTTTAACCACGATACCGATCGGCTTCGCATTTTCATCCAGCTTAAAACGCACTTCCTGCGAGGAGAAGTTGATAGCACCATTGTTAAAGCGTTCCTTCCTGAATTGCTGTGCCAGGTCGTTTAACAATAAGAGCGGCTTAAAATGCAGACCATCTTTCTTTTCTATCGTTTGCTGCACTTCTTCGTAAGTGAAGCGGTGATTGCTGTGTATGATGGTTCGCCCGATCCACTTATGTTTGATCTCGGCCCGGTTGGTGATCTGGAAGATGGCCGAAAATGTGTACTTGTCTTCATGCGGTCGCAGCGAACAAAGTTCATTGCTGATCCGTTCCGGCAACATCGGGTTTACCCTGTCGGGCAAATACACGCTGGTGGCCCGCTCATATGCAGCTTTATCGAGTGCGGAACCCGGGCGCACAAAATGACTCACATCAGCAATATGTACTCCAATTTCATAACAGCCATTATCAAGATTCCTGATGGAAATGGCATCATCGAAATCCTTTGCATCCACAGGATCGATGGTGAATGTGAGTATGTCCCTGCAATCTTTTCTTTTCCGGGTTTCCTCGCGGCTGATATCCCCGCTCAATTCATGGGCAGCATCCATCACTTCTTTATCAAAAGCAAGCGGGAAGCCATTTTCAATCAACAGCTCATTCATCGCCATATCATTCAGGTCGCCTCCCTGTAAAATCGACTGTACTTCACCTTCAGGTTTGCGATCTCCTTTTTGCCATTTCACCAGTTTTACGATCACCCGTTGACCATTTTCTGCCCCATTAAGTTTATCTGCCGGAACATAAAAATCAGGCATGGGCTTATCGGAAGCGGGAATAAAAAACGCATAGTCCCGGTTTACCTGCAGGTTGCCGATAAAGGAAGTTTGTTTTCGTTCAACCACATCCGTTATCACACCCTCTGCTCTCTTTCCATGATCACCTGGTTTTTTAAGTTGAACAGTTACGATATCGCCGTGAAAAGCCCTGTTAAAATCATTTGGCCGCACCACTACATCACGTTCCATTCCCTCCACCATCACAAAACCAAGCCCGTTCCTTGAAATGTCCAGCTGTCCTTTCAATTGAGGCAGACTGATTTTTTTCTTTGTCCCTTCTTTTTTCTTTTTATTCATTTTAATTGATTCATCCGGCTATACAGCCGTAGTATTATTGATTTGTTTTCGTTTGGTAACGGTTTCTTCATCCGGGCGCAGTTAATTCATGAAATCCCGCTACCCGTATTATTAATTACAAACACGTGAAAAACATGTTCATTCTTTAGAAAGCTGTTTTTGTCTATCCACCGGCATTCCTGTTAATTTTACACACTTTCAAACACTGCAATGTACCAACAAATTGCTACATTGACGAAAAACACCCATCGTGCAGGCAATCACAAATTCTCCACAAAGGATCATTACCAAAACAATCTGGCAGCTTTCGCTGGTGAGTTTGTTTACCGATATGGCGGG
>CAYVLT010000285.1:0-5753 GCA_964452405.1 uncultured Ferruginibacter sp.
TAATATAGCAGAAACAAAAAAATATTCCACCAGCGATATGTCGCAACTGTTGCAGGGCCGGGCTACCGGTGTTGCAGTAAACAGCGATGGTCAGCCGGGAGCCGCGCCTGTAGTCCGTATCAGGGGCTTCAGCACTTTTGGTGGCTCAGAACCATTCTATGTGGTTGATGGTGTGCCAGGTTCCACGATCAGGGATTTCAGTCCGAATGATATTGAAACCATGACGGTATTGAAAGATGCGTCTGCTGCTGCGATCTATGGTGCGGCTGCCGCTAATGGTGTAATCATCATCACTACCAAAAAAGGCCGCAAGAACTCACAAATGAAAGTTACCTACAATGGCTATTACGGTTGGGATAAGGTTTGGCAGATACAGGATGTTACCAACAGGGAAGAGTACCAGTCGCTGAACAACGAAGCCAGGGTGAATGCAGGTAAGCCATTGTTCCCCGCAAACGATCCATCCAATGCGGGATATGTAAGTAAAATCAATACTGACTGGCAGAAAGAAGGATTGAAAACCGGTAACAGGCAGAATCATAACATCAGCCTCTCCGGCGGCGGTACCAGCAATACCTACAACCTGTCGCTTGATTATTTTGATAACAAGGGAACCTATGTTGGTAACGGTCCGGACTATAAGCGTTACAATGCAAGGATCAATACCACGGCTGAAAAAGGAATCTTCAAAGTGGGACAATCTTTCAGCTACACACACTCACATGAGAACACCCTTACTTTCAGGGACGATATCCTGTTAGGCGGTATTCCTCCATTGATCGGTTCACTCATCGTTGCCATCCCCACCATGCCGGTGTATGATACGGCTAACCTGAATGGATTTGGTGGTTCAAATTCTGAATACAACGGTGCCAACTCTTTGAATGGAATTGGTATCAACAGCATTCTTAAAAACTGGGTGGATGTTGACAGAACTTTTGCCAACGTGTATGGAGAAATGCAATTGTTGAAAACAAACGGACATTTCCTGAAATTCAAAACCAGTCTTAGCTATGATAAAACTTCCACCAGGGATTATATCTGGCAGCCGGCTTTTTACCTCGGTAATTTCTTCAGCAGGGCCACAGCAAGATTGAACGATAACACCCGCGTGTACACGAATGCATCTGTTGAAAATACCCTCAACTACGAAAAAGCATTTGATAAGCATTCTGTGGAAGTGTTGTTAGGTCAGTCATACCGCTATGGAAGTGCCGTTCTGAGGGAAGAAAGAGCGGATGGTTTTACCCTGCCTTACTATCCTGTGATCAGCAGGGGACAGACCACCTCTGCAAAAGGTGAAGAATACTACAACTCATTGAGTTCTTATTTCGGCCGTATCAACTATTCATTTGATAACAGGTATTTATTATCTGCCTCTCTCCGCCGCGATGGTTCATCCAGGTTTGCACCGGTGAACAAATTCGGTTATTTCCCGGCAGCGTCTGTTGGCTGGAAGATCAGTAACGAAAGCTTCTGGAATGTTCCTAAATCAGCCGTTTCTTCACTGAAATTAAGGGCCAGTTATGGTAAACTCGGTAACCAACAAATTGCCGACTACCAGTTCCAGGGAACCATCAACACCGGTGTTGTGTACAACTTTAACGGTATTGCTTACACCGGTGGTTTGCAAACCCTGGTGGCTTCACCAGATATCAAATGGGAAAGTAAAGCCATCACCAACGTTGGTTTCGATGGAACTTTCCTGAATGGAAAACTTGATTTTTCTGCAGAATACTACAATGCAAAAAGCACCGATGTACTAACAGGTATCAATATCCCGGCAAGTACCGGTTTCGAAAACCTGACCCCGGTGGTAAATGCGGCCACCCTGCGTAACACGGGTATTGAACTGTCATTGTCTTATCACAAAGACAAAGGAGCTTTCACTTACAATGTATCTGCTAATCTGTCAACTGTTAATAATAAAGTGCTTTCACTGGGTGGTAACAATGAACCCATTTATGGTGTAGGTGCTAAAACAGTGGTGGGTGGCGAAGTAGGTCAACACTATGGTTACCTGTATGAAGGTATCTTCCAGTCGCAGGCTGAGATCGACAACCATGCCACCCAGTTTGGTGCGGTGCTCGCTCCTGGTGATGTAAAATATGCTGATGTAAGCGGTCCTGATGGAAAACCAGATGGTAAAGTGGATGAGGCTGACCGTGTATTCCTCGGCAGCGGTATTCCTAAATTCAACTATGGTTTCAGCTTTACCGCACAATACAAAGGATTCGATTTTTCTGTGTTCGCATCCGGTAGCGGAAAATTCCTGATCAACAGCAGGATGTACAGGGATCTTCATCATTCAGCAGGTTCGTTGAACTACAGCACCGACATGCTGAACAGGTGGACACCTACCAACACCAACACAGACATTCCAAGGTTGAATGATGATGATGTAAATAACTTTAAAGATTCTAACCGCCCGGGTTGGTTGCAAAACGGAACCTACCTGAGGATCAACACGGTTTCTATCGGTTACACACTTCATCAAAACCTGATCAAGGGATTGAGCAATTCAAGAATTTATGCAACCGTGCAGAACCTGTATTCCTTCCAGGGATACAAAGGATACAATCCTGATTTTACTTCAGGTGTGTTTAATCCCGGTTTTGATTTCGGATCTTATCCTAAACCAAGAACCATTTTGTTTGGCGTTCAATTAACATTCTAATTGCTGAAAAATCTTAAATAAAACTATTATGAAAAAAATAATTTATCTCGTTGTTACCTGTTGCCTGTTTACAACGGGTTGCGATAAAAAGCTCAACAAGGAAAACCCGAACCTGCTTACCACAGAAGGTTACTGGAAAACCAGGGAGCAGGCTTACGCAGGATGCACAGCCATTTACAATGCACTGATCGTGGATGGTACGTACATGCGTTCTTTCCCGGGCTTAACAGATAGCCGTGGCGATGATTTCACCGGCGACAGCCCCTGGCTCGACCTGGTACTCACCGGCGAGTTTATCATTCCTACCACTTCTGATCCTGTATTCTGGATCTGGAGGGATTTTTACCTGGCGGTGAACAGGGCAAACCAGGTACTCGCCAACGTTAGCCAGTACGATGAATCAGTACTTCCTGCGGATGAGAAAAAGCGAATCCTGGGACAAGCTTATTTTTTACGTGGACTTTCTTTCTACAACCTGGCCACCACATTTAAAGTGATCCCGATCATCACAGAACCGGTATCAAGTGCAGATGCTTATTTTGCACCAACCGCTACTGAAGAAGTGATCTGGAACCAGATTTACAGCGACCTTGCTGAAGCAGAAGCTGACCTTCCGATCTCTTACGACAATGTAACCGGCCTGGATGCCGGCCAGAAAGGCAGAGCAACTAAAGGGGCTGCAGCCGGTTTGTTGGGTAAAGCTTACCTGTACCAGAAAGAATACGCAAAAGCAGCCACCCAGTTTGAAAAGTTTTTCAGCGGTGGTCCTTTGAACGGCGTATATTCTTTGATGACTGACTACAGGGATAATTTCAAGGATGCCAATGAGAACAATGCCGAATCATTGTTCGAGATCCAGTTCACTGAAGGCATTGGAGCAGATATCAACTGGTGTTGCGATCCTGTCGGTTCATGGAAACAGGTACAGGCCATCTCGGTAACTTACGGAATGGAAGGCGCCGGCTTTTCTGATTACCTGCCCACCCGCTGGATTTATAATGAATACAAACAGGAGCGTACAACAGACGATCACCTCGATCCACGCTTACTGGTTACCATCGCCTCTTACGAACCAACCGAGAATTCAACACAAGCTTATGGTCGTGCATGGTGGAATCCTCAAACATCTATCTACCCAAGAAAATACACCAATGATGGTGTTGGAAACGGAAAGGCTTTTGAAGGCGCTGCTGAATCCGGCATCAACTACCGCGTATTGCGCTATGCAGATATTTTGCTGATGTATGCCGAAGTATTGAACGAACTGAACCGTACTGCTGAAGCTTATCCTTATATCCAGCAGGTAAGGTCAAGGGCACACCTTCCTAACCTGGCTACTGTAAGGCCTAACATGACGCAGCAGCAAATGCGTGATCAACTGGCGCATGAAAGAGCACTGGAATTCGCGATTGAAGGACAACGCATCAATGATATCATCCGTTGGGGTTGGTTGTATGATGCCAACAAACTGGCTGAACTGAAATCTCATGATGCTGATTTTAATACCTGGACACCCGGAAATGAGTACCTGCCCATTCCGCAGCGTGAACTGGATCTGAATAAAAATCTTTTGCCGAATCCGGCCAACTAATGTTTTGGTAAACATAAATTCCTGCCCACCGAACTGTTGTGGGCGGGAATTTTCTTATCAAACCATGATAAAGTATAGAAAAAAGTTTATATAAATAATGTGTATGTCGTGAAATAATCGTGTAAATTTTACCCTCGTACGGGCGAAATATTTTCAATGAAGCACCTGAAAAGAAAATACCTGCTGTATTGTTTGATGCCTTTACTGCTGAATGCCTGCAGTTCCAAAAGCGTTGTAGACGAAAAATTTCATTTTGTACAGGTACCTGCATCTGCTTCCCATATCGATTTCGCCAATACCATCACTGAAAACGACAGCATCAATGTATTCACCAATGAATACATGTACAATGGGTCAGGCGTTGGTATCGGGGATTTTAACAATGATGGCCTGGAAGATGTGTTTTTCTGCGGCAGTATGGTCAGCAGCAAACTCTACCTGAACAAGGGTAATTTCAATTTTGAAGACATAACAGTTGCCGCCGGTGTTGAAACCGGCAGTTGGTGTACAGGAGTAAGCGTTGCGGATGTTAACGGTGACGGATATCCTGATTTGTATGTTTGCACTTCCCATTCCGCCAATGCGGCCAAAAGAACCAACCTGTTGTTCATCAATGATGGCGCCACAGGCAAAAAAGATATTCATTTCACAGAACAGGCAGCCGCCTATGGGCTGGCAGATATAGGCTATGCAACCCAGGCCGCCTTTATAGACTACGACAACGATGGCGATCTTGATTTGTACATCGCCAATCATCGCCTCTACAGCCATACCGCCAATAACCTGCAGCCGATCGATACAAGTGGTCATTCGCCGGCGCAGGATAAATTATATCGCAATGACGGCACCCCTGCCGGCGGAACCCACCCGGTATTTACTGATGTTACTGCTGCAGCCGGTATTAAAGAAGACGGCTATGGACTTGGCGTGGTGGTGGCTGATGTAAACGCCGACGGCTGGCCGGATATATATGTAGCCAACGATTATATCGGCAACGACCTTTTGTGGCTGAATAACAGGAACGGCAGTTTTTCCAACGCCATCTCTACTTCGCTCCGGCACCAGAGTTATAACAGTATGGGCGTGGATGCCGCTGATATTAACAACGACGGATTGCCTGATATCGCCGTGGTGGACATGCTACCGGAAACCAACGAGCGGAAGAAAATGATGTTCAGTGCTGCCAGCCAGGAAAAATATGATATGCAGCAACGCTTCGGGTACCAGCCTTCTTTTATGCGGAATATGCTGCAACTGAACAACGGCATCCGCAATTACAACGGGCAGCCCCAACCTATTTACAGCGAGATCGGGCAAATGGCAGGGATATTTGAAACCGACTGGAGCTGGAGCGTTTTGATGGCAGACTTTGACAATGACGGATGGAAAGATGTACACATCACCAACGGCCTTGTGAAAGATCTCACCAACAATGACTATGCTTCATTCCGGAACGGTGAGTCTAATACCAGCAACTATACCTTT
>CAYVLT010000286.1:0-5737 GCA_964452405.1 uncultured Ferruginibacter sp.
AACTGATGAATCCAAGGTATCATTAGAAAGAGAGACTGACTACCTGCAGAGTTATATCGACCTGCAAAAACAACGCTTCGGAAAAAAAGTGAACGTGCAAACCAGTTTTCATGTGCCGGATAAAACCTATTTTATAGAACCGATGCTGCTGATACCTTTTGTTGAAAATGCATTCAAACACGGTACCGGCATGATAGAGCAGGCCCTCATCAACATCGAACTCAGGGCCAACAACGGGCAACTGGAATTTGTGGTGCAAAACAGGTACAACGATCAACCGGGTGAGATCAAAGACAAAGCCTCAGGCATTGGTTTGGCCAATGTGGCACGGAGGCTCCAGTTACTGTACCGGCAACAACATTCGCTCTCCATCGAAAAAAAAGACGACCTTTTCACCGTTAAATTATCAATTGAGCTTTCCTGATGATCAACTGTATTGCAATCGACGACGAACCACTGGCCCTCGAATTACTGGAAGATAATATCAGTAAGATTCCATTTTTAAAACTGGTGGGCAGTTACGACAGTGCGCTGGAAGCAATGAAGGCGATCGAGGATAAAAAACCGGACCTGATCTTTTTAGACATACAGATGCCCGGCCTTACCGGCCTCCAATTCATACAGAGTTTAACCGTGAAGCCAATGATCATTCTTATCACGGCTTATGAAAAATATGCTCTCGAAGGGTTCAACCTTGAAGTGACCGACTACCTTGTTAAGCCGGTATCACTGGAGCGGTTCATCAAAGCCTGCAACAAAGCCAGGGAATTGTATACACTTACACACGCCGGCCAGGCAAACCAGGCAGCATCAGCCGGTGCTGAATATTTTTTTGTAAACGTTGATTACAGCCTCGTGAAAGTCACCTTCGACGACATCGTGTACGTAGAAGGATTAAAAGACTATATCAAGATTCACCTCAAGAGCAGTTCCCGCTCCATCGTTACCAGGATGCCTATGAAAACAATCGAAGAACAATTACCGGCTAACAAATTCATCCGCATTCATAAATCCTATATTGTATCCGTCCATTTCATCACGGCGGTTCGTAAAACAAGTCTTTTCCTCGATACGATCGAACTACCTGTGAGCGACAATTACCGCGAAGCGATCAGCAATATCACCGGCAAACTCTGAGTATCGCTCCATTCCCGCTAACCAGCTATCCGCAATAGTTTCCATTCATCAGGAGGCATTCTTACAGGGCTCTTTTTTCGTCGCAGGATTAGCCCCTTTTATCTCAATTTCTTACCGGGACAGAACGCAGCAAATATTTTTGTGTTCAATTAAAAACAACAAAATGAGAAAGCTAATAATACTGTTAACCGCCATTGTTTTCAGCACAGGGCTCATGGCCCAGGCACCTGGTTTTATGCCCGCCGTGGGGGGTAATGCAGGACGCGTATTTGGTAAACTGGTGGATGCTGATGGCAAACCTGTGGCAGATGCCTCTGTGATGCTGATGCACAAACAACTTGATTCTGCCACAAAAAAAATGAAGGAGATATTATTGAAGGCAATGATCACCAAAGCGAATGGTGAGTTCAGTTTTGAAGAACTGCCGGTAAGAGGAGGCCTTACATTAAAAGTGAGCAGCACCGGTTTTAAAAATTACCAACTGCCCATCAGCTTTATGCCTGAAAAAGGTGAAGCCGCTGCGCCGGGAGGCGGAATGCCTTCCTTTGAAAAAGACCTGGGTAATATTCAACTCAGTACAGATTCAAAAGACCTGCAGAATGTAACCATCACATCAGTAACACAGTCCATTAAACTGGATGCAGATAAAAAAGTATTCAATGTAGATAAGAACATCATGAGCGCCGGTGGTACAGCAGTTGATGTAATGCGGAATGTGCCATCTGTAAATGTTGACATTGATGGTAATGTAACCATGAGAAACGCAGCTCCGCAGTTGTTGGTCGACGGCCGCCCCACTACCCTCACCCTCGACCAGATTCCTGCCGATGTGGTGGAAAGTATTGAAGTGATCACCAACCCCTCTGCAAAATATGATGCGTCTGGCGGCGGCGGAGGCATACTTAATGTAGTACTGAAGAAAAATAAAAAAACCGGTTACAATGGGAATGTAAGAATTGGTGTTGACAAACGTGGAGCGATCAATGGCGGCGGTGATATCAGCCTGCGCCAAAACAAATTCAACTTCACTGCAGCCGTAAATCTTCACCAGAACAAAGGCATTTCAACCGGCACTACCGAACGGCAGAATCTCCTGACTACGCCGCTTACATCCGTGTACCAGGATAATTTCAATCAAACCAAGGGCAGTTTTATTTTCGGCAAAGTGGGCCTTGATTATTTTGTCACCAATCACACCACGCTCTCTTTATCCGGGATTAAAGTGCATGGCGAGTTCAACCCCTATGAAAAAATCGACATCAATACCGATAGCCTGTATAGTTCAGGAAAGATCAGCAGCGCCAGCGAACGCATTACAACCGGCACAAGGCAGTTCAACGGGCAGGGCATCGTGTTCGGCATGAAACATTTATTTAAAAAAGAAGGAGAAGAATTCACCGTTGATGCCAATTATTTTACCGGGAAAAATGACAATGCATCTCTATACAGCACCAACTATTTTAACGCAGCCGGTAATTTGGCCAACACGGCCTATCAAAAAGTGGATGGTGATGGCAGTGATAAAAACTTTGTGATCCAGTCTGATTACGTATTGCCTTTTTTGAAAACCTATAAACTTGAAACCGGTGTACGTGCAGCATTGAGGAGCAGGATCAACAATACTTACAATTACCTGTTTAACGACGCTACCAAGCAATACGACCTCGTAAGCTCTGCCACCAGTAATTATAAAAACACCGATAACGTGTATGCTGCCTACCTGGTGATCAGCAATACCATTAAAAATTTCAGTTATAAAGCCGGCCTGCGTGCAGAGCGGTCTGACTACAACGGAACCCTTACCAATACGGGCGACCAGTTTAAGAACACCTACCCGGTGAGCCTTTTTCCTTCCCTGTTCCTGAGTCAAAAATTGAAGAGCAGCCAGGAAATACAGTTCAGCGTTACCCGCAGGATCAACCGGCCTAACTTTTTCCAACTGATTCCTTATACTGATTATACTGATAAACTGAATATCACCCGGGGTAATCCTGCATTGAAACCTGAATTCACGTATGCCTACGAGTTATCTTACTTGAAAACCTTTGCAGGTAGGAATACATTGCTGGGTTCTATTTACTATAAACACAGCACCAATCTAATCACCCGCTACCTTACCCAGGAAACGGATCCGCTTTCTGGTGAAACCGAGCTGATCAACACCTATATCAACGCTAATTCAAGCTATGCGGCCGGTGCAGAGGTAACATCGGTAAACTATCTTACCAAATGGTGGGACATCAGCACCAATGTGAATGTATATAATTCCAGGATCAATACGAGCAATATCAGCAGTGCCGCTGCACAGGCTGCCTTGTGGAGTTGGTTCGGCAAGTTCAACAGCAATTTCAAACTGCCGGCTAATTTTGCCATTCAGCTAACCACCACCTACCAGTCAAAATCCAACCTGCCGGTAAACAATAACCAGGGCATGGGTGGCCCCTGGAACCAGAGCCAGAGCGCTTCACAGGGATATATAAAAGCGAACTGGGGTATGGATATCGCCTTTAAAAAAAGTTTCCTGAAAAACAATGCTGCGGCCATATCACTTAACATCAGCGATATCTTCCGCACGCGGATCAACAGCCAGTACAGCTACAGCGATTATTTCACACAGGAGTACAGCAGGCTGAGAGATCCACAGATGTTCAGGATCAACTTCTCTTACCGTTTTGGAAAAATTGATGCGTCCATTTTCAAAAGAAAAAGCACCAAGGGCGAGCAAAATGCAACAGAAAGTATACAGAATTAAGTTTTCGTTTTGGTAATAAAGTACGAAGAGCCCCTTTTGGGGCTTTTCTTGTTTTGATCCTTTTACCCGGTTTGTTGTTATCCTTGTACCATGCTGGCAACGCTCACTATAACCAGGTACCGGAAACGGTATGTTCCATTTGCCTTGCTGGCGATGGCATTCTTTCACCTGCCGCTCCGGCGCAACAAAAAACTGCGCTTTTACAAACTGCTGGGGTCCGGTCGCAGCGGCAGTTTTGACATTCACCCCGACTGGCAACAATGGGGTATTCTTGTTGTAAGAAGCGGGAATACTGCCGGCTATGACACGGCGGATCACCTTCGATATTTATATGGTCCGTTTATCGCAGGCTGGCTGAGTCTTTTCCGGGCAGAGACCTGTACCTTTTTTTTGTCGCCGGTGGAAGGCCATGGACGGTGGGATAACCGGCAACCCTTTGGTGAATTGCCACGCCAGGCTGACTATAACGGTCCGGTGGCTGTACTAACGCGGGCCACTATACGCCTGTCAAAATTGCCGGTGTTCTGGAAAAATGCGAAAGCCGTGGGAAAGGAATTGAATAATACACCGGGATTGATCGCTTCCTTTGGCATTGGAGAAATACCACTGGTAAAACAGGCCACCTTCAGCATCTGGCAGGATAAAGAAAGTATGAAAGCCTTTGCGTACCAGGTGAAAACCCATAGCGGCGTTGTGAAAAGGACGCGGCATGAGAACTGGTACCAGGAGGAGCTTTTTGTACGTTTCATCCCCGTAAAAACAATTGGTACCATCCGCGGAACAAACCCTTTGGAAGGAATTATATAGATTTGCCTCCAGACGATTGCCAGGTGCCCGACTATCCCGTAATGACCGGCACCGGTTTAGCCGGCATTCATAGTTACCGGCATCACCTTAAATTTTTGTATGAAGAATATCAAACTGATCGAAGTGCCCAGCGAAATAGGCGCCGGCACCAGGGGCGCCAGCCTTGGAATTGATGCCATCAAGATTGCGGCGCTGGATTTCATGAGTAATTTTTTTGTTCACTTCCCATCTGAAAAAGTGGAAGTGGAAAATCAATTGTTGTTTGAACCCATTCAATCACCTTATGCAAAGCGCATACAGGGCATGGTTACCATGTATGACCGGGTGAGCAAAGCGGTGTGCGACTCTATCAAAACACATTTTTTTCCTGTAGTGCTGAGCGGTGATCATGGAACAGCGGGGGGCACTATTGCCGGTATTAAAATGGCAAAACCCAAAAGTAAACTGGGCGTTATCTGGATTGATGCCCACGCGGATCTGCATACCCCCTACACCACTCCTTCGGGAAACATGCACGGGATGTCGCTTGCCACCGCTATCGGCGAAGACAACCTGGAAAGAAAAGTGCATGAACTGGATGAGAAAACCCACCGCATGTGGGAGCAGCTTAAACATATCGGTAAGGTATGTCCGAAAGTGTTGCCCGAAGATGTGGTCATCATTTCACTCAGGGATTACGAGGCGGAGGAAAAAGCATTGGTCGAAAAACATGGGATAAAAATAATTCCCACCAGCGAAGTGAGGCGCAATGGCGCTGAAAGTGTAAGCCGCAAAGTGCTCCGTTACCTGGGCGACTGCACCGATATCTATGTAAGTTTTGATGTGGACAGCCTTGATTCGGCCATCTCCAAAGGCACGGGTACACCCGTGAGCAACGGACTTAGGGAACGGGAGGCGGAAGACCTGGTGAGTAAATTCATGCAAAACCGCAAGATCTGTTGCTTCGAGATCACTGAGGTAAATCCCACGCTGGACAAGGAAAACCTCATGGCCGAGATCGCCTTTAATATCCTGCAAAGAAGTGTGAATGTATTAATGATG
>CAYVLT010000287.1:0-5704 GCA_964452405.1 uncultured Ferruginibacter sp.
GTAAAAGCTTTTGACGGAACGATTGTACAGGTGCCTGATGATGCCAGCATTGCGCCCAGCGGCCTGGTGAATGAAGGGATTGTCTCCACCCGCCTCGGATTACCGGGAAAGCCGCTGATCGCAGAAGAACTGGTGGTGGCAAGAGACATCAAACTGGCAAGGTATGCCGGGAGCCGCCTGCATTTCACCGGCATCAGCTCACCCAAAAGTATAGAGTACATTCAAAGAGCCAGGGAAGCGGGATTGCCTGTGAGTTGTTCCGTTACACCTTACCATTTATTTTTTGCGGATGAAGCGTTGAGCAGTTATGATACCAATTTAAAAGTAACGCCCCCCATCCGGGAGGCTTCGCAACGGGCCGCACTGCTGCAGGCATTTTTAGCCGGTAAAGTTGATTGCCTCGCCTCGCACCACCTGCCCCAGCATTCCGATCATAAATTATGTGAATTTGAATATGCCAAACCGGGCATGATAACGCTTGAAAGCCTGTTTGGAGTCATTTGGTCGCTGGTGAATAAAGATTGGCCGATTGAAACCCTGGTGGAGAAACTAACGATTGCACCCCGGCAAATTTTTGGGGTACCCGTTCCTGTTATAACCGAAGGTGCGGAAGCCTGTTTAACCCTTTTTGACCCGGCAGCCGAATACCGGTTCACCGGTGAGATGATTTTTTCACGTTCGGCCAATTCAGCTTTTACGGGCCAAACACTCAAAGGCAGGGTGTTGGGTATTGTTCATCATAACCAGGTAGTGCTCAACTCATGAAAACAATAAAACCTGTACATATCGGGTTGATCACAGGTGTGGTGATGATACTGTCGTCGCTCCTGTCTTTTTACGTGTTACACGTGCCGGCGCAAAGTAAATTTCAATTGTTCGTGTACACAATTTACACGGCTGGTATTGTGTGGGCTTTATGGTCGTATCACCGCAACAGCGATACAGCGCCCCGTTTCAAGGATTATTTTTCAGAGGGGTTTAAAACCTTCATCGTAGTGGTGCTGCTGATGGTGATCTATACCTTTATTTTTGTAAAGATGAACCCGCACCTGCTTGATGGTTTTATCGAAGAAAACAACAAGGCCTTAGCTGCCCAGGGAAACCGCACGCAGGCTGAAATTCAGGCCAATGCTTCGCAGATCAGGTCGTATTTTGCATTAACGATGGCCATGGGTGCCCTGATCATGTACCTGGTAATTGGTGCGTTGATCAGCGTGATCGGCGCTGGTTTTTTAGTACAGCGGAACAACGATGCCGGCAGGTGATACAGTTGACGCTGTACAAGGGTGCGACGCCTGTGCAGCCGGGCTATGCACAATGCCGGTAACAACATAAAAATACATCTCAGCAGATATGGATATATCAATAGTAATTCCACTTTTTAACGAAGACGAGTCGTTGCCGGAACTGGCAGCCTGGATAGAAAGGGTGATGGCGGCTAACCGTTACAGTTATGAAGTGATCATGATTGATGATGGCAGCAGTGATGAATCGTGGGAAGTGATCAAAACGCTGTCGCAAAAAAATAACTGCATCCGCGGCATAAAATTTCAACGCAATTACGGCAAGAGCGCTGCGTTGAATGAGGGCTTTAAAGCAGCTCAGGGAGAGGTGGTGATCACTATGGATGCGGATATGCAGGACAGCCCGGATGAAATACCTGAACTGCGAAAAATGATTGCGGAGGGTGGATACGACATGGTGAGCGGCTGGAAGAAGAAGCGCTATGACAATACGCTTACGAAAAACCTGCCTTCCAAACTATTCAATGCCACTGCCAGCAGGGCGAGCGGCATTAAACTGCATGATTTCAATTGTGGTTTGAAAGCCTACAAAAACAAAGTTGTGAAAAGCATTGAAGTGTATGGAGAAATGCACCGCTATATCCCGCTGCTGGCCAAATGGGCCGGCTTTAAAAAGATTGGTGAAAAAGTGGTGGAACACCGGGCCCGTAAATACGGTATTACCAAATTTGGGTGGAACAGGTTTGTGAACGGATTTCTTGATCTTTTTTCGATCATGTTCATGGGGAAGTTCGGAAAGCGGCCCATGCATATTTTTGGCTTATGGGGCAGCATTGTTTTTTTTGTGGGTTTCGTGATCTGGATCTATCTCTTTGCTGAAAAAATATTTTTCCTCAAATTCAATATGACCGACCGGCCTTTGTTTTACGTGGGTATTATTTCGCTGGTGATCGGTACACAACTTTTTTTAGCCGGTTTTTTAGGAGAGATGATCGCCCGCAATTCAAGCGACCGGAATTTTTATTTGATCGAACAAAAGATAGGGCTGTAGTTGCTTCATCCCTTATTGCTTTTTGAAATCCAACCTCAGCATGAAGAGATCAGTCGTTATTATCGGTCCTGCACACCCGCTCCGCGGCGGATTGGCATCCTATGATGAAAGGCTGGCCAGGGAATTCATCCAGCAGGGTTGTGATACCACCATCTATACATTCTCATTACAATACCCGGGATTTTTGTTTCCCGGCACCACGCAGTATTCCACCGAACCGCCCCCTGCAGGTATCGATATCAAAGTATGCATTAATTCTGTGAACCCGCTAAACTGGCTCCGCATTGGCAACGAGTTAAAAAAACGCCGGCCCGACCTGGTGGTGGTACGTTACTGGCTACCGTTTATGGGGCCCTGCCTGGGAACCATCCTGCGTCGGGTGAAGAAGAATGGTCATACAAAAGTGTTGTGTATTGCTGATAATATTATCCCCCATGAAAAGAGGCCCGGCGATGTTCCTTTCACCCGTTATTTTGTGCGCCCTGTAGATGCGTTTGTAACGATGAGTGAAAAAGTTTTAGGTGATCTTCCAGCCTTTGCAGCGGGTAAGCCTGCACAATTTGTTCCGCACCCCTTGTATGATAACTTTGGTGAGAAGATCAGCCGGGAAGCAGCGAGGAAACATTTAGGTATTGATGCCGGTGCCAATATCCTGTTGTTTTTCGGATTCATCCGCAAATACAAAGGACTGGATATTTTATTCGATGCGATGAAATTGTTGCAGGGTAAGCCTTACAGCCTGCTGGTGGCTGGTGAATTTTATGAAGACAGGAAGCAGTATGATGAGCAGGTGGCGCAATTGGGGATACAGAACCAATTGATTTTACGGACGGATTTTATTCCTGACAGTGAAGTGAAATATTATTTGTGTGCGGCCGATGTGGTGGTGCAACCGTACCGAAATGCCACGCAAAGCGGTGTTACACCGTTGGCTTATCATTTTGAAGTACCGATGATCGTTACCAATGTAGGCGGCCTTCCATCGCTGGTGCCCGAGGGAAAGGTAGGGTTGGTTGCAGAACCCACTGCCGCATCGCTGGCACAGAAAATTGTGGAGTACTTTCACCGGGGCGCTGCGAGTTTTCATCCTTACCTGGTGGAGGAAAAGAAGAAATATACCTGGACGAAGATGGTTAACACGATATTTGAAGTTGCCGGTTTACCTCCCGGAACCGGGACAGCCAGTACAAACCCTTGATCAAAAATGCCTAATTTACATTCATGATATACCGAAGCAAAGCACCTTTGCGTATAGGCCTTGCCGGTGGTGGCACCGATGTAAGTCCGTACAGCGACATGTATGGAGGTGCCATCCTGAATGCGACCATTTCGCTTTCGGCCAATGCGAGTATTGAGTTGCTGAACAGTAACGAGATCATTGTGGAAGCGCTTGACCGCGGCGAGGAACAACGATTTGAAATGATGGAAACATTGCCGGTGGACGGAACGCTCGATTTGTTGAAAGGAGTTTATAACAGGATCAGGAAAGATTATGGCTTCCCTGCAACCGGTTTTCGTCTATCCACCTACGTTGATGCACCTGCGGGTTCTGGACTCGGCACTTCTTCCACCCTGGTGGTGGCCATCCTGGGCGCTTTTGTGGAAATGCTGAAACTGCCGCTGGGTGACTATGATATCGCTCACCTTGCCTACCAGGTTGAACGGGAAGACCTTTCACTGGCAGGAGGAAAGCAGGACCAGTATGCAGCCACATTCGGCGGGGTGAATTTTATGGAGTTTTACGATAATGACAAAGTAATCGTTAACCCCCTCCGCATCAGGCCAGAATACATGCATGAGTTGGGCAATAACCTTGTATTGTATTTCACGGCTTCCTCACGGGAGAGTGCTGCCATTATCAAAGAGCAGGTAAGAAATGTGAATGATAAAAATGAAAAGAGCATTGAAGCAATGCACCAGCTAAAAGAACAATCGAAGCGGATGAAGGAAGCATTATTGAAAGGTAAGCTGCATGAGTTCGGCGAGATACTCGATTTTGGATTTCAACAGAAGCGAAAAATGGCGCACAATATCAGCAACAGTATGATAGAAGAACTGTATGATGCCGCAAAAAAAGCCGGCGCTACCGGTGGAAAGATCAGCGGTGCCGGGGGCGGTGGCTTCATGATCTTTTACTGTCCGGGTAACACCCGGTATGCCGTGAGCCATGTACTGCAGCAGGCCGGTGGAGAAGTGAAGCAGTACAGCTTTACCAAGTACGGTCTTACCACCTGGACGGTGCAATAATAATTATGTGTAATAAACCTTTAACAACCACGATGAAACGATTTTTTATTTCCGCAGTTATCAGCAGTATCTTTTTATGGGGGTGTGGCGAAGAAGCATCCAGCAGCAAAGAGCCGGCAATGACTGTGGCAGACAGTATGAAGGCGGCCAATGCTGTTTACCGGGATTTGTTGGTAGACATCAGTAAGGTGAGAAGCATTCGGCCATTGCTTAGCCAGGGGTGGGAAATGGAAGATGATCTTGACGTGATCAGGGATAACGGGCAGGCAGAAGGTAATTATCCTTTCAGGAGTTTTTATTTTTCTGTGGATTCCAGTTTTGTGAGAAATCCGCGGAATTTCATGCAGTATGGAAAGTGGTCATTTGATGAGGCAAAAAAAACGATCACCCTGCAATATAGCAATGGAGGAAAAGATCAATATAAAATCGCAGCGTTGGGAGCCCACGACCTGGTGGTGATCAACAGTGGTGAGGGAAGTGTGACGCGGTTGAAATTTGTAGCCGCCGGAAAGCGGTACAAACACAAAGAGGATGATCCGTATTATATTGAGAATAACCGCTGGCGCATCAAACCAAGGTTTGCAGAAACAGATGAACAGGTTAAGAAACGCCTGAAAGATTTCCTGCATTTTTATGTTTTATATTACCGTGATAACCTTGCCAAGGAAGAAAATATCATTTCATTTTACGGGCTGCCCACCTGCCTGAAATGGTATGCAGGAGGTATTTACATGGTGAAAGAAGAAGACCTCGCCGGTAACTGGTTCAGTTGTTTTTACAGCAAAGAGCAGGCGATGAAAGCCTATCGTATGATGGAAGACCTCATATCCCAAAAATATACCTGGGATAAAACCAGCATCAGCTGGGTGAAGAAAAACCTGCTGGTACTGGAGCAGATGTACGCCAGGCTATGAAGCAATGCCCGGTTAAGCCGGTTTCAGGGTGAAGGTGACCGGTTCGGTCCGCAGGACCATTCTCTTAATTTTTTTTCATTGACCTGTAAGGAATCGTTTTAGGCCCCGTATTCAGGGGAAAGCGATCATACATGAAAAAAATCTTACTCAGTTCCCTGTTGCTGCTACTGGCTGCTGCTGCCGTTGTTGCACAGGAGCCACTGCGAAAAAAACACTTTAATACCGAAAACGGGCTCGCCATCAGCGGC
>CAYVLT010000288.1:0-5686 GCA_964452405.1 uncultured Ferruginibacter sp.
CTCGTTTGGCAGAATTTTTCCATTGATCACGATATCGCTCAGGAAGAAACTTGTACCGAGGTTACGATCGAAAAGCAAAAGAATGGCGCCGGATAACAATACCGGGAAAGATAATACACCCAGGATAGCGGTGAAGAACAAGGCCCAAACCGTAAGCGGCATGCGGGTCATGCTCATTCCTTTCGTACGCATGTTGAGAATGGTGGAAATATAGTTCAAACCGCCCAACAGGGAACTTACAATAAACATTGCCATGCTCACTAACCAGAGATCCATACCGATCTTGGAACCACTTGATGCATCACCCAATGCACTTAACGGAGGATAGATGGTCCAGCCGCCGCTCGCAGGGCCTGTTTGTACAAACAGTGAGGAGAACATGATAATTGATGCAAGGAAGAAAAACCAATAACTCAGCATGTTGAGCATCGGTGAAGCCATATCCCTGGCCCCGATCTGCAGGGGAATGAGGAAGTTGGCGAAAGTACCACTCAAGCCGGCAGTTAACACAAAGAACACGAGGATGGTTCCGTGCATGGTTACCAGCGCATAATAAAATTCAGGCTGCAGTTTACCACCTTTTGCCCAATGACCTAAAAAATCTTCGAGGATCGGGAAAGTGGCTTCCGGATAGCCCAACTGCAGGCGGAAGATTACTGAAAACAACCCACCAATTATAGCCCAGATCATACCTGTGATCAGGAATTGTTTGGCGATCATTTTATGATCCTGGCTAAAAACGTACTTGCTGATGAACGTTTCGTGGTGATGGTGTTCATGGTGTGCATCATGTGCAGCGTGAACATCTCCATGGTGTAGTGCTACTGAGGTACTCATTTCTTTAAATTATTTTTCAATAACCGATTATATCAAATTAGTGCTTTTCCATTAATGCTGCCACCGGCACACTGGCTTTAGCAGCGGCGCTGTCTGCTACCGGTGCGGCATCTTCTTTTGGTTTTGTTTCAGGACGCACGGTCCATATTTCCGGCTTTTGTTCAGACAGCCATTTGTTGTATTCATCTTCAGTTTCCACTATTATCACGCCTCTCATAGAATAGTGGCCTTTACCACACATCTGGTCGCAACTGATCTCGTAAGTAAAATTCGGGTTGCCGGTTTTCTCTTTCATTTGAGCAGTGGTGTACAATGGAGTAAACCACATGGTGGTGGGGATACCTGGAACAGCATCCATCTTCAACCTGAAATGCGAAAGACCCACATCATGAATAACATCCATGGAATTGATCACCAGCTTTACCGGCTTTCCCACCGGCAGGTGCATGGTAGCTGCTACATGGATATCATCTTTACTGGCGGGATCATCAAAATCAACGCCAAGGCTGTTGGCTCCCTTGGTTAATTTGTAATTTTTATGTCCAAGAGTTTTATCTGCGCCAGGATAGCGAAACTCCCAGGCAAACTGGTGTCCGGTAACCTCCACCAGCACCGCGTCCTTTGGTGCTTCACCCGTCATTTTAAACCAATATTTTAAACCAAATACCACCAATACGGTAAGAAAGATGGCTGGCACGGTTGTCCAGATCAATTCAAGCCTGGTGTTATGTGGAAAGTAAAAGGCTTTCCTGTCGTCGCTTTCCTGATATTTATAGGCAAACCAGAACAACAATACCTGGGTAATTACGAACACCACACCCGTTACACCGATGGTGATGTACAACATCAGATCGATTTTTTCACCATGGTCAGACGCTGCTCCTTCGGGGAAAAGTGTTTTCCCGAAAAACATTTCGTTACACCAGTACACACCGATGAGACCGAGAATCAAAAATGAGATGAGCAAGAACGCGTTGATCTTGTTGTTTTGCTTCCGGGCTTTTTCTTCTCCCTTCAGCACACTTACGTATTCACTTGCCTTCGCAATCTGGAAAATGACTACGAAGATCATTACAACGATCACTGCCAACAAAATTTCTGTCATGATGCAAAATTATTTACATTAACTACTTTGTGTTATTAAACTGCTTTTTTATACCGTTTTTTTAACCTTCCGGTATACGTGTGAATGCCTGTTGGCATTACACATGATGTATCATGCTCTCCTTGAGGAAAGGATGATTTTTTGCGGTAAGCGGGTATTTGCTGAAATAATCACCCACTCTCCACATAATGATGCCGATGAACAGGGCTGCTATACCAAATTCAAAAGGCCGTAAGTGCGCTTCTTCTTTAAGGGCGCCGGGCATTACCATTTGCCAGAAATCGATCCAGTGGCCAAAGATGATGAGTAATGCCATAAAGGTCATTAATGTGTAATTTCTTTTGGGCGACCGCTTCATTAATATCAGCAAGGGGCACACGAAATTCAATATAAGGTTCAGGAAGAAGATACCCCTGTACGGACCCAATACCCTGATTTTGAAATACCCTGTTTCTTCCGGCATATTGGCATACCAGATAAGCATGTATTGTGAAAACCACAGGTAAGTCCAGAAGATAGAAAAGGCAAACATAAATTTACCGATATCGTTCAGGTGCTCTTCAGTTACATATTCCAGTTGTCCCCTGTTTTTAAGGAACACAATGTACAGGGCGATCAGCGACATACCGGCAACAAACGAACTTGCGAATGTATACCAGCTGAACATGGTACTGTACCAATGCGCATCGATGCTCATGATCCACAACCAGGGAATGGTACTGCCTACAGATAAACCAAACACTACAATGAAGAAAGATGCGTATAAAATATTTTTTTTGATCCAGCGATCACCCTGTTCAAAATCCATATGTCCTTCTTTATCACTTTCAAGGCTTAAGGAACGGATCTTTTTACCGAGGAACCACCAAAGAAAAATAATGATGGCGCTGAATACGCTGTAAAAAACAGGATTCAAAAATCCACTCTTTCCCAACAACACTTTGTCGTGCGCTACGAGTTCTTTATTCACCCAGGGATAAATATCGTCTCTTCCCCCCCAAACGATCGACATAATGATGAGGAAAGTAATGATTCCCAACACCGGAACTACACTGGAAATGGCCTCAGGCACACGCCTTAAAGCCACCTGCCAACCGCCCATTGCGAGCGTGGTAACGCCGATAAAAAACATGCTTGCATTTACCAATAGTAACCAAAACACGCTGTTTTGCAATAGCACAGCCCAAAAGCGGGTGCTGTCAGTTTCGCTGCCGCCATGGCCTGGATGGGAAAACGGGTGATACATGATAAAACCATACAGCAGGGCGATAACGCCGATGCCGATAAGACCCATTGTCCATTTCTTATAGCTGCCAGGTAACTCGAATGAATGACTACTCATCTAAATCTTTATTTTGAATGAACGTTTTCTGTTTATTTTTTTGCTGTTGCAGTACTATCGGTTGCAGCGGTTGCTGTGGCACCACCATTTGCTTTTGCCTGCAAGGCTCTCACATAATGTATGATCTGCCAACGCTGCCTGCTGCTTAATTGCGAAGCATAACTACCCATATTGTTCTTTCCATAATTAATAGAATGATACATGGTGCCATCGGCCATTTTCACATATTGATCCAACGTAAGGTTTACAATACCGCCTACTTTCTGATTCACAGCCAACGGACCGGTTGCTTTACCATCCAACCCATGGCAGATACCACAATTGATATTGAACAGGCGGGCAGTTTCTGCACTGTCTGCACCGGTTAACGGTGGCAGCGGATTTTTTACCTGGGCGCTCATTGCATAACCAGCCGAATCATTGGGCAATTCATACGGCATCACATCGCCGATCTTCATGGTTCCGTTTACAGGCTTGCTGTTATAGAAAATCTTTTCACCCAACTGGGCCGGGTCATTGGTAAATTTTGTGGAGTCGAGCAGGGTGTAGGTCTCAAGTGCCCTGCTGTAGGTCATATCTGGCATGTATATTTTACCCGGTTTATCGGTTCCATCACAGCTAACCAATACCACCACTGTAGTAACCATTGCAATGACTGTAAGAAATGTAGATCGTTTCATTTATCGGTTCTGTTAAAACAATTAATCAATTAATAGCCCACTTCTGTTTCCCTGTACAACTTTTGCTCTTTGTCATACCTTCCGAGCCACCAGCCTGTTTCAGCCTCCTGTACATTTATTTCTTTCGCACCGGCTTCCTGTAAAAATGCCTGTACCTCCACATCGCTGGTTTTATCGGTACACTCAATAGCCATTACAAAAAGATCGTCGGTGGCTCTTGGATGAAAGTGGTGTTTTTTAATGAACGGCGACAACTGGCAGAGGTAGCAGAATGTAAGTACCATGCCCACGGCTGCAAACAATACCGTTAATTCAAACGTGATGGGTATCCATGCCGGCAATGCGAAATGTGGTTTACCACCAATATTCAATGGCCAGTCTTTGGTAAGGATCCAGCTGATGCAGGTAAGCGCAGTGGTGGTTCCTGTAATACCATATATAAATCCTGCAGTATGCAGGCTTGTTTCCCTTAATCCCATAGCATGATCAAGACCATGCACAGGAAACGGGGTGTAAACGTCATGGATCTTGTATCCAGCCTTGCGAACTTTCTTCACAGCAGGAAACAATACTGCTTCATCATCAAAGCATCCAACAACAAATTTTTTTATTCCTCCGGCCATATATATGAATTCAAAATTTAAAATTCAGTAATTAATAACAGCTTCCTTAGTGTGCGTGCTGCACTTCCTCGATATAAAATTTATCAGAATCAGCTTTCTCCAGATCGGTCATCTTACGTTTATATCCCTCACCTGAAGTTTTTAATACTGCCTTGATCTCCGCAACCGCAATTACCGGGAAGTATTTTGCAAACAGGAAGAAACAGGTGAAGAACAAGCCGAATGTACCCAGGTAAAAACCGATCTCGTAAATAGAAGGACTATAATACGTACTCCATGAAGAAGGAAGGTAATCCCTGTAGGTGGAAGTTACAATGATCACAAAACGCTCGTACCACATACCTACGTTTACGATGATACTCATGAAGAAGGTGAAGGCAATGTTCCTTCTTAATTTTTTGAACCAGAACATCTGTGGAGATACCACGTTACAGAACATCATCAACCAGTAGCTCCAGCCATAAGGACTAAAAATGTTCGCCCTGTTTTCTTTGAACACGTACCATTCGTATGGATTCTGACCATACCAGGCAATGAACAATTCGGTGATATAGGCAATACCTACAATAGAACCTGTTAACACGATCACTTTATTCATTGCCTCGATGTGACCGATGGTGATATAATCTTCCAGTGCAAATACTTTCCTCAGGATCAGCATCAATGTCTGCACCATGGCAAACCCTGAAAAGATCGCACCAGCCACAAAGTAAGGCGGGAAGATGGTGGTGTGCCAGCCCGGCATTACGGAAGTGGCAAAGTCAAACGATACGATGGTATGTACTGACAATACCAGTGGCGTACTTAAACCCGCAAGTACCAGCGACAGGCTCTCATGACGTTGCCAGTGCTTGGTGCTGCCGGTCCAGCCAAAAGAAGCGATACCATATAATAATTTGCGGAGTTTTGTTTTGGCCCTGTCTCTTACCGTGGCAAGATCTGGAATAAGCCCCGAGTACCAGAACAACAAGGAAACGGTGAAATAAGTAGAGATCGCAAATACGTCCCAAAGCAACGGTGAGTTAAAGTTTACCCACAACGGACCACGGGTATTTGCATAAGGCAACACAAAGAAAGCCATCCACACACGACCCATGTG
>CAYVLT010000289.1:0-5683 GCA_964452405.1 uncultured Ferruginibacter sp.
CTGCCAACACTGCACTGCTCCGTTGGATCAGGTTGGGTAAAACCTATGGTGATAAAGTGGAAGTGATCTCCGGCTTATCGAAGGAGGAACAGTTTGTGCTGAGCGCCGATGGAAAATTGTACAACGGTGCTCCGGTGAAAGTGGAAAACGCAAAATAAAACAGCGCAGACAGCAAGTCAGTATTGGTACTGTCAGGTACCGGTTCAAAAAATAAACATTATGAAAGAAGGTTTATCAGGTAATATAGCCAAGGCATTCATCAGTTCAAAACTCACCATCTTGTTAATGATCGGTTTCCTGCTCATTGGAGGGTACAGCACCATGCTGATCCCGCGGGAAGAGGAGCCGCAGATTGATGTGCCGATCGCAGATATTTATATTGGCTTCCCCGGCGCAGGACCAAAAGAAGTGGAAACAAAGCTGGTGGCTCCGTTGGAGAAAGTGGTATCGAATGTCAAGGGCGTTGAATATGTTTATTCCACGTCCATGCAGGGCCAGGCTATGTTAATCGTACAGTTTTATGTAGGCCAGGATGTGGAAAGATCAATGGTGAAATTGTACGACGAGTTGATGAAGAACATGGATAAGATGCCGCCCGGCGTAACGATGCCGCTGATTAAGACACGTGCTATTGATGATGTACCGGTGCTGGGTTTAACGCTCTGGAGCGACAAGCACAGCGATTACGAATTGAAACAACTGGGAGAGGCGCTTACCAATGAAGTGAAAAAGATCAATGATGTGGCTGCGATTAATATCATTGGCGGTCGCAGTCGTGAAGTGAAAGTGTTATTAGATAAGGATAAAATGGCAGAAAATCATCTTGACTTTTTATCCGTGAGTAAGTACCTGCAGGGAAACAATGCGCAATTATTTTCCGGAACGCTGTTAAAGAATGATTCGGCGTTTGCGGTGGAAACCGGTAATTTTTTAAATACGGCAGATGATGTGGCGAACCTTGTTGTGGGTATCAATGCCCAACAACCGGTGTACTTAAAACAGGTGGCCACAGTAAGTGAAGGACCTGAAACGCCGAATCAGTACGTGTTGTTTGGTTATGGTGCGGCATCTGCTGTTGCTCAGCAAAAATACCAATCGGCTTATCCAGCAGTAACACTATCCATTGCAAAAAAGAAAGGGTCAGATGCGATGTTGTTGTCGGAGAAGATCCTGGCTAAAGTGGAACATCTTAAAAAAGAACTGATCCCGGCGGATGTGCAATTGAGTGTAACCAGGAATTATGGTGAAACAGCTTCTGACAAAGTATCGGAATTATTACTGCACCTGTTCATCTCCATTGTGGCCGTAACGTTGTTCGTGATGCTGGCGATGGGATGGCGTGGAGGCCTCGTGGTATTTCTATCGGTGCCTGTTACGTTCGCTCTAACGCTTTGTGCCTATTACTTCATGGATTACACGCTCAACCGCATCACTCTATTTGCGCTGGTATTCATTACCGGTATCGTGGTTGATGATTCTATCATCATCGCTGAAAACATGCACCGGCATTTCAAGATGAAACGCCTGCCGTTCAAACAGGCTGCCATTTACGCCATCAATGAAGTGGGTAATCCAACCATTCTTGCCACATTCACTGTGATTGCAGCTGTGTTGCCGATGGCCTTTGTATCAGGATTGATGGGGCCTTATATGGGCCCGATGCCGATCGGTGCATCCATTGCAATGATATTGTCACTCGTGGTGGCGCTTACCTTGACGCCTTACCTAGGTTACCTGATTCTGCGGGAAAAGGAAAAGCATGGAAACGAAAAGCCTGCAGTGCAACTTGAACAAACCCGTATTTACAAAATATATTATTCCTTCATCAAACCTTTGCTTGAAACAAGGTGGAAACGTTGGGCGTTTATTGTAAGCACTGTTATTGTATTACTGGGTTCCCTGTTGATGTTCTATACAAAAACCGTGGCGGTAAAGATGCTTCCTTTTGATAACAAAAATGAATTTGATATCGTGATTGATATGCCGGAAGGTACCACGCTTGAAAAAACACAAGCCGTTGCTAAAGAGATCGCCGACTATGTTTCAACACAACCAATGGTGAAAGATTACCAGGTGTACGCAGGTACTGCCGCTCCCATCAGTTTCAACGGGTTGGTAAGGCACTATGATATCAGGCGTGGAAGTAATATGGCTGATGTACAGGTAAACCTCACGGATAAAAAGGAGCGGAAAGAACAAAGTCACCAGATCGTGAAAGGCATGCGGGAAGCGGTGCAACTGATCGCAAAAAAATACAATGCCAATGCCAAGTTAGTTGAAATTCCACCGGGGCCTCCTGTACTGTCTACATTGGTGGCTGAAGTGTACGGACCTGATTACAACGAACAGATGAAAATCGGGGAACAGATTAAAAAGACATTTAGCCACACAAAGGATGTGGTGGATATTGATTCCTACACTGAAGATGACCAGTACCAATATCATTTTGAAGTGGATAAAGACAAGGCGATGCGGTATGGGGTGGCGCCTGCGATGGTGGTGGCGAATATGAATGCGGCTTTGTCAGGCCAGGTGGCAGGCACATTGCATAAACCAACATCTTTCAGCCCTGTTAACATCCGGCTGCAGCTAAGTGATGCGGACAAATCGGGTATTGATGAGTTAAAGAAGATCAAAGTGATCGGTCAGCAGGGAAATGCCGTAACCGTGGGAGACCTGGTAACGGTTACCCGTACACTTAAAGACAAGAGTATTTACCGTAAAAATCAGAAACGGGTGGTGTATGTACTGGCAGATATGGCAGGAGAACTGGAAAGTCCTTTCTACGCCATTTCAAAAATATCAGACAGTCTTAAAAATATGCAGCTGCCCACAGGATACAGTATCACGGAAGAATATACGCACCAGCCGGACAGTGAGGATGACTATACGTTAAAATGGGATGGTGAATTGCAGATCACCTACGAAGTGTTCCGCGACCTCGGCATTGCCTTCGCCGTGGCCATTATCATCATCTATATGCTGATCGTGGGCTGGTTTCAGAATTTTGTGACGCCCATCGTGATGCTGGCTGCCATCCCTTTAAGCCTGATCGGTATTGTGCTTGGGCACTGGATGTTAGGCGCTTACTTCACCGCCACTTCCATGATCGGTTTTATTGCATTGGCAGGGGTGATGGTAAGAAATTCGGTGTTGCTGATCGACTTTATTGATATCCGTTTAAAGGACGGCGTACCTTTGAAGCAGGCTATTATTGAAGCAGGTGCGGTGAGAACCACGCCGATCTTGTTAACTGCCGGTGCGGTAGTGCTGGGAGCCGTGATCATTCTTTTTGACCCGATCTTCCAGGGGTTGGCCATTTCACTGATGGGCGGAACCATTACCTCTACCTTCTTAACATTACTGGTTGTGCCATTGATTTATTATCGCCTGCTCAGGAAAAAATATAAAAACGTTAAATAACTGCAATATGAAAATGTTAGTGATCACCAGCGTAAAGGAAGATGTACGGGCGGTTTCGAGGATCATGGAAAAAGCAGACATACCTGTGTTCAGTGTTTCTGAAACCATCGGCCACAAAACAGCTCTGCACCAGTACCTGCCTGATAACTGGTTTGGCAGCAGCTCCGAAGGTACACACGCTTTATTCTTCTTCAGTTTCACAGACGATGATAAAGCGGTGCATGCTATTGAATTGGTAAAAACGTTCAATACTGAAAGTGGCACCCGGTTCCCGATCAGGGCTTTTGTACTGCCTGTTGACCAGGCGAGTTACTAATTAAATGAAACACTCCAATATGAAAGAAAGAATTGTGAGAGCAGTGGCAGGCATTTTTGTGCTTACCAGTATCCTGCTTGCTGTTTTTGTCAGCATCAACTGGTTATGGTTTACAGCTTTTGTAGGACTTAACCTGTTGCAATCTTCGTTTACAAAATTTTGTCCGCTTGAAATGATCCTTGATAAGATCGGCATCACTGAGGAAAAGAAAAAATGATCAGCCAAATATGCAGGCTGGAATTTTGTAATCGCTAAAAGAAATATTTTAATAAACGGTTTTTGTTGAGGTCGGCGTAAATTGCACTGCATTAGCTTGTACATTAAACGTCACTGAACATGAAAGCCGTTTTTATTTTTTGTGCCTCACTGTTATTACAATCCGCCTCTGCACAACTCCGCCTCCCTTCATTTATTGCAGATAACATGGTGCTTCAACAGCACAAGGTGAACAACCTGTGGGGTTGGGGAGTGCCGCAACAACTCGTTACTGTAACCTTTAACCAGCAACAATATGAGGCCTTATGTGATAAGGAGGGAAGATGGCAGGTGTACCTGCAGGTGGGTGATCCTGGTAGCATTGGTGACGTTGTTATCAGCAGCGGTGCTGACAGAATAGTGCTTCATAATATACTGTCTGGCGAAGTGTGGATATGCAGCGGGCAGAGCAATATGGAAATGAAGATGCGGCAGCTGGACGATACTTATCATGATGAACTCGTGTCGGCGGATAACGACAGTATCCGGTATGTCGTCATCAATCGGTCGCTTGCAGGTACCCCGCAGGAAGAGGTGACACTTGAAAAGAAATGGACAGCTATTACTCCCGGAACAATCGGGGATTGTTCGGCCGTAGCCTACTGGTATGCAAAGAAAATACAAAAGCAGCTACACGTACCCGTTGGATTGGTGATCACCAGTTGGGGAGGAACGCCCGCTGAAGCCTGGACCAGTTTTGAAGGGTTGCACGATTTTCCGGCTTACACCAATTCATTTTTACAAAAAGCAAGAAAGTATAAACTGGACAATATCGATGAGCAGGTACAGGCGCTGAAAATAAAGTTTGAATCGCAGCTTGTGAACAAAGCGCCCTTTATCCATGAAGCGATGCTGCCTGGTTACGATGATGGCAATTGGAAAAAAATGTACCTGCCAAAACCCTGGGAGCAGCAGGGTTTTCCTACACTTGACGGGGTGGTGCTGTACAGGATATATTTTGATGTGCCCGCTGCTGATGCCGGCAAAACAGCAATATTGAATATGCCTGCTATTGACGACATGGATTCCACTTACATTAACGGTGTGTTCGTTGGCAGCATCAATCAATACGATGCGATCCGTACCTACAAGGTGCCGGCGGGACTACTGAAACCCGGAAAGAATCTCCTGGCCATCCGGGTGCAGGATGACCAGGGTGGAGGAGGACTCAGTGAAGTACCGGAAAAATTCAACATCAATATTGATGGTAAAGGTATTCCCCTGGCAGGGCAGGCAGCGTACCTGGTAGTGGCTGAAAAAGAAACCATCACGGGTGGTGCCGGCGACATTGAAGACCAGCCTACCCTTTTATTCAATGCCATGATTTCCCCTTTGGTTCCATTGACGATCAAAGGAGCAATCTGGTACCAGGGCGAAACGAACGCAGATCCCGGCAGGGATCCCCTGGAATATGCCACGCTGTTCCCCGCGATGATCAACGACTGGCGCAATCGCTGGGGACAGGGCGATTTCCCTTTCCTGTTCGTGCAATTGTCTTCTTACGGTCCCGTACAGACGAAACCGGCACAAAGCGCCTGGGCAGCGCTCAGGGAGTCACAGGCCAAAACCCTCAGGCTGCCAAACACCGGTATGGCGGTGAGCATTGACGTCGGTAACCCGGCAGATATCCATCCACACTGTAAAAGACAGGTAGGAGAACGACTTGCTGACAATGCGCTAAAACTGGTA
>CAYVLT010000290.1:0-5676 GCA_964452405.1 uncultured Ferruginibacter sp.
ATGCTGCACTTTCCCAACCTTACTGGCTGGTACACCCGATGGAACATGGCAGTTTCACCGTTACGGATCAACAATTGATTGGTAAGGCCGAAGATGACCCGTTGAGTGCCGTTTTTCACCTGGTGATCGACGGGCAGGCTTTTGATATCAGCAAGCCAATCAGGTATAAATATACCGACCCGGTTAAGGGAGAGATTTATACGCCAGTGTATATAGTGCCGGCGTTAACGCTGAATGTTACGCCTGCGCTGGAAGTACTCACCGCCGATAAGCCTGCAGCAAGAACGCTTACCTACCGTTTATTCACTGATGGCTCCCGGCTCAATACGAATGTGGATAGCTACCAGTCATTGTCAAAATTGCAGGCAGGAGCCAGGCTTACAAAAGACGAAACCTTTGACCCGGCATCAACTGTTGGCAGCAGTAATGCAACTGGCGCCACGCCGGTATTCTTCAATGATAAAAACGGCGTTCCTTTGATGGACATTGCAGAGATAGATTACGATCATATTCCGCCGATCCGGTATTTTAAACCAGCCAGTCAAAAGATCATGTTCAGCAATGTGAAAGTTGTTGGCAAAACGGTGGGTTATATCCCGGGCGCAGGGGATAAAATTCCCGAAGCGCTTGAACAGATGGGGTACAAAGTGGTCACGTTAAAAGAGGCCGACATTACAGCTTCGAATCTTGAAAAATTTGATGCCGTCGTAACCGGGGTAAGGGCTTATAACACCAACGACTGGATGGGTAATGTGTACAATACCCTGATGCAGTATATCAACAATGGAGGGGTGTTGGTAACTCAATACAATACGAGTAATTTCATCAGTTCGGTAAAAAGTAAGATCGGTCCTTACCCGTTCAGCATCAGCAGAACCAGGGTTACCGACGAAAATGCCAAAGTGAAATTCCTGCAGCCGGCCAACCCGGTACTCAATTATCCAAACAAGATCACCGAAAAGGATTTTGACGGGTGGATACAGGAGAGAAGTACATACCACGCGGAAAAGGCAGACAGCAATTACCAACATATTCTAAGCATGAGCGATGCAGGTGAAAGCGCTGATGATGGCAGCCTGATCATTGCCAACTATGGCAAAGGTAAATTCGTGTACACGGGACTGGTATTCTTCAGGGAGTTGCCGGCAGGAGTGCCGGGGGCTTATCGCTTGTTTGCGAATTTACTGGCGCCACCGCCGGTAGCAGGTGCAACATCGCCGGGCAGGAGTACTCATCCACCTGCCGGAGGATCTACAATCGGAGGTAAAACCAGCAAACAGTAAGTTTAAGTGATGAAGCAGGATGAGTCAAAAAAATATTGGCGAAACTGGTACCTGGCGGTATTGTTATTCCTGCTGTTACAGATCGTGTTGTATTATTTCATCACCAGCTATTTCAGTTGATTTTTATGAAGCCGGCCATTTTCTTTTCAACGATTAAAATATGCACCGGCAAGGTGTTACAGGTACATGAGTAGTGCAGACTGGATCATATTAATCACTACGCTCTGCGGCATTATCGTGTATGGCGTATACCGCAGCCAGCATACCAAAAACCTGGATGGCTATTTTCTCAGCAATAACAGCATGCCCTGGTACCTGGTATTACTCAGCATCATGGGCACGCAGGCGAGCGCCATCACTTTTATCAGCGCACCCGGCCAGGCCTATACAGATGGGATGCGTTTTGTACAATATTATTTTGGGTTACCATTGGCCATGGTGGTGATCTGTATCTTTTTTGTGCCCGTATTCAGCCGGTTGAAAGTGTACACCGCCTATGAATTTTTAGAACAGCGCTTTGATGTAAAAACAAGAACGTTTACGGCTATCCTGTTTTTATTGTCGAGGGGATTGTCAACAGGCATCAGCATATTTGCGCCTTCCATTATTTTGAGTTCTCTGCTGGGTTGGAACATTTATTATACCAACCTGGTAATGGGAGGACTGCTGATCATTTACACCATGTCGGGCGGTGCAAAAGCCGTGGCATATACGCAACAGTTGCAATTGGGTATTGTGGTTGCAGGGATGTTGTTGGCAGGGTACATGGTAGTGCACCTGCTGC
Organism: uncultured Ferruginibacter sp.; assembly: GCA_964452405.1. Classification (GTDB taxonomy): domain Bacteria; phylum Bacteroidota; class Bacteroidia; order Chitinophagales; family Chitinophagaceae; genus Ferruginibacter. Next base: position 2,068 of record CAYVLT010000290.1, read on the forward strand.
CAGCAGATATTGGTTTTGGCGATGCGTTACGGTCGGCCGGCCAATTTGGAAAGATGAACATCATCACCACGGGTAGCACCGGGCATCATTTCGACTGGCAGGACAAATACAATATCTGGAGTGGATTGATCGGTGGTTTTTTCCTGGCGCTCAGCTATTTCGGCACCGACCAAAGCCAGGTAGGACGTTATCTTACCGCAAAGTCAGACAGGGAAAGCAGGATCGGCTTGTTGATGAATGGATTTGTGAAAGTGCCGATGCAGTTCCTGATCCTGTTGCTGGGAGTATTGGTATTCGCTTTTTATCAATACCACAAAGCACCTGTTTTTTTTGATGATACAAGGATGCAACTGGCCAGGCAAACCGTTTACAGGCAGAGTCTTGATTCGGTGGAGTTGAAATACCAGCAGGCGGTCGCAGCAAAAAAATACGGGGAGGCTGGCCAACTGCGTACCGAATATAAATCGGTATTGAAGAAAGCTTTGCCCGGCGACGACGCCAACGATACCAACTATATCTTTCTCCGCTTCGTGATCGACAACCTGCCCCGGGGATTGGTGGGCCTGCTCATCGCAGTGATATTTCTCGCCTCCTGGGGTAGTATTGCTGCGGCTTTGAATGCACTGGCGAGTTGCACCGTGGTGGACATTCATAAAAAATTCATCAACAAAAACTGTTCAGAAGAAACGGATTACCGGATATCAAAATGGTATACACTTGCCTGGGGCATTTTTTCAATCGGGGTGGCTATGTTTGCCTATAACCTGGGCAACAGTTTGATAGAAGCCGTGAATATCCTTGGTTCCATTTTTTACGGTGTTATCCTGGGGATATTCCTTGTTGCGTTCTGGATAAAGTTTGTCAAGGGCAAGGCAGTGTTTGTTGGCAGTGTGGTTTCACAGGTACTGGTGATCGTGATCTATAATCTTAACCTCGTTTCATTTCTCTGGCTCAATGTAATCGGCGTCTTACTGGTGGTGGTGATCAGTTTGATCGTGCAGGCAACCCTGTTAGCTTATCCCCGAAAATAATCCTGTCTTTCAGTTTTGTGGTCACTTCTTTTTTTGGGTATATTTAATGTGAAATAGCAAGGCGATACTATAACCCTCAACAATTATTATGGCACATAAAATTTCCTGCATTCTCTTCACCACTTTTTTTTCGATTTTCGGCTTCCATGCAACAGCACAGCAAACAGCGGCAGGAAATGGCAATATCATCAAATTGAATATTCCTGCCCTGGTATTTGAGAATTTTTCATTGCAATATGAACACCAGGTACGCAATAAGCGGTCTTTAGCGTTGTCAGTAAGGTACAGGCCGGTAAAAGAAGTTCCTTTTAAAAAATGGGTGGAAGATGTGGTGGATGATACCTCCATCAGGGTGGACCTTGCAAAAATTGGCAATATTGGTATTACCGGGGAATATCGTTTTTACCTGGGTAAAAAAGGCGGCATGCAGGGTTTTTACATAGCCCCGATGCTGAGTTATAACTATTACAAAGGTGACGTGCCGGTTAACTATTACGATTATGTAAATAATACAACGATTGATAAAGTTGCCACTTTTAAGGGAAGTACCAATGCGGTCACTGCCGGGTTGCAGGTGGGTGCCCAATGGAAACTGGGTGAACATTTTTATTTTGACTGGTGGATTGCCGGACCCAATGTGGGATACACTAAAGGAGATTTCAGTTTTGCCGGTGCCCTCAATGATATCGAAAGAATAAGTCTCCAATACAAGCTTGAAGAAATCAAACAAACCATCCCCGTGCTTACCGTGGATATTCCCAGGAACCCTGATGCCAACGGGGCTGTGTTTTCGGTGAAGGGTCCCTGGTTTGGTGTAAGGGCATTCGGACTCAACCTGGGTTACCATTTTTAACCAATGAACCCGGTGAAACAGGGTAATAAAAAATCCCATGTGAGTACATGGGATCTTATGAGTCTGACTAAACTTTTCGATTAATAATCTTTGCTGTAACCGCCGCTTCTTCCGCCGCCGCCGTAACCACCACGGCTTCCGCCGCCATAGCCACCGCCGCCGCTTTTTCTGAAGCCGCCGCCACCGCCGCCATTACCAAAGCTGCGTTTTTTGAATCCGCCGCTGCCTTCCGGCTTTGGTTGTGATTCGTTCACTTTCAATTTGCGACCCTGGATCTCAGCGTCGTTCAAATTAGCGATAGCAGTTTTAGCTGCTTCTTCGTCGTCCATTTCAACAAAGCCAAAGCCTTTGCTGCGGCCGCTAACTTTGTCTTTAAGGATTTTTGCAGATGATACGCTGCCGTACTCTGAGAAAAGGTTGCTTAAATCATCATCAGTCATTGACCAACTCAAATTTCCAACGTAAATGTTCATTGTAAAAAACGTTTAAAAATTAAATAAAAACCTTAATGACTTAGTTGGTACTAATGAACTGAAAATTGAGTTCTTTGGAGAATTCTATCAGCCAACGACGAAATACTAAAACATTAGAGCATTACAAATGTAGGGATTTATTTAAATAATCATAGCGTAATCAAAAAAACTTAACCGGGGGGCCTAAATATTGATTTTGTTGAAAACAGGGCGGTTCAGGAGCTTTTTTTTAGAGAAAACCAGTAAAAAATCACCCAAAGGCAAAAAAACCACCCGCCGTAAGGGGGTGGTTTTACACTATCATTCAATGGTTTACTCGGCTACCACTTCAAATTCCACTTCTGCTTCGTTGTTATTGCCAAAGTCGATCTTCGCTTTGTAAGTGCCCAGTTCCTTCACCTCATCCAAAATGGTGATGCGGCGGCGGTCAATTTCATAGCCTTTTTCTTCCCTGATAGCACGGGCTATCTGAACAGAAGTTACGCTACCAAATATTTTTCCGCTGGTACCGGTTTTAGCGCCGATCTTTAAAGCGCCTTCATTCAGCTTGGCAATTACACTGTTAATCTCAGCCAGCAATTTGGCTTCTTTCTTCGCCATTTGCTTTTGCCTTTCTTCCAGTTGTTTTTTGTTGGACGGAGTAGCTTCCACAGCGAGTTTTTTTGGAATCAGGTAGTTACGGCCATAACCGTTTTTCACTGTTACCAGTTCATTTACACCGCCAAGGTTGTTTACATCCTGTATTAATATTACCTGCATGTTGCTGCATTTTTACCCAACTCTTATATTATTTCAGAGCTTTCCCCACCAAAGGGTTAGGGTGGTTTAAAAAAATTGTTTTGTCTTGTTAAGCGAAGTTCCTGCGGAACACCTGCTTATTTTAAAAGATCCGTTACGTAAGGCAGGATCGCCATTTGACGGGCTTTTTTCACTGCATCACTTACTTTACGCTGGTATTTTAATGAGTTACCAGTAAGACGGCGGGGCAACAATTTACCCTGCTCATTTAAAAACTTTTTTAAGAAATCAGCATCCTTATAATCAATATAACGGATACCCATTTTCTTAAAGCGGCAGTATTTTTTCGGACGCTTATCAGCTTTGATCGCTGTAAGGTATTTGATCTCATTTGCTTTTGCCATGACTTATGCCTCCGCTTTTTCGTTATTAAATTTACCGCCACTTCTCTTTTTAGTGTTGTACTCGACGGCGTATTTATCGAGTGCAGTGTACATGTGACGCATTACTGATT
>CAYVLT010000291.1:0-5636 GCA_964452405.1 uncultured Ferruginibacter sp.
CCATTGCCAGGTAATGCCACCCAATAAGCTCACCTGGTGCCGGATGATCGCTCCCGATCTTCTACTGTTGATCTGTTGCTGATCTGCTGTTGTACACCCGGCTGCAGGCAGCATCGATGCGGAAGCTTCAACCATTGCCAGGTAATGCCACCCAATAAGCTCACCTGGTGCCGGATGATCGCTCCCAATCTTCTGCTGTTGATCTGTTGTTGTACACCCGGCTGCAGGCAGCATAGATGCGGAAGCTTCAACCATTGCCAGGTTTATTATTGTCTATATTTCAAGCAGCTTTTATAGGCTAAAATAAATTTACCCTCCCCCCTTAGTCTCCCTCTCATAACTATTATTATTCATTTTTGCCTAGTAAAAATGATACAGAAATGAATAATCCATTTGAGCAAATAAATTCAAGGCTTTTGTCGATTGAGAGCATACTACTTCAAGTACAAAAATCAATTCGGAAATCTGACAACAATAATGGGGAAGAAGATGTGATTTTAGATATAGAAGGTGCTGCTAATCATATCAAACTTTCGGTACCAACAATACATGTGCTTTCAAGCAAAAAAAAGATACCGGTGATAAAAAAAGGAAAGAAGCTGCTTTTCTCTAAAAAAGAACTGACTACTTGGCTTATGGAAGGCCGGAGACAAACTCTTAGTGCAATTCAACATGATTCTGATAGATGCTAATTGATTACTCAAACTTTTTACATATTCATAACTAAAACAAGTAATTAAAATCCCCTAAACAAACTAAAAAAAATTGAGCTATGAAGTAGAAAATAATAAAAAAATGCAATCCGTCTACTGATTGCATTTTAAAAAAAATTACTTAATAAAACTGACCCATGACAAATATAAACTTTTTATCCGTTTATTTTCGCCGCTATGTATTTGTTTGGGTTACATTTTTTAAATCCAAACTATTACATGCTAACCCAAGACTGCTTAGACAAAATTAAGAATGTGCAGCTGAGTACCGTAATAAGTCGCTTTATTCAGCTCAAAAAGAAAGGCGCTAATCTACAGGCACTATGCCCCTTCCACAATGAAAAGTCTGCTAGTTTTCATGTGAATGATTTAAAAGGGTATTATAAGTGTTTTGGATGTGGAAAAGGCGGCGGTTCCATACAATTTGTTATGGAACATGAAAAAGAAAACTTTTACGGAGCTTGCATTAAAATTGCAGAACTGGCAGGTATTGAACTGGAATATGAAGAAAGTACAAGTGCTGAACAGTGGCAAGCTTATCAGGATAAGAAAACAGCAGCCAGTAAACAAGAGGACGTTTTAAATTTTGTTATACCTATTTATCAAAAGGCACTGCATGACCTGCCTAATGATCATCCTGCAAAAATATGGCTGGCTGAAAGATTGATTGATGATAATGCCATTTCAACATGGCATATTGGATGGGCGGGCGAAGAATGGAATACAGTTTCAACATCTTTGATAAATAAAGGCCTCTATGAAGCAGCAGCCAAACTAGGCATTACAAAAACTAGCCATGATAATAGCCGCAACTATGACGGCTATAAAAACAGAATTATTTTTCCCATAACTGACAAAAATGGAAGATTTATAGGACTTGGTGGCCGTTACATCAAGACCTCTGAATCTGATTCATACAGCGCTCCTAAATATATTAATACTTCTGATTGTGAATTATACAATAAAAGTTCTGTATTGTATGGCTTTTCAGAAGTTCTTAAAGATATAAAAGAACGTGGTTTTGCTTACATAACAGAGGGCTATACAGATGTTGTTTCTCCGCATAGGATTGGTTTAAAAAATACAGTGGCCACATGTGGAACTGCCTTCACATCTGAGCAAATGAAACTACTTAAAAAAGTTACCAATCACCTGGTAATAATGAGAGATAATGATGAAGCCGGCGAAACTTCATTTTCCAGCTCTCTTCCCCCACTACTAAAGGAAGGTTTTAAAGTCGAACGAGCAACTTATGAAGGAGATGATCCCGGCACATGGGCAACAGCGCATGGCAATAAAATTCAAAGTGAGAATTACCCAGGCGTTGAAGATGCAATAATTTATCATGTTAAAAAGCTCTGGACGAATGCGAATGATATTTATAGTAAGGCCAATGCAAAAAAAGATATTTTACAACTGCTAAGCTGTATCCCAGATGAAATTTTAAGAAGCAATTATTTAGAAAGTATTTGTAAAATATTAAGCTGGAAAATAGGTGAAACAAAAAAAGAGCTTTCAAAAATACTCGAGTCGGCTACAGTAAAAGATAATGAAACCGATAGTTTTTTTCCTAGCTGGTTCACAGATAATCACATCGACGAACAATTCAAAAAAGGTTATGTCACTGTCGATAGGATCGAAAAAGGCAAGCCAATTGTAGGCTATTACATTGTTGATAATAACCATAAACAGGTTGAATTATCAAATTTTATCGCTACGCCCCATTTTCATATTTATGCCGGTGCAGAAAGTCGTTACATGCTAAGTATCTACAATGGGCACCGCACTGCAGTGCTAGATATTCCAGCAAAAGTAATTCCATCAATAGACCAATTCCAGGCGTTTGCTGTGAGCGAAGGAAACTTTTTAATTTTCTGCAATAAATCACAATGGCTTCGTATTGCTTCCGAACTTTTACAAAGCTTTCCCAGATGTATGGAGATAAACAAGCTTGGATGGCAGCCATTTGGTTTTTTTGCATTCGTTGATAAAATTTATATACCAGGAGAAGGATTAAAAGACCTGGACAACTGGGGTATAGTGAATTACAAAAATGAAAATTTTCTTATCCCGGCTAGCTGCGATGCATATAAACAACTGCAAAGGACTGGTGAAGATCCTTTTGAAAATGATAGGTATTTAACATACAGATATACCCAACTAAATTTTGAAAAATGGGCTTTACAAATGCAGGAAGTTTATTTGCAAAAAGGCATAGTTGGAGTTGCTTACACAATACTCACAGTATTTCGTGATATCATTTTTGAAGTCGATAATAACTGCCCTCACCTGTACGGTTTTGGAGAGCCTAGCAGTGGCAAAAGTAAATGGGCTGAAAGTATTACAGCACTATTCTTTTTTAAAAGAAGTGCTTTCAATTTAAACAGTGGAACAGACTTCGCCTTTTTTCACTATATGCAAAGTTTCCCTAATTGCCCGGCGCACATGAACGAATTTGAAATTGAAGTTATGAAGCCTGAATGGTTTCAGGCAATGAAAGGTGTTTACGATGGCGAAGGCAGGGAACGAGGTAAGGGAGGTAGTAAAAATAAAACAGAGGTTATGAGGGTAAAAAGTACACTCATATTAACAGGGCAAAAATTAGTTACTGCAGATGACAACAGTCTAGTTTCAAGAAGTTTGATAGAGCCTTTCAGCGTTAGAGAAAAAAATGAAAAACAAGAACAGGCTTACAATATTTTAAAACAACATGAAGCAGCCGGCCTCAGTTCTATACTTACGGAGATTTTGCATTACAGAAATTTATTTCAAAAAACATACAGGGAGCGCTTTAATCAGCAGTTGAGTTATTGGAGAAAAAATAAAAAAGATGTTCAACAAATTAACCAACGGGTGCTACAGAATTATTGTCACCTGGCAACATGTTATCAGTTAATCAGTGAACAAATTACATTGCCACAATCTGCAGAAAATTTTACTGAGTACTGCTATCAACAGACAGTTAAATGGAGTCTGTTTATAAAAAATTCTGACACCCTCAGCGAATTCTGGCGAACACTTGAATTTTTTATCAATAATAAAAGCGTGCATTTAGGTTGGGATTACAAAGTTGAAAGTGTAATGCACGTACGTATAAGAGTTAGTAGGGATAAGGAAGAAACCGTGTCTTTTAATGAGCCTACAAAAGTATTATTTCTGAGATTGAATAATGCGCACAAGCTTTTTCAAACTGCATACCGTAGCAGAACAGGTAAAGAGGCAATGAGCCTGGACAATTTACTTCATTATTTCAGTAGTCGAAAATACAATTTGGGAGCTGTTAAACAAAAGCAGTTTACCAAGATTATAACATCGGATGAGGTTACATCAAATGGCATTCAAACTACAAAACGTGAGCAGAAGCAGATTTCAAGCTGTCATGCCTTTTTATATGATGAATTGGATATAGACCTTGAAATATTAGACGAAAGTAGCCCGGAAAATGAAAACATTGATTCTAACGGTATGATACCGCAGGAAGCAATTGATGAATTACCATTTGGTAAATGATTCTGGTAATTCTATTAAAAATGCGCCTAATAGTGCCTAATGTTTATAAATAATTAATAGTCAATCTACAAAATAGAAAAAAATACTAGGCACACTATAGTTTTTGTTAGGCTCAATCAGGCACAATTAGGCACAAAGGCACAAAGGCACATGAATTTTTGATACTCACAAGCAAAAATTAAAAAAATGAATTTACCAAGTTGGTTTCCATTTACTGTTATCCAGGGTAATGAAGTCGAGGGAACGCTAAGCCAGGCAATCTATATTACCAGAAAATATAAACATGGCATCTTGATTATTGGTATGGAAGTTTTTGGAAGAGAAGATATTCTTATTTCAGATTATAATTTTTCAAAAGAATTGAAATTCATAATATTTACCGGCGTCGTTTTCGGTATTCATACCAAAATAATAAAGGATGTTGTATCACAAGATCAGTTTTCCTTTTATCTCCCTGGTTCACCCGCCAAGGTATTTGTAAAAAGGCCAGGAATCATTATCTGCACATCTACACCGAAAGAGAAAATTCCTTTTGAGATATTTCCTATTGACTCAGGTAAGGGGGAGCGAATTGGATTTATTCAGAATGGGATGAAAAAATTTAACAGCATATAAATTAAAAAAAGGATAAGTATATGGGAACTCCAAAAGACAAATACACCGGAACGGAGGATGAGAATATCAAAGCAATAAAAAATGATTTCTTTAATAGTATTAAAGAAATGCTTGTAAACATGTATGAGCCTGTAGCAAAAGCAAATGCAGATACGGTAATGTTAAGCACTGCAGAAATATTTTACAGTCTACAAGACTTTTTCCACTCTAAACTTTATAAGCAAGAAGACGTAGCAATATGGCTTCACAATCAAGGATTCAAATTTATAAATATAGGTCAGGGAGAGATAAGGTTAAGATGGGTGATGAATATTAAAGCGAAATGAGATAAAAGTCAATTTACGTGTACCAAATCGCCTGAATAACGAGATGTTTTGCAGTAAAAAAATATATAACTATATGAAAATCAATAAAAAAAATAAAATTTTCATTTTTTTTAAGCAAATGGCTCATGTGAACCGCACCCGCACAACAACGCAAAGGCGATCGCTTAATCGTTTTAGGAGGATATATGTAACTGCATAGAAGCAGCAAAAGGTTTGATTGTAGTTGTCGCACTGCTGAGGCATTAGCACTTGGGCCTAGAGAAAGGATGGCACCTGATGAGCTTTATTTGTGAGGTTGCATAGTGGCTTTATTTAGAACCTTGTTCTTTGAATATACTAACTGAAAGTTGTATGGCACGGATAGTTGTTATGCAGATCAACAGCAAACGATCAGGAGCAATCATCCGGCAGCGGGTAAGCTTATTGGGTGGCATTACCTGGCAATGGTTGAAGCTTCCGCATCGATGCTGCC
>CAYVLT010000292.1:0-5612 GCA_964452405.1 uncultured Ferruginibacter sp.
ACTGTTTGGGTGGTGTTGCTGTGATCAGGAGCTGTTACCGTTACGCGGTAAGTACCACCGGCAATGGTTGCAGGAACAGTGATGGTTTGACTGCTGCTGCCACCGGCATGACTGATGGTATTGGCCATGATCCGCTGACCGTTGTTGCTGTACAGGACCAGGTGGTACTGTCCCGCCGGCTGGTTGCTGAACTGCAACTGCAGGCTGCCGCTTTCAGCAGGGTTGCTGCTGATCACGATCGCCGGCTTTTGATCGCCACCGGCTATTTTTACTATGCTGCTGTATTTTATGTCACCCGCGGCACCAATACTTTTCACGCGGTAGAAGGCGGTGCCCGATGGAGCCGCTGCATCCACTAACTGGTAGCTGCGATCGGTGCTTCCGTTACCGGTGGCCTGCACCGTTCCTGCAGTGGCAAAGTTTCTTCCATCCACGGAGCGTTGCACTTCATAGCTGCGGATGCTTCTCTCTGCTGCCACCTGCCAGTTAACCTGTATGCCTGCATTACTGCGTTTGCCGCTGATGCTCACAAAAGTTACCGGCAATGGCGCTGCCTGTTTAAACACCAGCGTAAACCTGTCTGCTGCTGCTGAAGCCGGGTTGGCATCCACGGTAAATGATACCGATGTATTGCCTGACAGGTCAACGATCGTACTGCTGTGCAGGTAGGCATCTTCCAGTGTAGCCACCAGGCCGGTATTGCCCATGTTGGCGGCACCCAGTTCCAGTTGGTAGGTCTGTTGCTGCAGGTTCCATACTTTAAAGCGAACGATATCATTGTCGGTTGCAGGCTGACGGCCTTCAATGGCCAGCACGGCGTTATTGGACCGGATGGCCAGGTTCTCTGCCGGGTTGCTCATTTTAGGAGCATCATCGGCATCCACTTCATTGGCATAGGCTGCATCAAATACCACCACGCCTGCATCCAGCATCTCGTGGTTGTTGTTGAACAGCCGGCTGCTGATCTTTGCCGGTGTGGCAGAAGGACGGAATCCTAAATGGCCACTGCTGGCGGTTTTGCTGCTCTCTTTTAAGGTGACCGTACCGCTGTTGTTATTGGTGATCACAAAAAACGCCTGGCCACTTTCAATGGTGGTATTGGGTTGGCCGGCCACATAGCTGCCGCCGCCGATGAGGCAGTTAAAGTCGTTGGTGCCGCTGAAGGTTTGGTAAACCCCCAGGCTGTTGCCCACAGATTTTTTACTGTCCCAGATATAAAACAGGTTACTCACGCCACCGGTACGGGTTAACCCGGTGAAGTCGATCGCTGAAGGATACAGGTTGGGTACCAGCCCGAATGAATTGGCGGGTATATTGCTCACCTGGTCGCCGGTGTACACGGTACCGTTCGTACGCAGGGTGGTGGCATTGGTATTGGTGATGGCGCCGGTAACACCTTTGCTTCTGTCGCCCCGCACATACAGGAAGTAAGCCGGTATGTTGTCGATGGCGGCATGGGTGCTGGTAACCGGTGTCCAGCTGTTGGCATTCCAGCTTAACAGGGAAGCGGCGGCAGATACATTGTCAAAACCTGCTGCCTGGGCCACGGCCAGGTTGCCGGTACCGGTGATCTGTGTACCATATCCCGGTGTGGCGTTGGCCAGTGGTGCATTGTTTTCCTGCCATGCTTCCCGGATGGTTTGATTGCTGCCATGGGTAGGCACTGACAGCAGTCGCCAGCTACGGAAGCCGTTGTTGGGAATATATCTTTCCACGGTTACATTGCTGGCACCGTTGAGTGTACCGCTTACCACACCCAGGCTGCCGGTGCCGGTGGCATCGGAGGCGAAGGTTACGGCCTGGCCGCCAAAATCGGCCGTGCCGCTGATGGTAAGTGTGCGGTTAGGGTTCACCGTTAGTGTGCTAGCGGCAGACAGCGTTAAGCTGCCGGCCACGGTATAATCAGTGTTGAGCGTGGCATGAGCACCGGCGGCAATACTTACCACCTCACTGCCGGAAGGCGGTGCGCCAAGGCTCCAGCGGGCATTGTCCGTCCAGTTACCTGTACCACTGAAAATATTGGCAGAACTCAGTATAATACTGAAGCGATCAGCAACCGCCGATCCGGAAGTATTGTCGATCGTAAAGGTGTAAGAGTTCAGTGCATCCAGGTTGAGTACCGTATTTGTCCCGGTATATTTGTCTCTTAATATGGCGGTCACCGTGCCTGCATCCAACCCATTTGTTTCCACATCGATCCGGTAAGAGATCTTCTTCATCTGGTACATCTTGAAAAAGATAGTATCGGTTGCGCCCGGTGCCGATCTTCTTTCAACTGCCAGTTCTGTATTATCTCTCAGCACACCAAAGTTCTCATTAAAGTTTACACTCTTGCGCACATCGAAAGCATCTACAGCATTGCTGTAAGCATTGTCGAAATCAACAATTCCTCCGTCAACAATATCAGTGCTGTTTACATTAATGGAATAGACATTGAATAAGAGCCTGGTGCCGGATGACAACGGTGAGCCGGGCCTGAACACCACCTGGCTGCCTGCTGCTTTACAATTCTCCACCACCTGCACTGTTCCGGCGATGCCGGTTGCCTGTGCAAAAAAGGCTGCGCCACTTTCAATATAGTTTTGTACCGAACCATTCGGTCCGTAACTACCACCACCAGGAGATACCAGGTAATCTGAACCACTTTTGGTGAAAGTCTGGAAACCACCCACTCCATACGAACCGCTCAATTTTGGATCCCATACCTGGTATGCATCCACGAGGCCACCTGTACGAAGTATCTGCCGCATATCGATCCTTGAAGGATAAGGATTACGTATGAGTTGGTATTGACCCGGCGCCACGGTTACCGCAGGCTGATTGCCCTGGAAGATAGTGCCCGTGCTTCTTAACACGGTGGCAGTTGCTGCTGCACCTGCACCAAACTGGTTGGCGCTGCGATCTCCGCGGATAAATATAAAGTAACCCGGCTCCTCACTCAATTGAAGTATATTGGTATTAACAAGTTGTTCCAGTGCATCGGTTTCAGGTTTGTATTTAAATAAAGAATATCCCCTGGATAGTGTATCGAAGCCGAGCCCCTGCACTTCTGAAATGCTGGCACCCACGGCCGGTATCATTGTACCATAGCCTGGTTTATTATTACTGTTGAACCCGGTTTGTCCTTCCTGCCATGCATCTTTAATCGTTTGTCCGTTGGTGTTAGATGCCAGGAGGCGCCATGCTTTACTTGCATTTTGCGGGATGTATCTTTCAACAGTTACATTGGTGGCACCGTTGAGCACACCCACGATTTTACCCAGTGAAGCTGTGCCGGACATATCTGATTTGAACGTAACTGAATTGCCGGCAAAATCAGCGGTTCCGCCTGCCGCTACTTCAAAAGTATTTACGGAATTTACGATCATGCTGCTACCGGTTGCCATACTAAAGGATCCACTTACGGCGAAATCCGTATTCAACACCACCCCTGCGCCTGCCCCGATAGTAATGGCATCTCCCGAAGCCGGCGCCGTTCCGCAACTCCACCTTGCATTGTCCGTCCAGTTGCCGGTGCCGGTGAAGGTGTTGGTGGTGGAAGCTATCGTAATAAAACTTTCAGCCGGAGTACCGCAATCTGCTGTTACCCTGGCATAATAAGTTCCTGCCGGCACATTTGAAAGACTTATGCCGGTGCCATAACTGGTACCTGTACCCGAAGGACCACTGTACCAATGAACCACCGCATTCGTTCCTGCAACGGCGTTCGCAGTAAGGGTGGTTGTCTGTCCTGCACATAATGGTCCGGCAGGCGCAGCAGTTATCCCGCCGATCGCTGCATTGCTGCAGGTTGACACGAAGCTTGCGCTGATGGTATGATTTGCTGAAATATTTGAAAAACTATAGGTGCCTACCGCGCCGGCCGATACACCGTCCACCAGCACATCTGCGATAGCGTACCCGCTGTTGGCCGTGATCGTGTAGGTTTGATTGTCACTACCTGAACAGGAATAGTTTGAATTACCTGAAGGTGTGATGGATCCGTTGGAAGCAGCAGTTGCGCTGATTACAAAGTCGGGCTGTACGGTTACAACAACAGAATTGGATGATGTGCAACCATTCAGCGTTGCCGTGGCGGTATAGGTTGTGGTACCTGCCGGTGACGCATACACTAAAGGTGAAGCAGATCCGGAATAGACGTTGGTTGCACCGGCATCGGTAAACAAGCCGTTACCGGGTCCGTTTGGCGTCCACACAATATTGCCCTGCACGGCACTTTGACCCGTGATCGAAACATTATCGATGGCCCAGTAATATCCCCAGTCAGCTGTAAACCGGAACCTTACATACAAAGTGGCACTACCAGCGAACGCATCCAGGTTCACAGTTGCATGAGAGAATGCGGTTGCTCCTCCCTGGCTTGAAGTGTAACTCTGTACATTCGTCCATGTGCTACCGTTAGTTGACACTTCCACATCGGCCTCATCGGGAGAAAGGTTGAATTCAAAGTAATGATAAAAACTCAGTGACAGCGTGCTGTAAGCCGAGGCATCCATTACAGGACTCTGCAAAATGGTGCTGGTAAGTCCGCCACCGCCGCCTTGTGCATCACTGTTGGTAAGATAAAACTGGCTGGCATCATTACTTGCAAAAGGGCTTCCAAAGTAGAGGTAACCGTTAGGTCGTAAGGTCCATGCGGCGGCACTTACAGTACCTCCGGTTGAATTGTTGATGGTTGTCCAGTTATTGGTGGCACCGTTAAAATTTTCATTGATCAGCGTGCCGGTTCCTGCCATGCTGCCGCCATTTGCAGTAAGAAGCTGACTGCTGCCTGCGCAGATCGTAACCGACGCAGGGCTGATTGAAAGTGCTGATGGCGCAGGGTTGATCACAACGCTTGCGCTGCCTTCATTACCCCAGCACCCTGCTGAAGAGCGTGCCCTGAAATAGTAAGTGCCCGAGGTAGTTACATTTTGCGATACGGACGCAATTGCAGTGCTGGTGCCACCGCTCAACGTGTTTTGAAAGTAGATAGTGCCGTCATTACCATTAGCGGCCGTAAGAGTTGCGGTTCCGCAGAAAGTGCCTGCACCCGTTACCGATACAGTTGCCGGAACCGGGTTAACCGTAACCGTTACCATCGTGGAATTATCAGATACAGGACCTGTTGTACAGGTAACCCTGAGCCAATAGTAAGTAGTGTTAGTGACCGTGCCTGTGCTAAGCGCTGCCGGATTTACTTGTCCTGCAACTGCCGCACCGCCATTCGGATAATCGCTCATTAATGTGGATGCATACCATTGATAAGTGGTATTGTTGCCGGTTGAATAACCGGTTGCTGTGATCGCAGGAGTGCCGCCGCCACAGAAACTGGTTGAACCGGAAGCGTTACCTCCTGTTGCACCTGAACATCCCGGAGCTGCAAATTCATCAGCACCGATATCAGGGGTGGAAGCGTTCCTGGTATCGCAGTCAATATCGCTGGAAACGCCTGTACCGCCGGCGCCCGCAGCATCCAGGTTGCTGGTATTGCTGGCATTGCTGTTATCGATATGAAGGTCGCCTGCTGCAACAAACACAGGTAAAACATTTTTCGACAAGGCATCCTGCCCGGTTTCTGTTTTCCAGTTGGCAAGTGTTGCCCTGCTGGTGCCCGTCATCCCCCCGGTAAT
>CAYVLT010000293.1:0-5577 GCA_964452405.1 uncultured Ferruginibacter sp.
TTCACCGATTTTTTGTAACTGTCAACTGACTTAGCTGTTTGATCCAACCTTCCATACAATGTACCCAGGCCCTGGTAAGCAGAGGCTTCAGTATATACATCGTTGACCAGCCGGGCTTTTTCAAGACTTTTTTTGTAATACTCCTCGGCCGCTTCCAGTTGTTGGGCTTCCATCAGGGTATTTGCAGTTTGTAACATCCGGAAGGCCTCACTGCTTTTTATTCTTTGCGCATTGGCAGCGGTAAAGGAAAAAACCAATAGCAGGCAGCACAGAATTTTATTGAACATGGTACAGTTTTATGAATGATCGATCGTGTGTGTGTTTAATTATTTTTCTGAACGGGAATACAACTGGCATCCAGTTTTCCAGGCGTCAAACCTACAACAAGGATTTATTTTTTACCGGCAAGTGGTGCGGTCAAATATGCAGATTTTTTACACAAAAAAGCCCCGGTAATCCCGGGGCCTGCAAACACTATTAAAAAATTACTTATTCGGTTGTGCATCTGGTTTTGGCATCAGCACTTTACGGCTCAGTTTAAACTTACCGGTCCGCTGATCGATATCAAGTAATTTCACTTTCACCTTATCACCTTCTTTGAAAATACCGTCCATGTTCTCGAGTCGTTTCCAACTGATCTCGCTGATGTGCAGCAAGCCTTCTTTCTTCGGTAAAAATTCCACGAAGGCTCCGAACTCCTTAATACTTTTCACCGTTCCTTCGTAGGTATCTCCCACTACAGGTACCGCCACCAGTCCTTTGATCCAGCTTACCGCTTTATCAAGTCCCTCTTTATTGGTAGAAAACACGCTTACTTCTCCCACGTTGTTCACTTCCTCGATGTTGATGGTGGTACCGGTTTCACGCTGCATTTCCTGGATCACTTTACCACCTGGCCCAATCACAGCGCCGATATACTCTTTATCGATGGTGAGTTTAACCATACGCGGAGCATGTGGTTTCACATCTTCCCTGTGTTCCGGAACGCAGGCGTACATGGCATCAAGAATATGCAAACGTCCTTTGCGGGCCTGTTCCAGCGCCTGGCGCATGATGTCCATACTCAAACCATCTACTTTAATATCCATTTGCACACCGCAGATTCCATCGCGGGTACCGGTTACTTTAAAGTCCATATCGCCGAGGTGATCTTCATCGCCGAGGATATCTGTCAATACCGCAAATTTTCCTTCCTTGGTGATAAGTCCCATTGCCACACCGCTCACGTGCTTCTTGATAGGCACACCGGCATCCATGAGGGCCAATGAACCTGCACATACGGTAGCCATGGAAGAAGAACCATTTGATTCAAGAATATCACTCACCACCCGAACGGTGTAAGGATAATCCCTGCCTGGCATCATTTGTTTGAGTGAACGCATGGCCAGGTTACCATGACCCACTTCGCGGCGGCCAACGCCCCTCATCATTTTCACTTCACCAGTGGAGAATGGAGGAAAATTATAATGCAGGATAAACTTGGTATAATCAGATTTGAAAGCACTTTCCACCAACAATTCATCTAAAGGAGTTCCGAAAGTAACCGTTGTAAGTGATTGGGTTTCACCTCTTGTGAACAATGCAGACCCGTGAGGGGTAGGCAGGATGCTGGTTTCCATATCCAGCTGGCGGATATCTTCTGTACCCCTGCCATCCAGGCGTTTGCGGTCGTTCAGGATCATATCACGCACCACATGGTATTGAAGTTCGCCAAAGTAATGACCGATCAGGGCCTTGTCTTCATCCGGTAATTCTTCTCCTAAAAATTCCTTTACTTCTTTTTTCAGGGCATCGAACGCATCACTTCTTTCGTGTTTGGCGGAGGCGGAAGATGAGATCGCATACATCTTATCTTTTGCAAAAGCAATGATCTTTTCATTCAGCTCTTCGTTGCGGTAAGGTTTGGTGTATTCCCTTTTGCCGGTGATGCCCACTTTATCACGCAGTTCGGCCTGCGCTTTTATCTGTATGCGGATGGCATCGTGCGCCAGCTCCAGTGCTTTCACCAGGTCTTCTTCCTGGCATTCTTTTGCTTCGCCTTCCACCATCATGATGTTCTTTTCGGTGGCAGCGATCACAAACTCAAGGTCGCAGCCTTCCAGTTCGGTACGGCTGGGATTGATGATGAAGTTACCGTCTTTACGGGCAATGCGTACTTCTGAAATGATTTCCTGGATGGGAATATCCGAAACGGCCAGTGCTGCGGAGGCAGCGAGGCAGGCAAGGGCATCGGGTAATACTTCTGCATCGCTGGATACCAGGCTGATAAGCACCTGTACATCGCAGAGATAATCTTCAGGGAACAAAGGGCGCAAGGCACGGTCGATCAACCGGCTGGTCAATATTTCATAGTCGTTAAGCCTTGCTTCTCTTTTAAAGAATGATCCCGGCACGCGACCTGCTGATGCAAATTTTTCCTGGTAGTCAACTGATAAAGGGAAAAAGTTTTGCCCCTCTTTGGGTTCTTTGTTGGCAACCACCGTGGCCAGCAAAGCGCAGTCGCCTTGTTTTACCAATACCGAACCATCGGCCTGGCGGGCCAATTTACCGGTTTCGATGGTCACCATGCGACCACCACCTATATCGAATGTTACTGATTTAGCTGTTAAACTCATTTTTCCTGTTATTAGATTTTTTTGTGAATCGGGCTCGTGGAAGGAAGCGTTGCAACCGGATGTCAGGAGCGGCAATGGAGTACCGGCTGGCTCCTGGGGGCAATGGCAATCTTACATCGGAAAACCCGTTTGGGTTAAGGTTTATTGAAATAAAACAATTCCCAACCAGAAAATTATAGTTGGGAATTATTCTATTAAAACATCGTTTACAATTTATTTACGGAGACCTAATTTTTCAATTAAAGCCCTGTATCCGGTAAGATTGTGCTTGCTGAGATAAGTAAGCAGGCGTTTGCGCTGACCTACCATCATCATCAGTCCTCTCTGGGAAGAGAAGTCTTTTTTATTGGTTTTCAGGTGATCTGAAATGTGATTGATGCGCTCAGTCAGCAATGCTATCTGGCCTTCAATAGAACCGGTATTGGTAGCTTTACCACCGAAGTCTGTAAAAATTTTCGCTCTTTTTTCAATTGTTAAATAAGGCATTTCTTTGTTTTTAACGTCTTTGTTATGTTGCTTTTTTATTTCGGTTGCGAAAGTAGGCAAAAAATCCGAATTTACTTATAAATCCGTTGTTTTTTACGTAAAACTCCCGGGCGGATGGCTTTTTTTAAGCAATCGCCCCGTTTTGTGCCGGCAGCCTTCAACAAAAACCTTTTCCCCGAACCAAAAGATCGGCATTAAACTGCCATATTTGCCAAAAATAGCTGTTACCGCCGCGATGACGATTTACCTTACTGTAACCAACGACCTGAATTTTGACCAGCGCATGCGTCGCATTTGTGGCTCGCTGAGTAATGCCGGGTACCAGGTGGTATTGGTGGGTAGAAAACTTCCCGGCTCCCGGCCGCTTGAATCCTTGCCTTACCGGCAGCGTCGCCTGTCGTGTTGGTTCACCCGTGGCAAATTATTTTATGCAGAATATAACCTGCGGCTTTTCTTTTTCCTGCTGACAAAAAAAATGGATTGCATCTGCGCCATTGATCTTGACACCATTCTTCCCTGCCTGTTTATTTCCCGGCTAAAAAAGATTCCCCGTGTGTATGATGCCCACGAGCTGTTTTGCGAAATGAAGGAAATTGTTACCCGTCCGGGAATACATCGGTTCTGGAAAAAAATAGAACGGTATGCGGTGCCCGCCTTCAGCCGGGGCTATACCGTTAATGAGCCCATTGCAGCCGAGTTTGCCAGGATGTATGGCGTACAGTACCAGGTAGTTCGCAATGTGCCCCTGCTGCAGCCGATACAGGAAAAACCGGCCACAGAGCGGTACCTTTTGTACCAGGGAGCCGTAAATGAAGGAAGATGCTTTGAAACCCTGGTACCTGCAATGGCCACGGTGCCCTGTACCTTAGTGGTATGTGGCGACGGCAATTATATGCAGCAGGCCCGGGACCTGGTGGCAGCCGGGCAACTGCAGGACAAGATCATTTTCAAAGGAAATATTTCTCCGGCGGCATTAAGAGCTATCACGGAGCAGGCATACATCGGGGTGAACCTGGTGGAAAATACCGGCCTCAGTAACTACCTCAGCCTGGCCAACAAATTTTTCGATTATATGCACGCCGGTATTCCGCAGCTCTGTGCCGGCTATCCCGCCTATGCGGCTATCAATGAAAAGATGGAAACTGCGGTACTGATCACTGATATGAGTGCAAAAAACATCGCGGCTGCACTGAACAATTTATTGCAAAATGAGTTAGAATACCAACGGTTAAAAGCCAATTGCGCAAAAGCTGCCCTTCTGTTTAACTGGCAAAACGAAGAGAAGATTCTACTTGCATTTTATCAGCAACTACTTGGATAAACATTTACATATAATAACCCTTGACGTGCCCTACCCGGCCGACTATGGCGGCGCCATTGAACAGTTTTACAAGATAAAATGGCTGCACCGCCTCGGGATAAAAATTCACCTGCATTGTTACACCAAAGCAAGACCGCAGCAGGATATATTGTTGCAATATTGCAGCACCGTACATTACTATCCCCGGCAAACAGGATTTAAAGGATTTTCATTTCGTCTACCCTACATCGTTTCGTCACGCAGCGACCAGACGCTGTTAAAAAACCTGGAGGCAGACGATCACCCTGTTTTAATGGAAGGCGTGCACTGCACCTACCTGCTGCATTGTGACCAGTTGCAACAAAGGGATGTATTTATCCGGCTACACAATGTGGAGTACCGCTACTACCAGCAATTGGCGGCCCATGAAAACAATCACTTCAATAAATTTTATTACGGCTGGGAGAGTTTTTTGCTGAAGCGCTACGAAAAAAAACTGGCCCGGAAATACAGGTTGCTGGCGCTCAGCAAAACAGACCAACTTACTTTTTCGGGTACGCTTGAGGGTAAGTCTGTTCATTTTATACCCGCTTTTGTTGGTTGGGAAGAAGTGATGACGCAAACAGGAAAGGGCTGTTACTGTCTTTACCATGGTAATCTTTCCATTAATGAAAATGAAGAAGCGGCCGTTTGGTTATTGCAGGAAGTATTTGACAAACTCTCCATACCGTTTGTGATTGCCGGCAAAGATCCTTCCCAGCGGCTCGAGCACATTGTGCACCAGCACGAACATACCTGCCTGGTAAAAAATCCGGGCGAAAAAGAAATGCAGGATATCATTGGCAAGGCACAGGTACATATATTGCCTTCCTTCAATAATACCGGGGTGAAACTGAAATTGATGAATGCATTGTACAACGGCAGGCATTGTGTGGTAAATCCGGCCGGGGTGCAGGGTTCGGGGCTTGAATCACTCTGCCACATTGCAGCCGACGCAGCGGCTTTCAGGGAAACTGTGCAGCGGCTCTACAATGTACCGGTTAACGAAGAAATACTGCAGCAACGCAGGGCGGTGCTACTATCAGTAAACAACAATCAATTAAATGCGGAGAAACTGGTGCAAATGATCTGGCCTGCCTGAGGCATTACATTGACACCCGGGCATTGTCCCAAACC
>CAYVLT010000294.1:0-5576 GCA_964452405.1 uncultured Ferruginibacter sp.
GTTGCTTTAACTCCTCCAGGTTGTTGAATTTTTGTTCATTCCGCAGGCGCCTGGCAATATCTACGGTTAAGTGGCAGCCGTAAATCTCCCGGTCGAAATTAAAAATATTCACTTCTATCATCCGGTTCACACCTTCCACTGTGGGGCGGATGCCGATATTCATCATGCCGCTGTAAAGCACAGGCGTAGAAGGAGCATCATCTGAACCAGGTAAAGGTTCATTCAACACTACCTGTACTGCATATACGCCGTTTCCCGGCACAAGTTTTTTATCTTCCTGAATGTGCAGGTTGGCAGTGGGGTATCCAATGGTTCTGCCCAGCTTATTACCTTCCACCACTGTGCCCGTAAAAAAATAGTTGTAACCCAGGTACTCATTGGCCGTATCGATAGTCCCTTTTTGTAAAGCCTCCCGGATGATGGTGGAACTGATGGTGATATCTTCCAGCATAAAACCCGGAATTTCTTTCACCTTGTAATGGAATTGGGCCGATTTTTCAGTGAGTAGCTCAAAATTGCCGCTGCGGCTTTTTCCAAAACGATGATCATGCCCGATAATGATGGTGTGAGGATGAAATTTACTCACGAGGAAATGCTCAATATAATCTTCTGCCGGCTGCAGGGAAAATTCTTCTGTGAAAGGAGTCACCACCAGGTGATCGATACCATACTTTTCGAGTAAGGAAATTTTTTCTTCCAGTGAATTCAGCAGGAACAATGCAGCCTGCCGCATAGCGATCACCTGCCGGGGATGCGGGTGGAAGGTAATGATGACAGTTTCGCCATTAATCTTTTTAGCTTCCTCCAGCATCATCTGGATGATTTGCTGGTGGCCTTTGTGAACGCCATCGAAAGTGCCAATGGTAACCACGGCATTGCGAAAAGCCGGCAGGTGATGAATGTCGGTATGTACTGTCATAATAAAGAGGTGCAAAACTACTTGATAATTTATTAATGGATAATTGATAATTGAAATTTAGTTTTGCCCCACAATTTCAACCATGAGTCTGTATAGTAAAAGAGGTGTCTCCGCTCAAAAAGAAGAGGTGCATGCGGCCACGCAAAACCTCGACCAGGGCCTGTATCCCCATGCTTTTTGTAAAATTTATCCTGATTACCTTGGAAATGATCCTGCCTATGTGAATGTGATGCATGCAGATGGTGCGGGAACTAAAAGCATTCTTGCTTACCTCTATTGGAAAGAAACCGGCGATATCAGCGTATGGAAAGGTATAGCACAGGATGCTATTGTAATGAACCTGGATGATCTGCTCTGCGTGGGAATCCATGATAACATTGTATTCAACAGCACCATCGACCGGAACAAACACCTCATTCCCGGTGAAGTGTTGTCGCAGGTGATCAACGGCTCTCAGGAATTGTTCGACACGCTTAAAAACTTTGGGGTTAATATACACTACCTCGGTGGAGAAACGGCCGATGTGGGCGATGTGGTGCGAACGGTGGCGGTAAATGGCACCATGACCTGCCGGTGGCCTAAAAACAAATTGATCACCAACGATCAAATTGGTGCCGGCGATGTGATCGTGGGTTTGGCCAGCTATGGAAAAGCCAGCTACGAAACTGCCTACAACAGTGGTATCGGGAGCAATGGCCTCACCAGTGCCCGGCACGATGCGTTGAGTAAATATTACGCCGACAATTATAAAGAAAGCTACGATAATACACTGCCTGCAGATGTTGTGTACATCGGGAAAAATAAACTGACCACCGATTATGGATTGCCTGCAGCAGCGGGCCAGCAATTTGGTACCATCGGTGAATTATTGTTGTCGCCAACCCGCACCTATGCACCTGTACTCAAATCGTTGCTGCAGGATCATTTTGAAAAGATCCATGGATTGATACATTGCAGCGGGGGCGGGCAAACCAAGTGCATGAAATATTTACCCGGCAATTTCCGGATCATCAAGGATAACTTATTTGATGTGCCTCCTGTGTTTACCGTGATACAGGAAAACAGTGGCAGCAGCTGGAAAGAGATGTACGAAGTGTTCAATATGGGATGCCGCCTCGAAATATACTGTTCAGCACAGGATGCGCAACTGATGATCGATGCGGCCAATGCTTTTAATATTGATGCACAGGTGATCGGTAGGGTGGAAGCGACGGAAAAGAAGGAACTGCTGATCAGGGCAGGGGGAAATGAAATTCAGTACTGAAAAATAAAGCGTGCACTACCGTAGAGCAGTACACGCTTTTTCATGACTTTACTCCACTACAAAAGTGATGGGTTGTTTATGGTAGGCGTTTACCTGGCGCCCGTTCTGAGTGGCCGGCTGCCATTTGGGTCCTTCCGCTATGAGTTTAATGCAATGTGCAGCTGTTCGCGAGCCCTCATAGTTCAAAGCTTTGGCATTGCTGATATTCCCTTCCTTGTTTACGATAAACTGGATGATGACGGTGTGCTTGCCCTTCGCCCAGCCTTCTTTTGCAGGAAGCCCTGCATCCAGGTTGCTGACAAGATATTTTTTCCATGCGTCGAAACCGCCGGTAAATGATGCTTCGTTTTCAACCTTTGTAAATACTTTGTCCATTATTGGAGCAGGCTGAGAAGGGGCTGCAGCAACATTTTCATTGGAAGGCACTGCATTTTTTTTGCTGGTGATGATCACCACCCCGTTAACAGCTTTGTTGCCGTATACTTTCACCGCGGCCTCGTTTTTAAGTACATCCATTCTTTCAATCATGGATGGATTGATCATTTTCATTTCAGTCACACTCACTTCTTTCCCGTCCAGGATGTACAAAGGATGCCCGCTGATGCCAGTGGCATTTGTTGTAGTGTCAGTACTTTTTTCGATCATTCCGTTCTTCGGGTTGCTGTTCAATGACGGGTCATTTGCTGCGCCCGTGCTGGTTGCATTATTCAGGTTGGCAACAATCCAGTTGTCAATAGCGATCAGGATGTTTTGGGCAATGTTTGTTTGACCGGTTTCCGACTGCAATAGCCGGGTGTCCTTGTCGCTTTTGAGGTTGCCAGCTTCAATGATAACAGCCGGGCATTTAATTTCCTGCAATGTCCAGATGCCTTTTTCCCGCTGCATAGGATGCGAGGCAACGGGTAATGGATAGTGGCCCGCAAACTGCTGGATTATGGCCGAAGCAAACAGTTTGCTCTGGTAGGCATTTTCAAAATTGTCTTTTGCTACAAACACTTCCATCCCCTGCTGTTGCTCATTTGCATTGAGGTGAATGGATACGTACAGGTCCGGCTTTTGCGCATTGGTAAAGGATGCAATTTCCTTTGGACTTTGATAGCTGTCGTCTTCACGGGTGGTAATAATTTTTATACGATCATTGGTATTGAGTTCTTTTATTTTTTTGCTGATCGCCAGGCTGAGATCTTTTTCCAGCAGGTTCCCGGAAGCGTCTGTGGCGCCATGGTCTTTACCACCATGCCCGGCATTGATCACTACGATCACGGGCTTGCCCGGATCCGCACTGTGCAGGGTGTTTGATTTAAAACTGAAAATTGCAAACGTGATGCATAACAATGGAAACGTGAGGAGCCTGCCGGCCAGGTTGTTACGGCCAGCTTGTTTTTTTGTGATCATGGCAAATCTTCTTTTGAGGGGTGAATAAAAAAATGAGTTGGTGGAAGAAAAATGGTATTGCGGGTACACCGACTGCAGGATCATTTCTGCAAACCCTGATCCATCTTCTGTACCGATGGCGGATCGGTCGGCAATAAATTCATGCACCATGTTCAGCTCTCTTTTAATGAGCCAGAAAAAAGGATTACACCAAACCACCATTGTCGCTACATTCATGAACAACTTATCCTGTGTATGTTTTTGACGAACATGTGCCAGTTCGTGTGCCAGTATCTTTTTGCCTGCAGCACTGTCAATGCCTATCTGCCGGTTCCAGAAAATATAGTTGAAAAATGAAAACGGGGTGCCTTCCACATCGGTCATCACCAGGCAGGTATTATTGAAAAAACTGTGAGGGGCCGCGGTATAAATTTTACGCAGCCTGTAAAAGCCCAACAGGAGTTTTGATAATAAAAAGACGCAAATGATCACATAGAAAAGTAATAGTAACTGGCTGCTGTTAAGCGGTTGAGCTTTTGAACTAACGATGATCTCATCGAGGTAATCATTGCCACTGCTCACCACATTCAGCAGGGGAATACTTGCGTTGCCGGCTTCCGATCCGGCGTGCCAGGTGTTGATATGCAGGAAAGGCAACAGCAGCGACAGCATCGCCGACGCCAGCAGGTAAAACCGGTTGAAGGCATGAAAACCGCGGTTACGCAACAGGGTGAGATAGTAGGTATAAAAAATACCCGAGCAAAGAATGATCTTTAAAAAATACCAGGCAAACACAGGCATCGGCTGAATTTTAATGATTGGAAAACCAGGAAGGTTTATTTCTTTTTTAATTGTTTAAGGAGCAGTTCGAGTTCCTCTACGCTGATGGTGTTCTCTTTTACCATGAACGATACTGCATTGCTGAAACTCCCGTCGAAATAGCTCTTCACCAAACCCTTCATGGATGCCTTGCTGTACGCATCTTTACTGATGAGGGGGTAGTATTGGTGCATCCGCCCAAAAACATTGATGCCGATGAAGTTCTTTTCCACCAGGATTTTTATAATGGTAGCTACCGTATTGTTATGGGGCCTGGGATTGGGCAATGCTTCAACGATCTCCCTTAAAAATGCTTTCTCCAGTTTCCAGATCACCTGCATGATCTGCTCCTCGGCTTTTGTAAGTGGTTTTGACATGTTGTTATAAATGTTGCCGTAAAACTAAGCTTTTAGTTTTATAACTATAAATTTAGTTATCCACATTTTAACAGGCTGATGAGAAAAAAGTTTTCATTGCCATTGTCAAACAAGTAAATTTGCTGGCGCAGGTAAAACCGATTATCAATGTCTCAAGCAATCATAGAATTAAAGAACGTTAAGATTTTCCAGGGAAGTAGTCTTATCCTCAGCGATGTAAATATTTCGGTAGATAAGGCTGAGTTTGTGTACCTGGTAGGAAAGACAGGAACGGGCAAGAGCAGCCTGCTTAAAACGCTTTATGGAGATATTGAACTCACCAGCGGCGAAGGGTGGGTGGTTGGCTACAACCTGCGTGAACTAACCTGGAAAAAAGTTCCTTACCTGCGCCGTAACCTCGGAGTGGTATTCCAGGATTTTCAATTGCTGACAGACCGCAATGTGAACGAGAACCTGAAGTTTGTATTGAAGGCCACCGGCTGGAAAGATGAAAAACTGATGGATGAAAAGATTGCCGATGTGCTTGATAAAGTGGGATTGAAAACAAAGGGTTTTAAAATGCCTTTTGAATTGAGTGGTGGTGAACAGCAGCGAGTTGATATTGCCCGTGCTTTGCTCAATTCTCCTAAACTGATCCTTGCAGATGAACCTACCGGTAACCTCGACCCGGAAACCAGCGATGAGATCATGCAGTTATTGTTCCAGATCAGCAGGGATTATGGAACCGCCATCGTAATGGCCACCCACGATTATATCGTGATCAATAAATTTCCCGCCAGGACCATTAAAACAGAAAGTGGAAAGGTTTGGGACAATGCCCGGG
>CAYVLT010000295.1:0-5539 GCA_964452405.1 uncultured Ferruginibacter sp.
AACAACTGGGCATCCCCGATCCGCACATTAACCTTGAATGCGGCGGCGGTACACAGGCTGAGAAAACAGCGGGCATCATGGTGAAGTTTGAAAAAGACCTGTTGGAAAACAGGCCTGATGTGGTTCTGGTGGTGGGAGATGTTACCTCCACCATGGCCTGCACCATCTCTGCCAAAAAACTATGTGTGGATGTGGTGCATGTGGAAGCGGGTATCCGTTCGGGTGATATGACCATGCCGGAAGAGATCAACCGAATTGTTACAGATTCCATCTGCGATCATTATTTCACCACCAGTAAGATCGCCAATGAAAATCTCAGCAAACAGCAGGTACCGCCAGGCAGTATTCATTTCGTGGGTAATACCATGATCGATACGCTGAAGCAAAACCTGGAACGCCTGCAACAACCTGCTTTTTGGGAGGCTGAGCAACTCGCTGCCGGCAATTATTTCCTGGTTACCCTTCACCGGCCATCCAATGTGGATGATCCCGAAAAATTAAAATCATTGTTAAAGGCGATTACCGGCTCAACAGGCCCGGTGAAGATCGTATTCCCGGTTCATCCGAGAACAAGAAAGATCATAGACACCCACAATATTCCAACGGATCAGTTGATCATGATCGATCCACTTGGCTATCTCGAATTTATCTACCTCGTAAAAAATGCCAAAGCAATCATCACTGATTCAGGAGGCATCACGGAAGAAGCAACCGTTTTGCATGTGCCCTGCCTCACCCTGCGCAATTCAACCGAAAGGCCCGAAACAATCACCGAAGGCACCAATGAACTGATTGGTGATGATATGGTGAAGCTGGCGGACTGCCTTCAGAAAGTGTTGGCAGGTAACTGGAAAAAAGGATCGGTGCCTGAGCTGTGGGATGGCAACACTTCTGAAAGGATCGTTGATATATTATATACAACTTATAACCGCTAAATTTGCCGGATAAATCCAATTTAAATTTCAGCATTCAAATCTTTACATGAAAATTTTAGTTACGGGTTCAGCTGGTTTTATCGGCTTTCATTTGGCAAACAGGCTTGCAGCAGACGGTTTTGAAGTGGTGGGCCTTGATTCCCTCAACGATTATTACCAGGTAAGTTTAAAATACGACCGCCTGAAAGCGGCCGGTATTGATAAAGAACAGATTCATTACAATGAACTGTACCCCAGCAAAACAAGCAACTATACTTTTGTACAGTTGCAGTTGGAAGACAAACAAAATCTTGACCGGCTTTTCAAAACACAGCAGTTTGATTACGTGGTGAACCTTGCTGCCCAGGCGGGCGTGCGGTACAGCATCACCAATCCGGCAGCCTACATCGAAAGTAATATCGTGGGGTTTGCCAACCTGCTGGAATGTTGCCGTCATTTCAATATCAAACACCTCGCTTATGCCAGCAGCAGCAGTGTATACGGGTTGAATGAAAAAATTCCGTTTGATAAGGATGATGCAGTGGATCACCCGATCAGCCTGTACGCAGCTACAAAAAAAAGCAATGAACTGATGGCGCATGTGTATAGTCATTTGTACAACCTGCCCACAACCGGCCTGCGCTTTTTCACGGTGTATGGCCCATGGGGACGCCCGGATATGGCCATGTTCCTGTTTACCAAGGCCATCATCGACGGCAAGCCCATACAGGTTTTCAACAATGGCGAAATGGAGCGTGACTTCACGTATATTGATGACATCGTGGATGGCGTGGTAAGAGTGATCAATAATATTCCGAAAGGTAATCCTGACTGGAGCGGCCTCAATCAACAGGCATCCACCTCCAAAGCGCCATATAAATTATACAATATCGGCAACAGTCACCCGGTGAAGCTTACTGATTTTATCGAAGCCATCGAAAGAAAACTGGGTAAAACGGCTGAAAAGATCATGATGCCCATGCAGCCGGGGGATGTATATAAGACTTACGCAAATATCGACGATCTTAAAAATACACTCGGTTACCGCCCCACCACTTCCGTGGAGCAAGGAGTGAGTAATTTCATTGACTGGTACCTCGATTACTACCAAATCAACCAATGAACCACCGTGGTGCCGGTGCCGGATAAATAATATAAAAAAATTATCTTCGCAACCAATTTTAATACAACTTCAACATGGAGCTTAACAGTAAAATATATATTGCCGGGCACAGGGGTATGGTGGGTGGCGCCATTTTTAAAAATTTAACCGCCAGGGGTTTTAATAATATCATCACCCGCACTTCTGCAGAACTCGACCTGCGCAACCAGGCGCTGGTGAACGATTTTTTTGAAGCGGAAAAACCGGAATATGTTTTTCTTGCGGCTGCCAAAGTGGGTGGCATTAATGCCAACAATATCTTCAGGGCCGATTTCATTTATGAAAACCTGATGATTGAAGCGAACATCATTCATGCGGCAGCCACCAACAACGTAAAAAAGCTGATGTTTTTGGGCAGTTCCTGTATCTATCCAAAAATGGCACCACAGCCATTGAAAGAAGATTACCTGTTAACCGGGCCACTGGAACCTACCAATGAACCGTATGCCATCGCAAAGATAGCAGGCATCAAATTATGCGAAGCTTACCGCAGCCAGTACAATTGCAATTTCATAAGTGTAATGCCTACTAACCTGTATGGTTTTGGCGACAATTATAATCTCAACAACTCCCACGTGCTGCCGGCCCTCATCCGCAAGATGCATGAAGCCAAAGAGAGCAATGCCGAAGAAGTGATGGTATGGGGAAGCGGTACACCTAAGCGTGAATTTTTATTTGCCGATGACCTCGCAGAAGCCTGCACTTTTTTAATGATGAATTATAACGAAGAGCAACTGGTGAATATCGGCACCGGCGAAGACCTGAGCATCGGCGAACTGGCCGCCCTGATAAAAGACATTGTAGGATTTAACGGAAAGATTGTTTTTGATGCAACCAAGCCAGATGGTACGCCCCGTAAACTGATGGATGTTACCAAACTGCACAACCTGGGCTGGAAACATAAAATTGAATTGAGAGAAGGCATTGCAATGGCATACGAGGATTTCTTAGCCAACCACCTGGTAAGAAAATAATTTCCCCGCCAAAGGCGTTAAACATTACCCCCATTTAATTATGAGCACTACACATAACGGAAAAACAGCACTGATCACAGGTATTACCGGCCAGGATGGCGCCTACCTCGCAGATCTATTACTCGAAAAAGGTTACAAAGTTCATGGCATCAAAAGAAGGTCATCGTTGATCAATACCCAGCGTATTGATCACCTGTACCAGGATCCCCATGAAAAAAATGTACGTTTCCAGTTGCATTACGGCGACATGACCGACAGTACCAACCTGATCCGGATCATCCAGGAAACACAGCCCGACGAGATCTACAACCTGGCAGCGATGAGCCATGTAAAAGTAAGTTTCGACGAACCTGAATATACCGCAAATGCTGACGGTATCGGCACCCTTCGTTTGCTGGAAGCCTTAAGAATTTTAAGGTTGGAGAAAAAAACCCGCATCTACCAGGCCAGTACT
The DNA here is from genome assembly GCA_964452405.1 of uncultured Ferruginibacter sp. Taxonomy (GTDB): domain Bacteria; phylum Bacteroidota; class Bacteroidia; order Chitinophagales; family Chitinophagaceae; genus Ferruginibacter. The sequence goes on from CAYVLT010000295.1 coordinate 3,505, forward strand.
TCTGAATTGTATGGTTTGGTGCAGGCAGTACCACAAAGCGAAACCACACCATTCTATCCCAGGAGTCCCTATGCAGTAGCAAAACTTTATGCCTACTGGATCACGATCAATTACCGCGAGGCCTATGGTATCTATGCCTGTAACGGTATTTTGTTCAACCATGAAAGTCCGCTGCGTGGAGAAACCTTTGTAACAAGAAAGATCACCCGTGCGGTGGCTGCCATTGTAAAAGGGAAACAGGATAAAATGTATATGGGTAACCTGGATGCAAAACGCGACTGGGGCCATGCAAAAGACTACGTGGAAGCCATGTGGCGTATCTTACAGCAGGATAAACCTGAAGATTTCGTAATTGCCACCGGTATCACCACCACCGTGCGTGATTTCATCAAAATGGCATTCGCTGAAACTGGCATTGAGCTTGAGTTTACAGGAGAAGGCGTAAATGAAAAAGGCATTGTAAAATCATGCAGCAACAGCGCCTACCAGTTACCCGAAGGAAAAGAAGTGGTGGCAGTGGATCCTGAATATTTCAGACCTACAGAGGTTGAGCTCCTGATCGGTGATGCTACCAAAGCAAAAACCAAATTGGGCTGGACGCCAAAATATGACCTGGCCGGACTGGTGAAAGAAATGGTGGCCGGTGACCTGGAACAGGTATAACAATCATCTTCTTTCCAATCATATGTAAAAGCTGCGCCTGGTGCGCAGCTTTTTTATTTCTGCCCGGTACAACAATCAATGCACCCCTGCTAACAGTTACGCCTACCCTCCTGGGTTAAGAAGGCTTATTTGCCGTCGTGCCTTCTACCTGTTTGTTCCCGGTGACAACGGGTTTAAATGTTCATCCTGGCGTGCCATGTATCTCTCCACAAATGCCGTTTCCGGTTGCAAGACCACTTCGTTAAACCTGCCCTCCCCCCCGTTTCTACCATCCCCGACTACTGGTAACTCCTACAAAAAATGGCTGCCCGGTGAGGACAGCCATTGAATAAAAGTATTGTTTCGCTTAGTGCGTGATCTGTACTTTATAAACCTGTTGCGTACCGTCGTGCTCGCCTACCACCAGTGCGTAAGTGCCGGCTGGTAAGCGGTCAACTGCGATACTGTTGGTGCCGTTCACCAGTTGCCTGCTGGCAACCAGTTGACCAACATTGTTGTACAATTTGCCGCTGATCGCCCCGTTGAAGCCAGACAGATTCACATTTAGAATACTGCTTGCCGGGTTCGGGTAAACCAGCAGGTTTTTACCAGTACAGGAAAGGTTCATCGCGATGATGTTGCTGTACTTAACGGTTCCGTTATTATCCAGCATTTTCAACCTGTAATAAATACGACCCGGAGCCGGCTGGTGGCTATAGCTGTAAGTTTTGTTATCGCCCTGGCCGGTTACGGTTCCCACACTGGTGAAACTACGCCCGTTGGTACTGTATTCAATTTCATATTTTTCCAGGTTGATCTCTGTGAGGCTGTGCCAGCCCAGTAAAATCCTGCAACCCTCTTGTTTAGCGTAGAAATTATCCAGTATCACCGGCAATGCTTTCAGGATTCCACGGGTGGTGGTTTGGCAGAGGCATTGCGGTTGGTTGGCGGCAGTGAGCGGCCGAATAGCTGCCGTAACCGATTCTCCGTTGTTACAGGTAGGAGCCGTTGGAACAGTGATGGTTAAATTATCTGAGGCAGTGCCCATTGCAGGAACAGCCGGCATAAATAAGGCCGATGCAAATGGTGTGGTGCTGCTGCCGCAGAAGAATTCAACATTATAGGAGGCAGCCGGTGCATCCACCGTAGCAGTATTGGCAATTGAGATTGCTACCGTAGTGGTGCCACCTTCAGCAAAACTTCCTGAAACATAGTCAAAGCCTGTTAATGAGAGGATGGGTTTTATCACCGCCACATCGTTATCAGTGCTTCCCACCACGTATCTGATTGAATTAGGACATACATTACCGTTACAATTGAGAAACGCAGATGTTCTTTCCATCTGGCTGGAAATATTCAGTTTTCCTAAACCAAAGTCAACATACGAAGTGGC
>CAYVLT010000296.1:0-5526 GCA_964452405.1 uncultured Ferruginibacter sp.
GTAGGTGCCTGGTTGAAAAAAGCAAAATTGTATGTAACCAGCTTTGTTATTGCAGGGCTGTATTGGTGTGGCCGTTGCAAACTGTAATGAATCCGTTCTCACATCTTTATCATAAACGGCAGCAAAATAACCTCCGGCATCAATCTGCAAAAAACAAACCTCCGTGGTTTTAAATACCCAGTACGCCACCCTGTTAGCAGCCGCTTCACAGGCCCGGATAGGGTGACTTGAAAATGGTGTATCCAGTGTACAGTTAAAACTTTCTGAAGGCAATACGTAAGTGGTGTCCCTGCGGGGATAGGCTGAGGTGCTGTTTAAGCGGTCGGTCCATTCGACCAGGTGTGGTTGATTGCTGCTGTTTACGGAGGCTTTATACGGACGATTGTGCTTAGGACCAGCGCAGGCAGGCGTAATCGTTATAGTCAATTCATCCTGGTATCCCACATTACTGTTGTACCTGCCACTGATATTCAGCAAACGGGTGGTACTATCGTAACTCGGACCTGTACCATACGATACAATCGTGTACCAGCCTTCCGGTAAAAACGTACATCCATTGGCTGTTTGGGCCGAAGTGAAACAATTCCATTGGTTACCAACAGGGCTCAACCCCCCAAAGCCATCTGTAGCCTTTCCATAAAACAATGTTTTAATGCCGTTGGCAAATTCGTGGCAGCCCCAGTAACCCGGTACAGCAATCCTGACCAGTGCATCTTCTTTCAGGTAAAACTGGCGGTAAATAGCCTTGGTTGCGGGTCTTCCACCAATCAGGCAAGGCTGGTACCCGTTTATAGCAACGGCATTGTCATCACAACTCCAGTAATCAACATCCGATTTTTTTGTACCACCGTTAGGCCCCAGGGTATCCATGATACTACCGAAATCCTGGGCTGTGAATGGACTGTTGTGTAGTGTTCTCGTTCTCAAAAAAGTAATGGAAGGCTTATCTGCCCGACCTACATCACCCGTTGATGCCATCGTAGTGAGTGTATAAGTGCCGGGGATCACGCAGGATGATTTATTGGCATTACAAACATAACCGTCTAAACAAATTGTGTTTGGTACCAATCCACTGATCCTGTCGGGGAAACTAAATATGTTTTGTGCAGCTGCCAGTGCATTTGCATCTCCGCGGTAAAGCCGGTAACGGAAAGGCGTACTGTTACTAATAACCAATGAACTGAAATGTATGGTTCCACTGTCAGGAACTTCAAACTGGCGGTAAATGACTTTATCGTTTAATGTGGAGCAGGTTGTATCCCAGGGACGCAGTGTTTGCTGGCATCCGACAGTATCGGGGGAGGCAGGATAGGTAATACCGGCCGTTAATGGTTGTTGATTACCGTTCACTACGTTTATGCTGTCAAAGGCACCGGTTATTCCCAGTGAAAATTTATTGGCCGCATTGCGGCGGTATACGCTCATGTCGAGCTTATATTGAGAGCCGAGATTCGCATACAGGCAGGGATTGCTGTTACTGGCGGATAAACTATACAGATAGGAACTTAAAGGAAGCGGTGCATCCGAACCCATTACCTGTATCACATAATCACCCGGCTGCAGGCATTCAATCTCCTGGTTAAAACCTGCTATTCCCACAAGATCTGATGTATCAATGTCTGCGCAGTTAGCCGTTACCGTATGACGGAATAAACGGATGATGGGCCTGGGTCCACAACCTACCATTACGCCCCTGAAATTGATGGCCGCCGCTTCCTGCAGTGAGAAAGTAGCAAAACTGCTCAGGTTATAACTGCCACTCCCGATCACCACATTTCCTGCCGGGATCACTGTTCCGCAGGCGGACACACTATGCTGGCTGTTGCATCCAAAATAGTCTGTCATCGACACAAGCGTACCATTTACCGAAGGAGCAAGTACGCCCAGTGTGTTAGAGGCCGGCATGCCACTTACCGGTTGTGGTGCAGCAGTAGGCGCTGTTCCGCCGGTGATAAGACCCAGCCGTAAAATATCCTTGAAATCCTTTTCGATGAACAATTGGATACTGTAAGTGGTGTTGGGTGCAAGATCGCCGCACCGGAATTGACGCACGGCATCCCGGTACCCGTTTGTGAGCAGGGAATCACATCCATCCACCAGTGGCAAGGTGCGGAAGTCAGACGTAACCACATCTCCCCGGTATAAATTAAAGCCAAACTTCTTAAAGATATTTGATCCGCCACTGGGGAAATAACTTGGGCTACCCGTTCCCGATAGTACGATCGCCATATAATCAAAATAGGCAGGAGTGGTGAAGGTGAACCAGGCTGATTTGTGATAATCCTGGTAATTTGATAAGCTATGGCAAACCTCCGCCGAGTCTTCGATCGACTGGCATTCGGGGTCAAAGTCGATCTTACGGGCAAAATTAGCTGCCACGCCAAAGGAGTAAGCTTCCAACGGGTGGTCGTAGGCAGCCCCGGTTTGATCTGATACTTCCACTTCTATATTAACGGGACCGTTGGCCGCCAGTTTGGAACTTACCTGCACCAGGTATTCTCCAGCGGGTACGCATGGGTGATAGGTATTGCCAAATGTAACGATCGGCGTAAGCTTTGGACTGATAGAAGTATTGCCCGGTAAACAGGTACCGGTTTGATAAACCGTAAAGCCGGCGTCGCCGGCGGTGATAGTGGTACCCGGTTGGGTAAGTGTTACCCTCACGGCACGCACTGTGGAGGTTTTGAATTTATACCAAACAGATTTTTTATCAAGCCCGGCCACCAGGATCGCCGGCGCATAAGATTCCCCGGTTTGAACAGTGGCGTTTGTAAGATCTGTGGCAGCAGAAATAAAATTCCCCAGTCCGTACCCGCCGGAAGGTATGGGTATATCAATGGCGTTTGCACAACCATCGTTAACGGGTGCCTGCGCATGAACGGCGTGTCCGCCGCAAAATAAAATCAACATCCCAATTAACCTCAGTATGCATGTACGCAGGATGTGATGTTGTGCAATTTTTTTCATATAATAACGGTCCTGCCTATACGATAATAATCCTCACCCAGCTATCCTTCCGTAATATCACCTGCCTCCGGAAATCTTTGCAGGCGTTGTTGCTGATGAATACCTGTTCATAACGGTGGCCCTTATTCAAGTACCGTGATCTTTTTACCGGCATTAACGGTAATTTCTCCCGGCTTATTTACGGTGATCGTTTTACAAACAGCATCCACATTCACCACCACATTGTGACTTACATACACGCCGTTCGCTGCCACCGGCACTGTGTTGGTGCTCCAGGTTGCCGGATCATTCCAGTTACCATTCCTGATAGAGTAAACCTTGGTAGGATCCACCACATACAACGATCCTTCCACGTCGCTGTAAATTCCGTTGGCCGCTTTTACATTTACGGTATAATGACCGATGCTGTCAAACAGAGGCGCTGTAAAGGCAAAACTTACCTGGACTGTCTGTCCGGGTGCCACATTACCTACATTCACTGAATCAGCACCGGTGATGTTGTAACCGCCGCCTGGTGGACTGATCTTGAAGCTTACGTTGTTCTGTGTTTGCCCGCCATAGTTTTTAAACTTATACACGATGGTACCTGCCGTTCCCGGAACGCGGCTGTGATTAACCTGGTAGCTTTCCTCCTCCAGGCTGGCGGGAGTTACAATGCTGTTGGTATTGATAAGATTGATCAATTCCACGATGCCGTTCACCGCCGAATCATTGGTGATCCTGATCTCGTTAGAGAGACTGTCGAGGCCGCCGGAATGAATGGATTTATCTGTATCGAAGAAGAAGCCAAGATTTTGAAATTTGAGGATCATACGGAGGTTGTATTGCTGCGATACAAAGGTGTCAACCACCCGGCGCATCCTGCCTGAAAATTGCGGGATACCTGCGGAGGCGGCGTCCGAAGCAGCCAGGAGGCCCCTTACCGTCCTGGTCATTTCATCCGTGTACAAGGAATCTTCACGCCTCAATTGTTTGTAAGCAGCTATGTAGGCTACCGAATCATACCCTGAAGCTGTGTATATAGATTGCAGCGTGGCCAAACGTTGATTGAATCTTGTCTTAATGGCAATGAGTGAATCAGGTGTGGCCTGCAAAACCGAACTTTGCCTCAATACAATGGGTTGCAGACTGTTTCGTTGCAGCCCTGCACGGGGCCTGATGGTTTCAGACATGTCGCCAATTTCATCGGCGCCTACCGCAGCTAACGTCATCGCTGCAGTGAGGGCGGTTGTTTTAACCGCTTTTGCTGCCAAAGCAAAACCTTTTAAAACGGCCGCTGCCGCAGGGCCTCCCAATACAGTGGCGAGTGCGGATCCACCTTCAAAACCGGTTGAAGCTATGTCAGAATATTTTGCCACATCATTCGCATTGGATATTTCTCCCTTTCTTTTTTTGAATTGGTCATCCGCTGCTTTTACAACCGAGTTGGAAAATGGATTGTAGAGGTTATCGTACCCGGCCTGGAAAGTCAATTCAGACTTAAGATCATAAGCAGCCTGGCTGGTTTCACTGATAAAAAGTGGTTGACGCTCGTTAATATAGCTATCATGATAGTAATCTACCGCAGCGGCTGTGGCTACCACCCGCTTCAGATTATCAAGTACAACTTTAAGTTTAGCCTGGTTGCGACCATTCTCCATCATTTCAATCAACACATCAGCCACCTCATTTAATCCGCCGATACATCTTTCAAATATTTTGCGGGCATTGGAGTTGTCGTTGGTAAGTCCTTTATTAATCAGCCCCAGGGTAGGCACCAGTGTTTCTTTGATGAGCTTGATGGCAGATATTCCAATGGTTTGATAAGTTTCATCGAGTTCATCGAGCCGGTCAATATTCGAGGGCGGGTATTTCCAGGCATAAGCGAATTCAACCGTACCACGAAGCGCATCCACCGCGTCAAATAAATTAGCCACCACATCCGTTGCCAGGTCAACAGCCTGTCCGCCGAGTTTGTACACTGATGCCATCGCCAGGTAATAATCTCCCAGGTTGTCCACGATTTTTCGATGATCATGGTTAATTCCATTAGGATTGAAAAATGCATCCTGTGCCCACTCATAGCCGGTTGAATCAAACCCTTCTGTACACAAAAGATCATTGATCTCAATATCAAAAGACAGTTTAAACGGAAAACAACGCCGTGTCATTTTTGGCTTAAATGCTTCCAGCTCTTTGATCAGGCTGAATGGCATCAGCGTTGGCTCCATCAACGTATGATTCCTGATATGGTTATAGATGTATAGCATCGTTTTGCCATCTCTCACCGTTTTTATCTCCACTGTGTAGTCGGAAGTTTCATCGGCATTTTTCAACTCAAAAATTCCAAAGGCATTAGGGATCGTAAATTCCTGTTCCACATTGTTTTTAAGCAATCGTACCGTAACACCTGTAAGAAAAGGCGTCTTTTTAAAACCGGCATACTTAGCGGTGGTATCATCAATATTACCGGCCACATCAAACACCACCCCTTTTATATGTGGTTCGCGTTTATTCATGAACGTTACTCCCGAATCAGAGGTGATGAGCAACCGGCCATATTTTTTATCGTAGGCAAGC
>CAYVLT010000297.1:0-5524 GCA_964452405.1 uncultured Ferruginibacter sp.
CTGGCTGTAGTTACTCCCGTCAACACGGCACCGGTATCTGTACCCGTATAATGAGGTAGCCGGCGCCGTTAGGTTCAGGGTGGATGTGGTAACGGTGCTGTAAGGCGCCGCATTGGAAAGATTGGTGAAAGTACCGCTGCCATTGTCAACCTGCCATTGATAGGAAGCGCCTGTTATGTCGCTGGTAAAAGACGTGCTGGCACCGGGACAAATGCCGTTATTTGCCACAGCGGTATAAGAAGCCAGGTTACCGGCATAGTTATAAGGCACACTCGCAAACTGCAGGTAAAGTGTATTGTTCCACACGATGGGGGCGCCGGCATACCCATTGTCGCTGCCACTGTTGTACACACCGGGAGGATTGGCGATCAGTTGCAATGAACTGCCATCAAATACACCAAGTTGAAATTTTGACTGTGCATTGAAATACTTGATGTACAGTTTGTCGCCATACACCATCGGCTGATCCCAGTAACCGCTGCCTGCATCGGGGTTGGCGATCACGCTGAGACTGTTGGATGATGATTGGTAGCGGGCAAGGTGCCGGCTACCATTGGCCGGCAGGTAAAGAATGTACAGGTTATTATTATACACCACCGGCGTATACCAGTAACCGTAAGTAGTGGCATCGGGGTTGGGAACTAGACTGATGCTGCTGCCATTGAATTTGGCAAGCCGGTAAACATTGTTTACATCGTAATATTGTAAAAACAGGGTATCGTTGTAAATGATCGAAAAATATCCTGTTACGCCCCCATTGTTGCTGGAGGAAGTCTGCGGATTGGCGATGAGTGTGGTGGTGGCGGTTCCATCATACTGCAGCAACTGGTATTGGTTGTTGGCGCCATAATAAGTGAAATAAAGTTTATTGTGATACTCCATCGGGAAGATCGGCTGTACACCGCGGTTGCCCGAATTATCCGGGTTGGCAAGGATCGTCCAGGAACTGCCATCAAACGTGGCCAGTTGTTTGGGACCCGATGCCGTTACATACCTTGAAACAATTTTATTGTTGAACACGGCTGAATAATTATTATAAAATCCTACCGTACTGTTGTCTGGATTGGGGATCAATGTAATCCCGGTTCCGTTAAACCTTCCAAACTGCGTAACGCCGGAAACATTCTGGTACGCTATGTAAAGATTGTTGTTGAGAATTCTTGGCGAACCGATAAACCCGGAAGGGGATGCATCGGGGTTTGGATAGAGGGTGATGGCGTTTCCATCAAAGGAAGCCAGTCTTTGTACGCCGGTAATATCAATGTATATAAAATACAGTTTGTTGTTGAACACCACCTGGATACTCTGGAAATACACCCCCTGTCCTGCATCAGGATTTGGTATCACACGCAGGCTGTCGCCGCCCGTAAAAACGGCCAGTTGCAGTTTGAGCTGTGCCGGGTCGGAAGTGCCGGTGGGATTATATTCCAGCACGAGTGAATTATTCAACACGATAGGATTGCCGGCATACCCTGATAGGGAGCCGCTGCCACTCCATGCAAAAAGTGGTGGTGCGGATGGATTCGGTACCACATGAATGTCTTGCGCTTTGGCAGGCACTATGGCCACGAGGGTGCAGGCTTGAAGCAGGAACCGCAGCAGGTATTTTCGTTTCAACTGTTTATTTTTTGGAGAATGATACCGCCACGTAACCGGCGGTTATAAAATAAAATTAGGCTTGCCACCCGGCGCAATCAATACTCAATTTGTATTACGAAAAAATAAATAAGGAGCGGGATAATGGTATTGAACTGTCAGTAAAACGGGGCAAACCACAGGCCGGTGAAGGTTCTTCAGGCATCCAGCCGCTGAATCTTTGAACGCACAGTGCCAAATTCAAACAAACGGAAAACGGCCGTAACGGTTTGAGTGAAACTACCGGGGTGAAGCAGGCGGTTGCCAAAGTCAGCCACCACCTGATCTCTCAGGGCAATGCATCGCTGCCGGTCAGCGTCGGTTTCACAGGCAGCTACCTGCAGGGCCGACTGCCAGGCCGCATCCCGGGCAATATGCATCGAAAACCCGGCGATATCATTTTCTAACCGGTCGGTATGCAGTTGACTGATCAATTTACTGAGTGGCCACATATTGTACAGCGTGGCTTTGATGCCGGCGATCATGTCGCAGAGGATGATATTGATCTTATTAAAATCGTGCTGCACTGCCGCTATATCCTTACCCGCAGCTACTGTGGCGGTGGCAATGCCAAGATCAAGACCAATGTGGGCATTCATTCCTGTTAGTAAATGGTGCATGAGCATCGGTTGCCAATGATTACAGGCATCAAAGGAAAGTTTCCAGCTGGCGCTGCAGTTTTGTTGGAGGCGGTATTGATCGCAGGCTTCAAAATATCGGTTGGCGAAAATCACATCGAGTCGTTCCATCCTTTCATTGTCGTCGAAATAACCTTCGTGTATTTTTTTACTGATCTCCACCGTAACTTTTTTATACAAAGCCGCAAAATATCCCTGCCGGCTGTTTCCGGCGATTGATTCAGCAATGATATCGTTGAGCCGGTCAATAACGCCGGCAATCGTGGTGGCACCTGGCATTGACATTAAATGTAAATCTTTCTCCAGTCTTTGTCAAGTGTTACCGTGCATTGACAACCTGCAAAAAAATGGCCGGCACAAACTGCACCGGCCATCCCCTGTACGTTTTTTTTAATTTGCTGTCGCAGGACTGATCACCGACATGATCTCAGTGATCCTGTTCACAGGAAAACCGCCCTGCCTGCCATGCTCACGGATCAACTCTTCATTTTCTGCTTTGTACACGCAAAATATCTTATCGCCCAGCACATAACTTTGCTGCCACTCAATTGCGGGACCCATCCCCGCCAATACAGCACATGATTTTTGTGAAATGCCTTTCAGGTCTTCGGCAGTAAAAGCGCCGGCATTGGGAATATCTCTTTCTATTAAATAAGTCTTCATAAAAAAGTTTTGTTGAAAATTGAATAATAAAAAACATGGTAACCCGGATTATTGCCCGGACATGCTGTATACAGACCGCAGGAGGAAGCAGTAAGATTTGAGCAATCGCATTTATATGAAAATTATTGATCTGCGCTCAAAAAAAAAGGCTCACAGCGCTCAAGCGCCTGTTGCACTTCCTGCCCGGCCAGCAGGCCTTTCCGGGGGCCGGCCATAATGCAGCCTGGTCAATTGTTGTGATGCCGGAACAAAATGAATGGCGATCACATTACATTGTTACCCGCTGATCACACCACCATTATTTCCTTTTGAAATTAATAAAAAATTATGGTGGATGAAAGTATTATTTCTTTGATCGGGCGATGCGCTGTTGCCTGGATGAACCCGGCGGACTGTTAATAATTGCATCGGCGTATATTTAACCATTCAAACAACCGGGGTTCCGGAAAACTAACCGATCTAAAACCTTCTTCATGAAACGGATTACAACATCGTTCCTCTTTATATCATTCCTCCTGCTGAACGCTGTTACATCGGCACAACAAAGCAACAGCCCGGATATTGATAAAAACCTGCTCACGCTGGTGACTACGAACCTTAAAAAAGCAGCGGTACAATACAGGTTGTTGATAAAAAACGTACCGGCTGAGAAGTTTCCGAAAACTTTTTTTGCAGGCAACGATCGATACGAATTCAGCAATTCCGGCTGGTGGTGCAGTGGCTTTTACCCCGGAACACTCATCATGCTGTATGAAGAAACAGGCGATACTGCGCTGCTGGCTGCGGCAAAACAAAAACTGGCCAGCCTCGAAAAAGAACAGTTCAATCAAAGCACCCACGACCTGGGCTTTATGATGAACAATAGTTTTGGCAACCTGTACCGCCTGCAGCCGACCCCTGCTGTGCGTGACATTCTCATCAACAGTGCCCGGTCGCTGGCAACCCGTTTCAGTCCGGTTACCGGTTGTATCCGCTCCTGGGATTCAGCTGACTCAACGGATTTTCTCGTGATCATCGACAATATGATGAACCTTGAATTATTGTTCAGGGTAACTGCGCTTACAGGCGACAGCACTTTGTATTCAATTGCCGTTACCCATGCAAACAGCACCTTGAAAAATCACTTTCGCAGCAACTACAGCTCCTGGCACGTGGTGGATTATAACAGTTTCAATGGATCCATTATTAAAAAAGTAACCGCACAGGGATATGCCGACTCCAGCGCCTGGGCACGCGGACAAGCATGGGGTTTGTATGGCTTTACTGAAGTGTACCGCGAAACGAAGGATAAAAAATACCTGCAGCAGGCGACCCATATCGCTGATTTTATTTTAAACAATCCAACCATGCCGGCAGATGGAATTCCCTATTGGGATTTTAATGCACCGGGTATCCCTGCTGCATTGCGGGATGCCTCTGCTGCGGCGATCCTGGCGTCGGCCCTGTTGGAACTTTGCCGCTATGTGGATGCAGCAGCAGGAGAAAGATATGTAAAGACGGCAGAAAAAATTTTATACACGCTCTCCACGCCCACTTACCTGGCCGCTGCCGGAACCAATGGCGGCTTCCTGCTTAAACATGGTGTGGGCCACTATCCTAACCAAACCGAAGTGGATGTGCCGCTAACCTATGCGGACTATTATTTCGTGGAAGCCATGAAACGTTATAAAGCAATGGCAAAATAAAAGGTCCGTCATTGCTAACGGACCTTAACCTTAACCTCTAACGCATCAAAAAACAATACAGTTTTACTGGTACCGGCCATATTTTTTCATATTGAACCAAAACTCTTTTAGGGTGATTCCAAAAATGAACTGGTTGTAATTTTCAACTATCTGGTTATCTTTTTTATTCCCTCTTTTGCCGATCTCGTAGCCGGTGTAAACACTCATCAACCGGGAAATATTTTTTCCAAATCCCACCGTGAACCCATAGTTGTACAGAGGTTTGCTTTGGATGTTGATGTAGTTATTTTCCAGGCTGGCGCCACCCTGCAGGTACCAATTCTCGTAGTAGTAATGATTTACTCTCCTGCGGTTTACATACTCAAACCCTGCTGACACACGCCCCGAAGTGGTGGTATAAGAATTCGGGTAGTCAACCCGTTGTTCCTGCCAGTCGCTGAAAACCGCGTCCGCACTGATAGTCAGCTCGTCGTTGAAAATAAGCGCATAACCGATACCGGCAGAGAGAGGCAGTTTAAAATCTCTTTTTGTTTCCTCCGTTTTTTTAACAGACACTTCATTGCTCAGGTAATCGGTTTCCAGGCGCTGTGTTACAGCAGTGGGATTTGACACCGTGAGCCCGATCCGCTGGGTAACCCCTGGAGATAGTTTCGATACCAACTGCATACCGAGCTGGAACTGGAACGCACTCATAATATTGTACTCCTGCCTGTCAAGCGTGGTGGTCAACGCAGTTCCGTAATAAGTTGTTTTAACATTGGCCGATCCGAAATAATAGGAGGAAGTGAGGCCGATGGAAAGATGTTTTCCAATACTGTGCGCATAAGAAAAATAGAACTGGTTCAATCCGCCACTGCCGTCAATGGTTTTTGAAAGCACCGATGCATTGCTGTATACCACGTT
>CAYVLT010000298.1:0-5522 GCA_964452405.1 uncultured Ferruginibacter sp.
CGCTTCTAAAGTTATCAGAGACTTTATCCTCGGAGGAACTTCTGGAGCCATCGCGAAGACTCTAGCAGCCCCTATCGAAAGAGTTAAACTTTTGCTTCAAACTCAATAAAATAATCCAAAACTCAAAGAAAGGCATTACCAGTATGTGTGGTTTCCCACACCGGATGTACGCGGTATCAGCACGGCGATGTTATACAACCCGCAATATTTTCACCTGCTGGCGGCAAGGCCGGTAAGGGTGCCTTTGGAGAAGGTGAACCAACCCAGGCCAACAAGGAACGTGTTATTTGCGGAAGGTGTGCTTGCTGGTAATGATACTGTATATGTAATGGTGAATCACTGGCCGTCAAGAAGTGGAGGCACCGCTGAAACCACTCCGTATCGCGAGTTGGCAGCCGCTGTTAACCGGGAGCTTGCTGATTCACTGATGTCGGTGAATCCTGATGCAAAAATCTTTATCATGGGCGACCTGAATGATAACCCGGTTGATGCCAGCATCCGAAAAACAATGCGGGCAAAGGCAGACACCACCGACCTGGCAGAAAATGATATCTACAATCCCTGGATCAATATCTTTCGCAAAGGCTCCGGCACAGAGGTTTTTGACAACCAATGGAACCTTTTCGACCAGATCATGATCTCGGCACCCGTGATCCACAATAACAACCATAAATGGAAATACTATTCCAGCCGTATCTTCCGTAAAGACTTTTTACTGCATCAATCCGGTGTTGAAAAAGGCTATCCACACCGGGCCTTCAGCATCGACAGGGTTTGGGATAATGGCTTCAGCGATCACCTGCCCGTTGCCATTTTCCTGGTTCAGTAAAACTCCGATAACAGTTTGTTAGTAAAATAAATTTCAACATTGTTGCATTTTCTGTTTACATTTGCAACATTGTTACAATTATTAAACTAACTATCAATGAAATCGATCTTTACAATTTTCTTGTTGCTGCCTCTGTTTCAAGGGCTGGTGGAAGCAAAGGATCCTAAGCCGGCACCCGCCAAAGGCGCCTTTCATGGAACCATAAAAGATGCAAAGACGAATCTGCCCGTGGTCGGTGCATCTGTATATCTCGTAGATATTAAAGTGGGAGGCAGCACAGATACCAACGGTTTTTTCACTTTGGAAAATATTCCGGAGGGCAAACACCTCGTGGAAATATCGCACATTGGGTACAGTACCACCGCCGAACAGGTGACCATTGAGGGTGATACCCGCAAAGATTATTTGCTCGACCAGGCTGTGGTGGAAAACAGTGCTGTGATCATTACCGGGGTGGGTACCGCCACCACTTTAAAAAAATCTCCCTTCCAGGTTTCAGTAATGCGCAAGGATGCTTTGTTGCAATCGGCTTCAACCAACATCATAGAATCATTGGCGAAAATACCCGGTGTGTCAACTTTGTCAACGGGGCCGGCCATTTCAAAGCCGGTCATCCGCGGCCTGGGATATAACAGGGTACTTACCATTAATGACGGCGTAAGACAGGAGGGGCAGCAATGGGGCGACGAGCATGGAATTGAAATTGATGAGTCCAGTGTAAACAAGGTGGAAGTGCTCAAAGGGCCGGCTTCGCTGATTTATGGCAGTGATGCTATTGCAGGTGTTATTAATATTATTACCAATGTGCCCGTGGAGAACAATACCTTGAAAGCAAACCTGCTGAGCAGTTATCAAACCAATAATAACTCCAGGTTACTGAATGGAAATATCGCCGGAAATGTAAACGGGCTCAACTGGAACTTATATGGCTCCGCATCTGAAGCGGCTGATTACCGGAACAAATATGATGGCCGGGTTTTCAATTCAAAATTTAACCAGGCTAACTGGGGCGGGTATGCGGGATATAACGGGGCCTGGGGATACAGCCATGTTCTGTTCAGTAGTTTCAATTTAAAGACCGGCCTGGTGGAAGGAGAAAGAGATGATGCCGGGCATTTTATTAAACCGGTAGCAGGAGGTGGCGAAGCAGTGGCAACGGCTGCAGATTTTACCAGTACCACCCCGTTGGTGCCTTTCCAGCACATCCGTCATTTTAAAATTGCCACTGATAACTCTTTTAAATTTGGAAAAAGTCGGTTGTCGCTGAATATTGGCTACCAGCAAAACCGGCGGGAGGAATTCGGTAACCCTGACGACCTGTCGGAACGTGAATTGTATTTTGATCTTAAAACTATCACTTATACAGCACAGTATCATTTACCGGAAGCCAATGGCTGGAAGACCTCGCTGGGTATCAACGGTATGAGGCAAAGTAATGCCAATAAAGGAGCGGAACAACTGATCCCTGATTACACATCGTTCGATATCGGCGGTTTTTTGTATGTTCAAAAAGAGATCCGCAAACTGTCGCTGAGCGGTGGATTCAGGTACGATACCCGTAACCTGGATGTGCAGAATCTGCTGGAAGGCAGTGATGTAAAAGCTCCAGGATTCAAAAAAACGTTCAGTAATTTTTCGGGAAGCATTGGATTGGCAGCGCAGGTGAGTCATCAATTGAACCTTAAGTTGAATATCGCAAGGGGTTACCGTGCACCCAGCATTCCGGAGCTGGCCAGCAATGGAGCACATGAAGGAACAATCCGGTATGAATATGGTTCCAGCGATTTGAAAAGTGAAACAAGTTTACAGGTTGACGGAGGTATTGAATTCAATACAACCCATGTGTCGGTGAACCTGTCTGCATTTTATAACAGCTTTGATAATTTTATTTTTTATAAAAAGCTGGAAGGATATGCTGGTGGCGATTCATTGGTGAACGTGGATGGCAACCTGCTTTCCGCATTTAAATTCGATCAGCGGAATGCCACGTTAACAGGTATTGAAGCTTCTGTAGATGTGCATCCGCATCCGCTCGATTGGTTGCATATTGAAAATAGTTTTTCTTACACGGTGGGTAGGTTTAAAGAGGCAATTGAATCATCGAAGTACCTGCCATTTATACCTGGAGCCAGGTTGATCAATGAAGTGAGAGGAAATTTCAGCAGGCTCACCAAAGGCATTTCAAATTTTTACGCCAAGGTGGAGCTTGACAATACGTTTGCGCAGAACAAGATCTTTGCAGCCTATAATACGGAGACTGCCACGCCCGGGTATTCGTTACTGAATGCCGGCCTGGGTGCCGATTTTGTTTCATCAAAGGGGAAGGTATTGTTCAGTGTTCATTTAATGGGAACCAACCTGCTGGATGTGGCTTATCAAAATCATTTGAGCCGCCTGAAATATGCGGCTGAGAATATGGCCACCGGTCGTATCGGGGTGTACAATATGGGGCGCAATTTCAGTATCAAGCTTAACATTCCTTTCAGTACAACCTTGCATGCCAAATAAAAATAGGAGAAAGGCGGCTGAAATTTTTGTGTCGGGGTGAAGGCTTAACTTGCAGGTTCAGTCATTCACTCCAGCATGAAAATAATCACCACAATCTGCCTCGCTTTCTTTCTGCATGGTGCCACTACTGCTCAAAATATTGACGTTGACCTGTTGAAATCCATCAACCAGCACGAATCAGGTTTTAAAACAAGTTTCAGTGAAGCGGTGTCAGTAAGCGTAACGGTTGTAAATATTGCTGCACCTCTCAGCACTTACCTGGCGGGGCTTGCGAAGCACGACAAACAGTTACAGGTAAATGCGGCCTATATGGCAGGAGGATATGTTTTATGTACAATTCTTGCCCAGGGCAGTAAGCGGCTCATTCAACGGGAGCGCCCTTTCAACAAATATCCATTTATTATCAAACGCGGAGATGGCGGCGGTTATTCAATGCCATCGGGTCACAGTGCTGCAGCTTTTTACTCAGCTACTTCGCTCAGCATTTATTATCCCCGCTGGTACGTAATCGTGCCTGCTTATACCTGGGCTTCCGCAGTGGGTTGGGCAAGGATGTACGAGGGCGTGCATTATCCTTCTGATGTATTGGCTGGCGCCGTTGTAGGGGCAGGAAGCGCCTGGGTTGCTTGTAAAGTACAGGGCTGGATGAATAAAAAAGCAGCAGCAAAAAAAACTGCGGCTGCAGCGCCGGCATTGTAGGATTATTCGTTTCAGCTGCCCTACATTTATGGCATGATAGAAATCAATATCAATACGCCGGCTTTGTTGTTTCCGGCAATCACACTGTTGATGCTTGCCTATACCAACCGGTTTTTGTCGCTGGCGGCGTTGGTACGCAACCTGCATGATGAATACAGCCGTGGCGAAAAAGAACCGCACCTGCTGCAACAGATCAGGAATATACGCAGCCGGCTTAACCTGATCCGTTATATGCAGAGTTTTGGCATTTTCAGTTTCTTATGTTGTGTGTTGTGCATGTACACCATCTTCAGGGGATGGATGACTATTGCTTCGTGGATATTCGCTACCAGTTTGGTGTGTCTCACCATTTCGATCATTTTGTCTTTACTGGAAATCAATAAAAGCACCCGGGCCCTGGAAGTAAAATTGAGCGACATTGAAGAATTGTCGAAGGCCAATATATTCCGTGATATTTTTAAACGGGATGAATGAGGCGAAAAAAAATCCCGTGTCAACCGACACGGGATCATAAACAGTTAAACCCGGGTAAACTTTATGCTTCTTCAGCTCCTTCCACCAATACCGTTGTGCGGTTATTGATCACTTCTGCAAATCCGCTCTGGATGCTGTAAGAGATGGTATTATTTTTATCAGCCAGGATTTTCATTTTTCCAGCTTTAAGGGCGCTCACCAGCGGTGCATGCTTATCAAGTATCTCAAAGGAACCCCCGATACCCGGCAGCTGCACGCCGTACACATCGCCGCTGAAAATTTTCCTTTCTGGTGTTAATATCTCTAATGTCATAAACTCTTTTCAATTTGTGTTTGCTGCTGTACTTTTTGTAAACAGCGGTACCCGTTGAGATACCTTCCGTAGTTATCAGGCCTGTGCCTGGGCCATCAGCTTTTTACCTTTTTCAATGGCATCATCAATGGATCCCACCAGGTTAAAGGCAGCTTCAGGATATTCATCCACTTCACCATCCATGATCATGTTAAATCCGCGGATGGTTTCTTCAATTGGTGCCAATACCCGTTTCAAACCTGGGAATGCTTCTGCTACGTGGAAAGGTTGAGAAAGGAAACGTTGTACTTTACGTGCACGGGCTACAGTGAGTTTATCTTCGTCGCTCAACTCATCCAAACCAAGGATGGCGATGATATCCTGCAATTCTTTATAGCGCTGCAAAATCAGTTTTACCCTGTTTGCACAGGTATAATGCGCTTCACCCACAATAGCCGGGGTAAGGATCCTTGAGGTTGAGTCCAACGGATCCACCGCAGGATAGATACCTAGATCCGCAATCTTACGACTCAAAACCGTAGTGGCATCCAGGTGAGCGAAGGTAGTTGCAGGCGCCGGATCGGTAAGGTCATCCGCAGGTACATACACCGCCTGTACGGAAGTGATGGAACCATTTTTGGTGGAAGTGATCCTTTCCTGCATCAATCCCATTTCAGTTGCGAGTGTAGGTTGGTAACCCACCGCTGAAGGCATACGACC
>CAYVLT010000299.1:0-5521 GCA_964452405.1 uncultured Ferruginibacter sp.
ACCTGCCGCAGCTCGCAACCTGTGAACACCTCGGTGCCTGGGGTTTAACGGAACCCAATACGGGCAGCGATGCGGGCAATATGAAAACCACTGCTGTGAAGGACGGTGATCACTGGATACTCAATGGTACCAAAAGCTGGATCACGCATGGTAAAAGCGGCGATGTGACCGTAGTGATCTGTCGCACCGGAGAACCAAGAACCCGTGATAATTCCACTGCCTTTATTGTAGAAAGAGGTACGCCGGGATTCAGCGGCGGCAAAAAAGAAAATAAGCTGGGTATGCGGGCCAGTGAAACCGCCGAAATGATATTTGATCATTGCCGTATTCCTGACAGTAACCGCCTCGGAAATGTGGGTGATGGTTTTAAGCAGGCCATGAAAGTGCTGGATGGTGGCAGAATTTCAATTGCCGCACTCAGTGCCGGCATTGCCAAAGGCGCTTATGAAGCCTCTCTGCAATATTCTAAAGAAAGACAGCAGTTTGATCAACCCATTTCAAATTTCCAGGGCATCAGTTTTAAATTGGCAGATATGGCCACAGAAATTGCTGCCGCCGACCTGCTGATCAACCAGGCCTGCGACTTAAAAATAAAAGGGTTGCCCATGACAAAGGAAGCAGCCATGGCAAAATATTATGCCAGCGAGGTAGCCGTAAAAGTGAGTACCGATGCAGTGCAAATTTTTGGTGGATATGGATATACAAAAGACTTCCCGGTGGAAAAATTTTACCGCGACAGTAAACTATGTACTATTGGAGAAGGTACCAGCGAAATACAGAAACTGGTGATCAGCCGCGAAGTGCTTCGGTAATCCGCTCTCCCATTTCAGCAATTCATTTATAAGTATCCTGGCCTGCGCCGGGATTTTTTTATGAATTTCCGCCCAGCAGGTTATCCACCGCACCTCCCAGCATCGGGAATTTTTCTGTTACATATTCCTTGATGGTTTCGAGTACTTTTTTTGCCTGCTCCTCGGTGATGCCGGCATCCGTTTTCAATTTATCAATCAGTTCCTGCATGCTATAATTTTTTTTGCGCTTATTAATTTTAATAAAGGTCAGGTATCATAACGATCCACCCTTTCAATGCCGGGCATTGCCAGCAAGCGGTCGCAAAGATCATCCAGTTCCTCTTTATCGTGTACGAATATTTTAATGTTGCCTTCAAAGATGCCGTCCTTGGCTTCTATGGCCATACCGGAAATATTGAATTTCATTTCACCGCTGATCAGGTTGGTGATCTTGTGTATCACACCCACTTCATCCAGGCCTACAATTTTTAAACCGGTTAAGAAAGATATCTCTTTGTTCTTTGCCCACTTGGTACGCACAATGCGGTGGGCATAGTTGGCCATCATTTTGGCGGCATTCGGGCAGTTGGTACGGTGTATCTTCAAACCCTCGCCGGTGGTAACAAATCCAAAAACATCATCGCCCGGGATCGGCTTGCAGCAATTGGCCAGCGTGTACATGATCTTATCGCTGCTTTCACCGAAAATGATGAGCTCGGAATCTTTTTTATCAAACGTACGGCTATGGTCATGCTCGGGCTTATGTTCAGGTTCATGCTTCTCCGGCCTGGGAAGAAACAGCCGGTCGCCCGAAGCAGTGAAATCTTTTAATTCCTTCAGGTCGATCTTTTTGGTGGCAATGTCATACAGCAGGTCGAGGGAAGAATTCACTTTGTAAAAAGAAGCCAGTTCTTCCAGGTTGTGCTGCGTGATCATGCCGCCGATGGCATCCAGTTTTTTCTGCAGGATGTATTTACCATCATCGGCCACTTTTCTTTTTTCTTCCTTAAGTGTGTCCTTGATCTTTTGTTTGGCCTTACTGGTGATCACCAGGTTCAGCCATTCCTGGTTGGGCTTTTGTTTGGCACTGGTGATGATCTCAATCTGGTCGCCGCTGCGGAGTTTATGACCAATGGGCACCAGTTTATGATTCACTTTGGCGCCAATGCAACGGCTGCCAACGGCAGTGTGTACACTAAAAGCAAAATCCAATGCGCTGGCACCTACAGGCAGCATACGCACATCACCTTTGGGCGTGTACACATAAATTTCTTCTGCGAGAAAGGAGGTTTTGAAATCCTGTAGAAAATCGAGCGAGTTGGCATCCTGGCTGCTCAGCACTTCCCTGATCTGTTGAAACCATTTATCAAAGCGGCTTTCATCGGTGGTGCCTTCTTTGTATTTCCAGTGCGCTGCCAAACCTTTTTCAGCGATCTCGTTCATCCGCTTGGTGCGTATCTGCACTTCCACCCATTTACCGCCCGGCCCCATCACCGTGGTATGCAATGCTTCGTAACCATTGCTCTTGGGATTGCTGAGCCAGTCACGCAGCCGCTCGGGTGACGGATTATATTCATCCGTGATCATGCTGTACACTTTCCAGCAATCTTCTTTTTCTTTTTCATGCGGTGAATCAACAATGATGCGGATGGCAAACAGGTCGTACACTTCTTCAAAGCTCACACCCTTCTTCTTCATCTTATTCCAGATAGAATGAATGCTCTTGGGCCGCCCAACGATCTGGAATTTAAAATCAGCTTTTTCAAGTTTATCTTTCAGCGGCCTGATGAAGTCATTGATGTAGCGGGTACGTTCCCGTTTGGTATCACTGAGTTTTTGGGCAATGTACCGGTAGGTGTCCGGCTCAATGTATTTCATCGAGAGGTCTTCCAACTCTGTTTTAATGGCATACAATCCCATTCGGTGTGCAAGGGGAGCATATACATAAATGGTTTCGCTGGATATCTTGAGTTGCTTTTCACGCTTCATGCTGTCGAGGGTACGCATGTTGTGCAGGCGGTCGGCCAGCTTGATCAGTATTACTCTTGGGTCATCCGTTAACGTTAGCAGGATCTTTTTAAAATTCTCTGCCTGCTGGCTGGTATTGGCATCCATCACCGTACTGATCTTGGTGAGCCCGTCCACGATCTTTGCGATCTCTATCCCAAATTCCCGCTGCACATCCTCCAGGGTGATGTCGGTATCCTCCACCGTATCGTGCAGTAAGGCGCAGATGGTGCTTCGCACACCCAGCCCGATCTCTTCCACGCATATTTTTGCCACCGCCAGCGGGTGCAGGATATAGGGTTCACCGCTTTTGCGGCGCATAGTTTTGTGGGCCTCCACCGACATTTCAAAAGCCACCCTCACCAGCTCTTTATCGCCCGGTTTCAGTTTGGGTTTCAGCTCTTTCAGCAGGGCACGATATTGCCTTAGAATTTCTTTTTTTTCTTCCTCTTCGTTGAGATTGTATTTTATAACCGGTTCTTTTACGTCCATCAAAACGAATTTAGTTTAAAAAACGATTGTTTTCGTTTTGCCAAAAAAAGGTTGCAGTATCCAATTGCCTGCCTGCCACCGTTCACGGGGAATGCGGCAGGCGCCCGGCACAAGCCCTTCAACCTGAAAGGGAAAGCCTCTCCTCCCGGCGCATGGCCCCGGAAATTGAGCGCTGTCGCTAACCATCTGCAGGGGCGCTATTTATAAAATATTTCAGTATCCATAACTCTAAAATCGGCTCAATCCCTTACTTTTGCACCCCTTTACCGGATGTGGCGAAATTGGCAGACGCACCAGACTTAGGATCTGGCGGAGTAATCCATGTAGGTTCGACCCCTATCATCCGGACTTTTTTGGTTTATTAGTGGCAGGTGCAGCAGCGGCAACAGGTATGCCAACAAAAGCCCTCCTTTTACATCTTCCACAACAATAGATCGCTAAATATTAAACGAATACAGCACAATGGCTACAGTAGCAAGAGAAAACATCGGTTTACTCAACGACAAGATCACCATCAAGGTTTCTAAAGAGGATTATTTACCCGCCTTTGAAAAGAAAATAAAGGAATACAGCAAAACCGCTAATATCCCGGGGTTCAGAAAAGGCATGGTGCCCACCGGCATGGTAAAAAAAATGTATGGCGCCGCCATCTATGCGGATGAAGTGATCAGGACCGTTGAAAAAGAACTGTACGCTTACCTGCAACAGGAAAACCCCGATATTTTCGCACAGCCAATGGCCATCGAAAACCAGGCGCCTAAGCTCGACTTTGCCAATCCTGCTGACTATGCATTTGATTTCGAAATAGGCCTCAAGCCTGCATTTGAACTTGCCCCGCTCACCAAAGCCAAACTTACGCTCCACAAAGTGAAAGTAACCGAAGAGATGGTGGAAGAAGAAGTGAACCGCATGCAGATCAAAGGGGGCAACATGACGGAACCTGAAGAAGTAAACAACGAAGAAAACGTACTCAACGTACAGTTTACCGAATCTGATAAAGACGGTAACCCGGTGGAAGGCGGTATTTCAAAAGAAAACTCCGTTTTACTGAAATACTTTTCCGCAGCCCTGCAAAAACAGTTGATGGGCAAAAAGAAAGATGACAGCGTGGTATTCCAGTTATCAAAAAGCTTTGAGAAAGACAAGCTCGACATGATGCTGCATGATCTTGGATTGGAAAAAGACGACAAAGAAGCCGTAAAAAAATATTTCAAACTCACCATTGTAAAAATTGGCCTGGTTGAAAAAAGAGAACTCAATGCTGATTTTTTTGCGGAAGTATTCCCCGGTGCAGAAATTACCACTGAAGAAGCTTTCAGAACAAAACTGAAAGAAGAGATTGAACAATACTGGGCCAGCCAGAGCCGCAACCAGTTGCACGACCAGTTATACCATTACCTGCTCGACGAAACCCCAATGGAGTTTCCGGCCACATTTTTAAAACGCTGGTTGCAAACCGGTGGTGAAAAACCCAAAACTGCCGAAGAAGCGGAAGCTGAATTTCCTTTCTTCAGCAACCAGTTGAAATGGACCCTTATCAGCGATAAGATCATTAAAGATAACAGCCTGAATGTTGCTGCCGACGACCTGAAAGCCTCCATGCGTGCAGAAGTGATGCAATACTTCGGTAACATGAGCATGGGAGAAGACACTGGCTGGCTCGACAGTTACATCGACCGCATGATGAAAGATGAAAAACATGTGGATACCACCTACCGCAGGTTGATCACCGATAAGTTATTCAACTGGGCAGAAGGCCAGGTGAGTCCGAAAGAAAAAGAAGTAACCGGCACTGAACTTACCGGGATGATGCACAACCATCATCACTAAAACATCCCGCCTTACAGGCAACCTATCATTATCAAAAGCCGGTGCAACAATTGTGGCCGGCTTTTGTTTTTTTACTGCCATATTTATGTAAGCCGCCCTCTCTGCCGGTGCTTCCGCCTTTTTGTCGCATATTTTTTTCCAGCACATTATTTGGGAATGCAATCAACTATATTTGTTACTCTAAATAACTTTATCGTATGAATTTTGGAAAAGAATTTGAAAAATATGCTGTTAAGCACCGGGGCATCAGCAGCAATACGCTGGATGGTTATATCAAACATAATGTAACCAATCTTACTCCCAACATCATCGAAGAGCGGCCGATGAATATCGCTGTGATGGATGTGTACAGCAGGCTGATGATGGATCGCATTATATTTATGGGATACCCGGTTACCGAT
>CAYVLT010000300.1:0-5506 GCA_964452405.1 uncultured Ferruginibacter sp.
TAGCCACCATGGCAGGAGCAGCACAGGAGTTAAAGGAAATGTACCTCGCACATTTTAGTAACAGGAAATCAGTTTTAACCTTTACAGGCCTGTATGAAAAAGTGTATTCAATTCTCGCCCCCTTAATGCAGGGGCAAACCGTGAGTATTGAAAAAGCCACTGCCATGGCCGGTGAGTTATGCGAAACTACCGATGAAATAAAACCATTGCTTTGGCAATTCATCAGGCAGGAGATCATTGTGGAAAACGCTGAAGTAGAAAGCCTGAAACAATTTCTACGTGCAGACCAGCGGTATTTTTTTGGCAATTCCTTTTCAGATGGAGACCTGTCTTCCTTGCAAAATGCACTACGTATCACGTTGGAAACAGCAGGTGATTTTCAATTCAAAAAATTTAAAGCTTTGTTGGAATACCAATTGTGGTTACTAGACCAACCGGTGGCGCAGCCTCATGCTACCGGGGTGCAATAAATGTATCAATGACTTGCGGGAAACAGGAGTGCAATGGCGTTTAATTCCCCGGGCTGCAACGAAGAGGTTTTTTTTAATATCCCTGTAAAAGCCTTGATTTCGCCGGACGAACCTGGATAGCCGATAATAGCCTTGGTTCCATCCGCTTTTTTATAGAGGCTGGTCCCGAGTAATTTGCCATCTTTGTCGAGCACCACCCAAAAAGGAATGCCGGCATCGAGTGCACCATACTGCGCTAATAATTTTCCTGCACCTTTATTTTCAAGCTGCCGTTTTTCTTCCGTTTCGTAATAAGAGAGATGGGTGATGATGTAATGAGGGGCCATCAAATTTTTACAGGCGGGAGATTCGAGTACACTGTCCAGTTTCCGGCACCAACTGCACCAGCTTGCATGGAATATTAAAAAGATATTTTTTTGTTGAACCTTCGCTTCCTGCATGGCCGCAGCTAATACTTTCCTGGCGCTGGGTGCGTTTTGCTGTGCCTCGCAACAGCTCCACCATACGATCATTGCAGTTAAAACAAATATCTTCTTCATGGGTGCTTTTTTATTGCAGGTATTGCGCCATTTCAACCTGGTATTGCAGTGCAATGGCCCTCGCTTCTGCTGCAAAGTTCTCTTTCTCTCCGGCGTAAATGATGGCCCGGCTTGCATTCACCAGCAAGCCGCAATCCTTGTTCATGCCATATTTACTTACCTCTTCTAAACTTCCTCCCTGGAAGCCAACGCCGGGTACCAGTAAAAAATGATCGGGTACAATGCTCCGGACATTTGCAAACTCGTGTGCCTGTGTAGCCCCGATCACAAACATCAGGTTTTCTGCCGTACCCCAATCGCTTACGGTACGCAACACTTTTTCGTACAGGTGTTCATCTTTCCCTACCGGTTGCATTTCAAAATCCGCAGCTCCTTTGTTACTCGTAAGTCCTAACACAATACCCCATTTTCCCTCGAATTCAAGAAACGGTTTCACACTGTCTTCACCCATATATGGTGCAATTGTAATCGCATCAAAATTCATCTTCTCAAAAAAAGCCCTGGCATATTGTGATGATGTGTTGCCAATGTCGCCGCGTTTTGCATCGGCAATAATAAAATGACCGGTAGAAATATAAGCCACTGTTCTTTCCATCACGTCCCATCCTTTCACTCCCATTGCTTCATAAAAGGCAGTGTTGATTTTGTAGGCCACACAAAGGTCCTTCGTGGCATCGACAATGGCTTTGTTAAATTCAAAAGCTGCATCCGGGTGCGATTGTAAGTGCGTGGGAATTTTGGCGGGGTCAGTGTCTAATCCAACACAGAGGTAAGATTTTTTCAATTGTATCTGTTCTGCCAATTGTTTTCTTGTCATGCCCTAAAGTTACCCTCATTGCTGTAAATAGCGCAGCATTTCATTGGCTAATTTCACCAGGTATGCTATGGCAATTGATGATAGGAAAGTATTTCGGGTAAGCCGCTTTGTTTAAAGGAATGCTACCAGTGTGCTGATACCACTAGTGGAAGTACTTTTTTTTACCCGATCAACTCCAGTAATTTCTTCTCTACAATTTCATCCTGCCATATTGTTTCAATACCGGGGATGGCCATTACCTGTTGCATGATGGCTTCCTGGCGACTGCTGTTTTTTTGTGCTTCACTGTACCTGATATCCGGGCTGAACGTAACCTGTGCATAGGCGGGAATCCATTTTTCAGGATACTTTTTATTGAACGCCGCCTCAATTTTTTTCTGCAATAAAAACATTGGGTCAGCGACCTTGTCACGCATCTCTGTAAAATTTGCCAGCGCCAGCTCTGCAATCGCATCTGCATCGGGTTTACGCAATTGTTGATAGGCAGGCAATACCTGCGACCAATCTTCCTGGCAGGTATCAATCAAGGAGTTCAATACACTGCAGTCTTCAAAGCCACAATTCATTCCCTGCCCGAAAAATGGAACGATCGCATGGGCAGCATCACCAATCAGCGCAAAAGAATCTTCCCGTATCCAGGGATAACATTTTACGGTAACCAGTGAGGCTGTTGGATTTGAAAAGAAATCCTCCACCAGGGTTGGCATCAGGTCAAAAGCGTCTTTGAAATTTTCCTGGAAAAAACGCTGTACCTTTTCAGCAGTATCAAGACTTGCAAAAGAAGGATCGCCTTCAAAAGGAAAAAATAAAGTGCAGGTAAAACTCCCGTCAGTATTGGGCAGGGCGATGAGCATGTAATTGCCCCTCGGCCAGATATGCAATGCATTTTTTTCAAGCAGGAAACTACCACCCGGCCCTGGAGGTATCACCAGCTCCTTATAGCCAAAGTCAATATAATATTGTTGGTATTGAAAACGATCAAGCTGCAGTTGATGCGATAGCCTTGCTGCTGAAAATGCGCCATCACTGCCGAACAGTAAATTAAATTTTTCAATGCTTGTTGCCCGTGTAACCTGATCTTCAAAAGTCAATTCTTTTTTCTCCCAGTCGATCCGCCTGCATTTTTTGTCAAAGTGAATTGATGCGCCGTGGGCTTCAGCAAGGTTCATCAACTTTTTATTTAGCTCACCTCTTGATACGGAGTTAATGAATTGCCCTTCTTTTCCATAGGGCTGGTAGGCTGTGCTGCCATCAGCATTGTGCAAAAATCTTCCATGCATGGGGATGGCGATCTTCCTGATCTCTTCCATGATGCCTACTTCTTCCAGTGCTTTAATGCCCCGGTCGCTCAACGCAAGGTTGATAGACTTTCCTGCGCTTATAGAAGCATTGCGCATATCGGTACGGCGCTCAAAGAGGGAAACCTGGTATCCGCGTTTTGATAAATAGATCGACAGCAATGATCCAACAAGACCAGCACCTACAATGGTGGCTTCTTTTTTCATACCGCTCAGTTAATGGTTAAAAACAGTTTCCTGTTATTGTAAAATATGCTGAATAATTTCTCCAAACCTGTACACTTCCAAAAAACTGTTGTACAATGGTACCGGCGCCACCCTGATCACATTAGGCTCCCGCCAGTCTGCAATCACAGATTCCTGTTTCAATGCTTCAAATACCTGCTTTCCCTTCTGTAACATCAACATGCTTACCTGGCAGCCCTTGGCATCAGCAGGCGTGATCACTTCAATCATCTGTTCCCTGCATTTGCTGTTGATGTCGTTTAAAACGAACAATAAAAAATCACTCAGCAGTTGGCCTTTTTTTACTAGGTTATCCATGCCGGCATTGTCGAAGATATCAACCGACGCTTTGTGTGCCGCCATCGACAATACAGGCGCATTACTCAGTTGCCAACCCTCGGCAGTGGGAATTGGTTCAAAACCTTTTTCCATTTTAAAACGGGTTGATTTTGTATGCCCCCACCATCCTGCAAAACGGGGCAACTGCTCATTGTTGATGTGTTGCTGGTGAATAAAAACGCCGGATACTCCACCAGGACCGCTGTTTAAATATTTATAGCTGCACCAGCAGGCAAAATCAACCTGCCATTCATGCAGCTTCAATTCTATGTTGCCGGCTGCATGCGCCAGGTCGAAACCACATTGGGCCCCCGCCTCATGGGCAGCTTTTGTGATAGCCGCCATGTCAAATACCTGCCCGCTGTAGTAATTAACACCGCCGAATAAAACCAATGCCACGGTATCACCTTGTTCGCTGATGGCTGCAAGAATATCTTCTGTTCGCAAATGATGTTCACCAGCTCTAGGCGCCAGTTCGATGATTGCATCGCCCGGTTGGTAGCCGTGAAATTTTACCTGTGATTCCATGGCGTATTGATCAGAAGGAAATGCTTTTGCTTCGCAGATGATCTTATAACGTTTGCCCGATGGCCGGTAAAAACTTACCATGAGCAAATGGAGATTTACCGTTAGCTGGTTCATCACTACAACCTCCTCCGGTAGTGCGCCCACGAT
Source organism: uncultured Ferruginibacter sp. (assembly GCA_964452405.1). GTDB lineage: Bacteria > Bacteroidota > Bacteroidia > Chitinophagales > Chitinophagaceae > Ferruginibacter. The sequence goes on from CAYVLT010000300.1 coordinate 4,364, forward strand.
CTTTGATACCTGCTCTGCAAAAATTTCATGGTAGGGCATCCAGGGTTTCCGTGCATGAAAATGTCCTTCCACACCAAAATTGGCCCAGTCTTCCAGTTCATTCAACACATAGTCCTGCGTGGTTTTTGGTTGAAGGCCTAAGGAGTTACCAGTAAAGTAAATGCTCTCCCGGCCATGCATAAGCGGAATGTAAAATTGTTCCCTGAATCCTTTCAGCGGATCCTGTTCATCCATCCCGCTGGCAAAGGCGGCCGTATTTTCAAAATTCATTTGATACAAATGCGTTTCTGTTGAATATTGTTTGGTTATTCCTATGCTTATTATACCTGCGGATCGATGGTTGCAATCACTTTCAATTCAATGGCGATCGGTGTAGGCAGGCTTTTCACTTCCACGGTTGTTCTGCATGCCTGCACGGTGGAGAAATATTCTCCATAAATTTTATTGTACAATGGAAAATCCTTTTTCATGTTGGTAAGATAAACGGTTACATCCACGATGTTCTTCCATTGGCTGCCGCTTGCTTCCAGTACGGCTTTTACATTGGCAAAGCATTGATGGCATTCCGCTTCAATATCATACTGAACAATGTTGCCGGCGTCATCCTGTACGAGTCCGGGAATTTTATTGTCGGCAGCATTCCTGGAACCGATGCCTGAAAGAAAAAGGAGGTTACCCACTTTGCGTGCATGTGGATAAGCGCCTAAAGGAGTGGCAGCGTTGGTGGTATTCACTATTTTATCCTGTTCCATAATTTTAAAAAGCAATGTTGGATATGTATCTAATCAATGCAGACTTTACACCACATGATATTTATAACTGTACACACACATTTTTTGTTTCAGTGAAAAAGCGCAATGCTTCCCATCCGCCCTCGCGGCCCACACCAGAATTTTTCATGCCGCCGAATGGTGTACGCAGATCACGCAGCAACCAGCAATTGATCCAGATGATGCCGGCCTGTACCAGCGAGGCAACACGGTTGGCCCGGCTGATATCCTGCGTCCAGATAGTTGCCGACAATCCATATTCACAGCAGTTGGCCAATTGCAGGGCTTCTTCTTCCGATTCAAAACTCTGCAACGTAACCACCGGCCCGAATATCTCTTCCATATTTGTTTTGCAACCAGGCCCCAGGTTTTC
>CAYVLT010000301.1:0-5504 GCA_964452405.1 uncultured Ferruginibacter sp.
GGTGAAGATTGATGACGGCAGATCAGCGAGGGTAAGTGCAGTAATCGCCGACCTTCCGGCCAACACCACTTTGCAGTTTGATTACATCAAACCCTTTAATTATGCTGACGAAGAAGTGAAACGTGCCATGGATGAATGGGTGAGCTCATCCTGGTTAGTGTACATACAAACTGCGCCGGGCGCTGATATTACCCTGGTACAGCAAAAGATCAACGACATAAAAAAGCAGCACGATCCGAGCGATAAAAAGATCAGCACCTATTTCGCATTTCCGATGAGCAAATGGAGACTGTACAGCGATTTCAAAGACGGGAAAAATGTTGGTGGGATGATCAGCTATGTTAGAATGTTCAGCATTATTGCGGTGATCATATTGCTGATTGCCTGTGTAAATTTCATGAACCTGGCTACTGCCCGGTCTGAGAAGCGTGCCCGTGAAGTTGGCATTCGTAAAACACTGGGATCCCGCAAGCAGCAACTGGTGATGCAGTTTTTTGCAGAGTCGTTGATCCTTACCTGTGTTGCGTTTATGTTTTCTCTCTTACTGGTGTACCTGTTGTTGCCCGCATTTAATACGTTGGTTGATAAAAAGCTGGCCATTGATATTGCTTCACCCTTGTATTGGCTGGTAGGTATTTGTGTGATTGTGGTTACCGGCTTTGTCGCCGGAAGTTACCCTGCACTTTATCTTTCATCTTTTAAACCGGTAAAAGTGTTGAAAGGAACTTTTGTTGCCGGCAAAAATGCAATTGTTCCCCGTCATGTTCTAATTGTGCTGCAGTTTATCATTTCAATCGTATTAATATCCGGAACCATTATTATTTACCAGCAGGTAAAACTGATCAGGAACAGGGATACGGGGTACGACCTCAATAACCTGGTCTGTATTCCCGGCACGCAGGACACGCAGAAAAATTACGCAGTGATCAAACAGGAGCTGCTGCAAACCGGTATGGTGAGTGCGGTTACAAAAACACTTTCTCCGCTAACCGCTATCTGGTGGAGTTCTCCCGCGCCGGATTACGAAGGAAAAACTGCCGACAAAAACATGATCTTCAGGGGACTTACTGTTGACGATGATTTTACAAAAGCGCTCGGTATAAAAATGTTGATGGGGCGGGATTTTTCCGGTAGTCCTGCCGACAGTGCCTACATGTTATTGAACAAGGCTGCTATTGAAGCAATGGGCATTAAAAATCCTGTTGGCATGAAAATGCATTTCGGTAAAGACTACACGGTGATCGGTGTTACGGATAATATCGTGATGGAATCTCCCTTTAAACCTGTTGACCCGATGATGATGTTCTATGAGCCCCAAAATTCAGCCGTGATTAACCTGCGCCTGCAAAAAGGCGTTCAGCCTGTATCTGCGCTCAGCGCCATTGAAAAAGTATTTAAGAAATACAATCCCGCGTATGCCTTCGAGTACCAGTTTGTGGATGAAGATTTCGGTAAAAAATTTCTAAATGAAAACCTGATGAGCCGGCTGGGAAATATCTTCGCCTCATTGGCCATTTTTATTTGTTGCATCGGGCTGGCAGGATTGGCCGCCTTCACCATTGAAAAAAGAATTCGTGAAATTGGTATCCGCAAAGTATTAGGCGCTTCGGTACAACAAATACTTTTACTGGTGTCGAAAGAGTTTTTAAAACTGGTACTGGTGGCTTTTTTGCTGGCTGTACCGGTGGCCTGGTATTGCATGCACCAATGGTTAAATGGATATGAATTCAGGATACAGATCAATCCATGGATATTTGGGATCACCGGCTTACTGCTGGCTGTACTTACTCTGCTGGTGGTGGCAGCTAACGCGATGGGTGCTGCTATAAAAAACCCGGTTAAAAGCCTGCGTCGTGGCAATGACTGATCAGTTTGTTGAAAATAATTTGCACGGCTTCCCGGGATTCAGCTTTAATGGGTGTCCGCATTCAAACACCAACTGTTCGTTTTCGCACACTTTCGTGGCGCTTCTGTTTAAAACCCTTTACTGGTAGGGGTTTTGAGAGTGGCACGGCTGTTGTTTTTCAATGTATGCAAAACCAGGTATAGCCATGATCAACACCTACTTCAAAACAGCGTTTCGTAATTTAAAACGCCATCGTAAACACGCTTTTCTCAACATCGCAGGTCTTGCTGTGGCATTGGCCGCCTGCATCATTGTTTTTTTGGTGATCCAGTTTGAGTACAGCTATGATAAACATCTGAAAGGATATGACAATATATACCAGGTGGTAACCAAAGATGTTGATGCAGACGGGGAACATTTCACACAAGGGGTACCCTTTCCTGTTACCAGGTTGTTGCGACAGGATTTTCCTCAATTCAGTTTTGGACAGCTGATGCAGGATTATGGTGTGCAGATAACGGTAAAAGGAAACGGCACCGAAAGCAATAAGAAGTTCTGGGAAGAAGAAGGCATATTTTATGGAGAGCCTCAACTGCTGGATATGTTTGAGCTTAAATTTTTAAGTGGCAGTGCTGCAGTGCTCAACGACATTCATTCGGTGGTGATATGCCGTTCGCTGGCGGATAAATATTTTGGCAACTGGAAGGAGGCAGTGGGAAAGGAGATAGTAAATGACAATGCTGCCTTCAACCTGCAGGTGGCCGGGGTATTTGAGGATGTGCCCGCCAACACAGATTTCCCTTTCAAGCTGGTATCTTCTTATGCAGGATTTGTTGCTAATAAAGGAAATGGTTGGCCACTGGACGACTGGGGCTCAAACACCAGCAATCACCAGGTTTACGTTTCGTTACCTAAGGGCACCAACACGGCGTCAATCGACCAACAGTTATCTGTGTTCGAAAAAAAATACAACAATGAAAACCGTGCAACAAAGCGCACCCATTTCTTACACCCGCTTAAGAATATTCATTTTGATGAACGCTTCGGTACCAATGGAGATCATGTTACCAGTAAAGCCTCATTATATACACTTGCTTTTATAGGCCTGCTTATCATATTGATGGCCTGTATCAATTTTGTAAACCTGTCAACGGCGCTGGCGGTAACCCGCAGCAAAGAAGTGGGTATCCGCAAGGTGATGGGTAGCAGCAAACTGCAACTGAAACTGCAGGTGCTCACAGAAACCACCTCCATCGTTATGATTGCGGCAGCCGTGGCGCTTGCACTTGCCTGGCTGGCGCTTCCTTATGTTAAAAATATTATGGTGGTGCAGCAACAACTTCGATTGTTCAATACCGGTAGTGTGTTGTTCATATTTGCCACCGTACTTGCCACCATTATTTTATCGGGCTTGTATCCTGCTTTTATCATGGGGCGTTTCAAACCGGTGGAGGCCATCAAAAACAAGATCAACACTTCTAAGGTGGGCAGTGTTTCACTGAGGCGGGTGCTGGTGATACTGCAATTTTCATTTTCACAGATATTTATCATTGCTACGGTAGTGGCCATCACGCAAATGAACTTCATCCGTAATGCCGACCTTGGCTTTAACAAGGAATCAGTGTTGGTACTCACTATGAACTCTGACAGTGCTTCCATTTCAAAACAAAACGCATTTAAACAGGAACTGCTGGCACGTAAAGATGTGAAGCAGGTGAGCTTTGCATTTGATCCACCGAGCAGCGATAATTCATGGGGAAGTAATTTTGCTTTCGATAGCATGGTGGACCGAAAATTCAGTGTGCAGTTGAAAATGGGCGACGTTAATTATGCCGGCACTTATGGATTGCAACTGGCTGCGGGAAGGTTTTATGGCGAAAGTGACACAGCCCGTGAATACGTGGTGAATGAAACATTGTTAAAAAAAGTGGGGGTCACCGACCCGGAAAAAGCGATCGGAAAAATGTTTCGGATTGGCGGTGGACGACCCATGCCTGTTGTGGGTGTGGTAAAGGATTTTAAACAGCAGTCGCTCCGCAATGAAGTAACCCCGATCGTGCTCATGCCAAAATCGAAAGTATACCAGTCAGCCGGCATTAAGTTGATGAGTGCCAACCTTGCGAAAAGCAGCGAGGACATTAAAGCGATCTGGGATAAATATTTCCCGGAGTACGTGTACCAGGCTTCTTTCCTCGATGAGAATATCAACCGCTATTACGAACGTGAAGAGCAGTTGAGCAGTATGTACAAAGTGTATGCATTACTCGCTGTTTTTATCAGTTGCCTCGGCTTGTATGGATTGGTTTCCTTTATGGTGGTGCAAAAAACCAAGGAAGTTGGCATCCGGAAAGTATTGGGTGCAAATGTGGGCAGTATCCTTTACCTGTTTTCAAAAGAGTTCACAATCCTGGTTGGTATCGCCTTTTTGCTGGCAGCACCCGCAGCCTGGTACCTTATGCATCACTGGCTGCAGAATTTTGCTTATAAGATAAATATAGGAGCCGGCGTGTTCTTGATTGCCATTGTTTGTTCGATCGTGATTGCCTGGTTAACAGTGGGGTTCAAGGCTTTCAGCGCCGCCGTTGCAAACCCGGTTCAGTCGCTGCGATCAGAATGATCAACACTCAGTTCACTTCAATAAACTCACGCAAATGTTTAAAAATTATTTGCTGCTCGCGGTAAAAAACTTCAGGAAGCAGAAATTGTTTTCCGTGATTAATATACTTGGGCTTACCGTGGGCATTACCCTTTGCCTGCTGATATTTCTTTTTGTATATAATGAGTTCAGCTATGACGATTTTCATGTGAACGGGAAAGATATTTACCGCGTAATGCGGGTATCGCAACGAAACGGGGAAGAAAAAGATATTCCTTACCTGGCGCCACCCTATGCCACGGCATTAAAAAGCGATTTTCCGTCGGCGATTAAAAATACACTGCGGGTGCAGCCCGACAACGACCTGGTGAGTTATAAACAGGTTTCTTTTAACGAGAAAAAGATTTACCTGGCAGACAGTAATTTTTTCAGTTTTTTCAGCTTCAAACTGTTGAAGGGCGACCCGGCCACGGTGTTGAATGATCCGCTAAGCATTGTTATGACCGCATCGGCGGCAAAAAAATATTTTGGCGCCGGAGATCCGATCGGCAAAGTGATCGATTTTAACAAAGATCTTCGTTTAACCGTAACCGGTATTGCCGAAGATGTGCCCGTTAACTCCCACCTCGATTTTGATATGGTGGTGCCGATTGCCAACTGGCGTCACGAGGGTTGGTTTAACCAATGGCGATCCAACAGTCTTTTTGTATATGTACAGCTTCAGCCTGGTGTAAAAGCTGCCAGCCTGGCCAGTGGCTTGTCTTCCTTCATGGACAAATACCTGGGTGACTTTTTTAAGGACAACGGTTTCAAAATGGGTTTAACGATGCATCCGTTGCGTAGTATTTATTTTGAGGGTGAGTCGCGTTTCGACAATGTGAAACATGGCAACAAAAAGATGGTGTATATTTTTATGAGCATTGCTGCACTCATCCTGCTGATCGCCTGTATTAATTTCATGAACCTGGCTACAGCCAGAGCCACTGACCGGTCGAAAGAAGTGGGTTTGCGGAAAGTGATGGGCGCTGTACGCGGGCAACTTGCTTCGCAATTCCTGTTTGA
>CAYVLT010000302.1:0-5491 GCA_964452405.1 uncultured Ferruginibacter sp.
GCTGGTATTATAAATTAAAGTGGAAGAAGCGCCATAGGTGGGGGCCGTATTAAAATAGCCACCCGCATTTAACAAAGCGCTGCCATTCAGCGTAAGAGCTGTACCACTAACCCCGGCAACTGTTTGGAAGATACCTGTAACGGTGCGTGACACATTCATGGTGATACCACCAGCTCCATTTACGTTTACATTTTCAGGTCCGTTGCTGGAAGGCCAGAACACATCATTGTTTACGCCATAAGAACCAGAAGTATTATTAAAGGCGAGGGTGCCTGGAGAGTCATATACAAAATTGTTTCCGGTAGCCCATCCGCCCTGGTCAATCTGGAAGGTACCACTTACCGTAGTGCTGCCGCTGTTGGTATAAGTGGCGGCAGTAGCCAGGGAAGCGCCTGCGTTAACGGTTACCGACCCTGTATTATTAAAAGATGAACTGAGGGTTACATTGTGGGCAATGGTAACAGTTTCACCTGCTGGTGGCACACTGCCGTTGAGCCAGGTGCTGCCGGTATTCCAGTCGCCATCCTGTGCTGTAATATATCCGCCATAAGTGAAGCTTCCCGCAGAAGTTGCTGTACCATTAGGGGTGGTTACCTGTACGGTACCTGAGCTGCCTGCTGCTACAACAGCAGTGATCTGTTGTGCATTGTCAACCGTAAAGGAGGCTGCACTGGTACCGCCGAAAGTTACGGCGGTAGCGCCGGTGAAATAATCTCCTGCGATCACAACTGTTGAACCCAGGTAACCGGTTGTTGGACTAAAGCCGGAAATCACCGGAGGTGCAGGCGTTACATTTCCAATCAGTGTGAAATCATCCACCCTGAAACTTCCGGTACCGCTGATACTGATCAATACGTTAACCGTACCTGTTAGTCCTGCCACAGCATTGGCAACATTTGTCTGGCCAATTGAAACACCAGTTGTATTTCCTGAACCAGATCCCACAGAGATACCATTAATACTCATCGTCCATGTGGTAGTGGCCTGGCTCGTTCTAACCCAGAAATCGAATGCACTCACTGCTACCTGGTAACCATAAGCTACATCAAAACTTAGTGTCCATTGGTTGGTGGAGGTAATACTGGATAAGGAAAGTGCCTGGCCTGAATTACCGGCAAAGCTTGTCCAGTTGGTGCTGTTATTATTGGTCCATGACGAATTACTCAGGTTCGAGGCCAACACACCCGGAGCCACATTATACGGGTAACCGGAGATAGTGGTGGTACCGAAATCGTGTTGGTATAAGGTTACCGGTGCGAGTGAAACAACAATATTACCGCTGGTCGTTGAAGTAAGCGCCCCTGAGGTAGCTGTTAATGTAAAGGTGCCGGCATTATCAAACTGTACTGCACTAAAAGTAGCTACACCCGCTGTAGCGGCCAATGAGAACGTACCGGCAAGATTTCCTCCCCCGCTGACTATCGCCCTCGACAGGTTAATTGTGCCAGTGTATTCTGCATCCACGCTGTTATCAGCCCTTCTCGCTTCCACGGTGAAAGCTGCAAGGTTAGCACCCACATTGCCTGTTCCGGCCGGAGCTGTTCCAAAGGCCAGGTGGTCGGCAGGGCTAAGGGTGGTAAAGGTTTCCACGGATCCATAAGTGTAAGTGGTTCCGTTAAAAGTATATGCTTTATAAGAATAGCCGGTGGCGGTAGATAAACCAGTCAGGTTAAGTAAAAAAGCGCCGGTCGTCAATCCTGCCACACTTGTTTTTGTAACGCCGGAACCGCCAGCCAGCGGGTCGGAATTTATACCTGTTTCGCTGTACACAAATCCTTTTTCAATTGTATTGGGACAGGTACCCAGTGTGGTGAGCGTTCCGTTCAACGTGGCAAGTGTATTCACAACGGAACTGGCAGTTGCACTGCTGACTACCGGTGAAACGGCAGTCAATCCGGTTCCCGTTAAGGCGCTCGTAGGTGAGTTACTGCCAGAAGTGGTGCTGCTAACCGTGATGGTGGCTGACTGCGCCCCGCCGCTGGCCGGGGTAAAGGTGACATCGTAAGTGGCCGTGCCTCCTGATCCGGCAATGCTGGTGGACGAAAGGTTTGACACCACAAATTGGGCATCGCTTGAGTTCACGGCCACGCCGGAGGCGGCGGTACCTGCATTGGTAATTGTATAAGTGACGGTGCTGGTGGGAATGCCGAGACAGGATGAACCATGGTTCGTAGGCGTACCGGAGATAGAAAGGCTTGGTGCGCCTGCAGATGCGGTAGTCAGGTTCTGGCTACCGGAGTTACCTCCAGCGAATTCACCAACGGTGTATTGAGAAGCAGCCCGAACCCTGTAATAGTAGGTTGTTACCGGGCTTAACCCTGTAACCGATAAGGAATTAGTAGATTGCCCGGAAACATACAGATTGTTGTAACCGCTAACAAGGCTGGTAAATGCAGCATCAGTTGCTACATCAACCCGGTAACCGGTAACACCACTAACAGCAGTCCAATTAGCCTGGAATGAACTCGAGGTGATAGACGTTGCTGCTCCCGAAGTTGGAACCGAAGGAATTGGATCGATCAGGAAATTATCCATGTCTACATTTCCCACGCCGCCTGAAATAGCAAATTTTAAATCGGTTAAGGTTTGTGAAGCCGTAGTGGCGCTGGATTCATTAAAAGACTTTGTTGTCCCGATCCATAGGTCAAAGGCATCATTACCAACTGTTTCTTCCGTTCCATCTGGAGCTCTGTAAGATAAGGGGGCACCTGAATTATTTATTACCCAGGTAATCGTTTGAGTACCCGTAAAATTTGCTGAATTAGCACTGGCTCCAATGTCCCTTAAAGAAAACTGCCCGGCAGTTGTCGTCCAGTTCAGGCCAATTCTTGAATGCACCAAGGAGTTGGCTTCTGTAGAATTGGCAGTACCAAATCCACTGCCAACTTGCCAAGCGGCAAGATTTGTAACAGACGTAGAGTTTCCTGAAACGGTCAGGTCAAAACGATACATCATTGAAGTTGGCGTTGGAGAAAAGTCAGTAGTTCTCGAAAACGATCCAGCATTGCTGGTTCTTGCAAAGCGAAGTTTATTAGACGTAGTGGTGTTAATGGACAACACAGTGCCTGCGCCGGAAGTACTAATGGTATTGAATTGACCATTTGAAGGCGTGGTCGCATTTGCATAGGTGCTAACCGTTGTAGAACTGCTAAAATCTTGTTGCAGCAACTGTGCCTGGCTAACAAGGTTGAAAGCCATTAAACAGGTTAGCAAGACTGAAGTTTTCAGCAAATTTTTCTTCATCAATAAACTTTGTACAAAGCTTTTCATAATTGAAATAAATTAAGACAGGAGATAGTGGTTAGATGGTATGTTGGTGATTGGTAAGCGATTGATGCAGGTTTTGCCGACTGCTGGTTTGCGCCGGAGTGGCAATGTTAAACACAAACCTGCTGGCGCAGGTGGCAACAAAAGAAACATTTTGAGCAGTCGTGTAAAATTTAATCATAAACTGTTTGTCCTTCCTTGATTGTTCAGGAAATATCATCAAAAAGGTCCGGCCAATGTTTGGCCCGCCAGGTGGTTCAGGAGGAGATGGTTTTTATAAATTTACAGGGGGTTCGGGATTACCGTTGCAAAATAGGTTAAAAAAGGAACAATCAACTGCATAATTTAGCATTTTTACTAAAGTATTTTCCCACATTCTGCAGGCAGGGCAGTACAGAGGGTTCATGCTCCGGGAAAGTTGCTTTTTAAGGCTACAGGCACAGCATCAAAGCCAGGCATAAGCGGTCCATCCGGTTTTGATAAGGTGGCCGATGGCAAAGTAAGCACTTTTAGATACCCGCTTAAAACTGACTTTGAGCACCTGAGAAAGCCAATTTTTGCGGCGCTTCTTGTTACCTGCTTTTGGTCTTCTTTTGGTCTTGTTCGGAATAAGTGCGTTAAAACCAACACCAATCCAATAGCTGGCCCGAAGAAAACTAAAAGAAAGGCCAGAAAAATACTTTTATTCCGGGGGCTGGCATCGCTACAAACTAATATCCAACTTGATCATTGAAAAGCTTTTTTACCGGGAGGAGGGCTCCCTGCCACAAAGAAATAGCTTTTTCCTTTGGAGAACTTGCTCAAAAGTGGCATTTGAATGCGCAGGATAAATTACGTGTTTATACGGATTGCCAGTATCTCTGAGTTTATTTATCCTTAACGCAAAACAATCCATAATGGAAGAAAAACATCCTCCAGGGCCGCAATGTAAAACGCTTCAGGGAAATGCCGGGCATTAAACAGGACGTGTTGGCCAACGACCTCGACCTGAGCCAGCAGGCCTACCCTTTTTTTCTTTTTGCACTACACCCGTTTTTTTTATGCGGACCAGTGCACCGAATGGAAAATATCTATATCTTAGTCCTGACCCTTAATTGATTATATCCCACCAATTAAGACCATCCCCACGTAGTGGCTGTTAACCCGCCGTTACTCCAGGAATTATTACTAACCGATAAGACTATCCGCATCCGGCAGTTGCCGGAGGGTATTTCACTGTGAGTGAGAGAGGCAAAGCCATATCCTGGTTTGAGTGCCTTCCCCGACAACCGTCTCAGCGCCCCTGGTTTTTTGGATCACCACAGCGCTTCCCTACCCTGCGCCTTTTTTATTTCAGGTACCCCCAAAAAACTGCGCATTTAAATTGTTGCAATCCAAAATCCGCCATTCGATAACCTGCGCTTTCTTTCGCTATTGATGTGGTTGTCAGCCTACTGGAAAAATAGATGCAAACCGGGGTGTCTGTGAAATGGTGCGTATATTTAGGAGTTGGCAGTAATTCTATAGTGAATGTTTAAAATATATAGCCTTTTCCCAATCTTTCTTAGTGTCTTATGTTTGACAGGTTGTGTTCGGGCCATCGAAATTGACGTTGCTAATAAATCTTCAGATTTAACTCATTGCGAAAATCTTTTTGGCAAAGACCTCAAAACTCTGAAATATGAAAATACTTTTTTGTTGCAAACAGGAACAATCGATACCACAGATGAACATCAACCGATTCCCGTTGCAATTGTTATTGTTAATAAAAAGGAAGTTATTTTAAAATTAGTGAGTCATCGTGACACTGAAAACGAGAACAGTAGTATTTATGAAGGTGATGGATATAAGATAAACCTTAATTATAAAAAAGAGGTCGATGAATATCACCAAATAATCTTTAAAGGTCATTTCACTATTGAACGCAAAGAATATAAATCTGAATATGATATTGTTGGAATCAACTGCAACTTGTAAACCCGTTTAATTAGCCGAACTACTGCCAACATGGGTATTACTTCAAGTCTGGCTGGACGGAAGAACAATGAACAGTTGTAAAAAGCCAAACTTCAGTCCGGGCAGGACAAACAACTCTCAGCAACTGCAGTTAGCGGCAACTTTTCAATCAAAATTCATCATCAGTAACCCGGCAGACGGAAGGAAAATTCCAGCCCTGCAGTAATACCTCGGCGTTGTACGCCATTTTTTCGCCAGCATTCATAGTTGGGACAAACTCATAAAATCC
>CAYVLT010000303.1:0-5483 GCA_964452405.1 uncultured Ferruginibacter sp.
CGGCCCCGCCTATACCACTACGGCAGGTCCATGGAACAACCCGGGCATCTGGAGTAATAACAAGGTGCCTGGCTTTAACAGCAACGTGGTGGTTAAACATGCCGTAAGTATTACCGAGGATGCCAATTGTAACTCGATTAAAATTGAGTCACCCGGCAACATAAGTGTAGGGGCAGGAGTAAACCTGAAAGTAAACGGGGTCAATTACCTGGCAACGGGAGGGCATTAGGGCAACTACATAAAAATTGGTATTGGAGATATCCCGCTTTTTTATAAGTTTTAAGCGTTTCACTCAAAGCAAAGCAGGTCGCTGGGATCCTGTTGAACGTTTAAAACTAAGCTTATGAAATTGTCGAAAGTTTTTCCCCTATTGATTGCATTTACTTTTTTTGTGGGTACTGCTTATGCACAACCCTCCTTATCAAAGATGAAAGCGCTGTTACAGCAGGAGGCAATGCTGCAACCACAGGGCAATCAAATGAAATTGATCAACAGAACACAGGCGGCGTTGTTGTTTAAAAACACCGGGCCACAGGCTGCGGACATCGTTAACTGGCTGGATCAAAAACTTGTTTTACGGCAGAACGAAGACCAGTTGATCGATGAGCAACGGGACATACATACGGAAGGAGATGTTTCAGTAAAAAAAATTCACCAGTATTATAAAGGCATTAAAGTGGAGCATGGTGTTATCAATTCAACCAGCTACAATGGTGTTGTAAAAATGATGCAACTCGAATATTATTCTATACCCAATGGATTTAATACGCGGGCAGTATTGCCTGAGCGACAGGCTTTTCAAAAAGCCATTGACTATGTAGGTGCCCGTTCCTATGCATGGGGAGCTGGCATTACCGACGCTGAGCGGCAACCACCAGTGGGTGAATTGGTTATCATTGATGATTATTTAACAGAAGAAGGAAGGGTTTGCCTGGCTTATAAATTTGATATTTATGCCGTGGATCCGTTATCACGGAGTTATGTGTATGTAGATGCCAGGGATGGAAGGATCGTATTGGATGACCCGATTATCAAGCACGCCAAAAAAAGTATCCCTTCTGTGAATGTATCAGAAGCTGCCAGCATGAATACGCCAACTTCACCGACTGCTAATCCCAACGAAGACATCAACAATGCAGCGGCCACGGCTGATACCCGGTACAATGGCCACCGGCAGATACTGGCTGACCTTTATGCCAATCCTCAAACCAATACGCATCCATACCGGCTGCGGGCGATTCGCAATAATCACAAAATAATCGTACTCAACTACCAGCAAAATAGTCACAATACCAACATTTCGCCGAGTTATGAGTCAACGGCTATTGACTTTACCGACAATGATAATAACTGGACGGCGGCCGAGTATCACAACAGTAATATGGATGATGGCGCCACAGACGTGATTGATAACATGATCTGGGTAAGTGATTACTGGAAATATGTGCATGACCGAAACAGCTGGAATAACAATAATGGTGATGTGATCAATTATGTACATGTGTGGGAAGGCGGGAAGCCTTATGATAATGCCTACTGGAATGGAACCAATATGCATTTTGGCGATGGGAATGGTACTATTTCTGACCCAGGTTCAGGAACAGATCCTATCGCTTCTTCACTGGATGATTGCGCTCATGAGCTGGGCCATGGAATTACAGAAACCACCTCGGGGCTGGTGTATCGTTGGGAGTCGGGAGCCATGAATGAGGCTTTCAGCGATATCTGGGCAGCTTGCGTTACCAACTACGCTAAAACACACGATCCCGGCATGTCAACAGAGATCACCTGGCGACTCTTTGAAAAATCATCCAACCCGGGTGGTAGCCCGGCGGGCTTGAGAGACATGCAAAATCCGCTGCTGTTCAATGACCCCAGCACTTATCATTCAAGGAACTGGCTGGATGGAGATTTTGTAAGTTGTCATACCCCGGATCAAAGCGGTGGACCCGCAGACAATGATAACTGTGGCGTACACACGAACAGCGGGGTATTGAACAAATGGTTTTTCCTGATCACGCAGGGTGAATCATCCACCAACACGAAGGGGCACGCTTACAACATTACCGGGCTTGGATTTGCAGTTACTCAAAAGATCGCTTACCTGATGGAACTAAACCTTACCCCCAACGCCGGGTATGCCAATGCGATGACGGTTTCTCTTAATTCAACAGCCAGCCTCTATGGCTATGGCTCTACAGAATACAATACGGTTAAAAACGCCTGGGCGGCAGTAGGGGTGGATACTTCCAACGTATATAACATGGCCAACACGCCGGATTTCACGACCAATAATTTTACGTCCATCGCTGTTGCGGAAGATGGAACTGTATTTGCCGGCACTAACTACAATGGATTTTACCAGTTCGATGGTAGCGACTGGACCAAACGCACTGAATTAACCGATGTCAGGTTCAATGATATTAAGGTGGATAAATGGGGTGATGTGTGGATCGCACAATCCGGCCGCCAGGGTACGCAGGGTGGTGGAAGCAGCATCGCAGGTGGTGTAAATTACCTGGCTTATCCTTACACATCTGCCAGTACCTTGTACACTGTTGATCCTGTCACACATGTGCCTTCACGCAATGCCCGCTGTATGTATATTGATACTTTCCGCGCTAATGATGGTGTGAATGCAAAAGCGTGGGTGGCAACGCTGGCCTACATTTCAAGTAACAATTCCACCAGTGGCATGCTGGGGCAGGGATTTTACGGCTTCACACCGGAGTTTAAAAAAGTAAATGAAGGTCTTAATGTCAACAGCGGAACTGCGGGTTGCCTTACCGTGGGTGGTAACCAATACCAGGTATGGGCTTTTGCGCAGGCTAACTACGGTGTTAACCAATTGCTGGTATACAATGCGGAAACAAATGCATTGGTAAGAACCTATGATGCAACCACCGAACCAACCTTTCCATCCGGTTTTCTTGCACGGGCCATTTACGGTGACCGGTTTGGAAGAATTTGGGTGGGAATGGCAACGGGAGGCCTGCTGGTGTATGATGAAAACGGGCGCTGGCATCACATTAATTTTGCCAATACATTTCCACCCGGAATCGTTGTTAATTACAATGCGATTGCGGGTAACCGGCATGGAGATGTGTACGTGGGCACCAACATGGGTATGATTTATTTCGATGCAGGTGGCGGCTGGCCTAACCGCCTGGAGGATGAATTGTATTACCGCAGGTATGGAGCCGTGAACGGTTTGGTGTCTGATAATATCAATGCCATTTCCTGCGATGAAAAGCGCTTTAAGCTCTGGGTGGCAACAGACAGTGGAGTTGTAATGTGGGATCCACCCTGTGTAGGTTCGATCAACTGTTGGTCAACGCCGATGAACAGGAACGGCTATTCAAAATCAAAAGGCAACGGAAACTGGAGCGACACGGCGGTATGGGATTCCGGCCTCCTGCCAGATTCTTCCACGATCGTTATCATTACCGATACTATCGCGGTGGATATCAATGCACAGTGCCAGTCGCTCAGCATTACGGTGCCGGGTAACCTAAAAGTGAATGCGGGGAAGAACCTGAAAATTTATGAAAACAAAGAAATTATTTTAACGGAAGACAACCGGCAACGAAGAAGGCGAAGATAGTGGAATGCTTGATTGGCCTGCCTTGTTGTGATGCATTGTATCCTAATTTGTTTTATTTTTAGAAAACGGGCTTTATAGCGCCAATTAAATCATTTCAGTATTGAAAGAAATACGCCACATAGCTTATGGGAACGGGGTGGGTAACCGTCGCAGTAAGAATGCGTTGTTCCTTTTTCTGTTTTTGAGTTGCATTTTTTGCCAGTCGCTGCTGGCTCAAACGGCCGATTTTACCATTAATATCCGAAATGGTTGTGTGCCGCTCGGTGGTGTTAATTTTACTGACGCTTCCTCCGGGGGTACCGTGGTGCGTAGAGACTGGAACCTGGGAAATGGAACAATCATCCCCAACGGGGCCTCCGTGGTGGGCACCAACTATTTAACCGCACAAACTTTTAACGTATCCCTCACCGTTACATTTTCAAATGGAGTGGTGCGTACAAAAAACGACGTAGTGGTGGTGTACCCAAAACCCACCGTTGATTTCAAGGTAAATGATACGGCGGGATGTGTGCCTTACACCGCCAGCTTTACGGATCTGTCAACCACGGCCACCGGTACCATCAACAACTGGACATGGGATTTTGGTGCAGGGGGAAGTACGGTTCAGAATCCAACTTTTATTTATAACAGCCCGGGTTTATACAATATTTCACTGATCGTAAAAAACAGTTGGGGATGTGAAAGCGATGCAGCCACCAAATTCCAGTACGTGCATGTTTGGAACAAGCCTGCTGCATCTTTTACCACCAACCCGGCGTTCAGTTGTAACGATACGGCCACCATACAATTCACAAATACCACCACCGGCGGAAGCCCGGGCAATAAATACCTGTGGGATTTTGGAGATGGCAATACCAGCACGCAAAAAAATCCATCGCATTTTTATGCAGCACCAGGTACCTATACCGTAACGCTGACGGCTTCCGTAGGCAGTGGATGCAGTTCCACCACCACCCGTACTGTTTACATTGGTAAATCCACACCTGCCTTCACCATCGCACCTGATACGGTTTGTGTGAATACTGCCACACAATTCACGGGAACGGGTACCCCAACGCCGTACTATGTAAAATGGATATTCAGTGATAACAATGCCAATCAATTATATTCACCGGTGAGTCACACATTCTCAACCCCCGGAGATTATACAGTTACATTGATCGCTTACACACAGCAGGGTTGTACCGATACCATCAGTAAACCCATCCATGTAAAATTCGGAGCCGGCCTGGCACCCTTCTTTATCACAGCGCCCGATACAGTATGTGCCAATAGTGCCACTACTTATGATGGAAGTGCTGTTCCTGTGCCAGATCATGTGCAATGGCGTTTTACCGACAACAATGCGCTGCAGAATAATTCGCCCACCACGCACAGTTTTGTGAATCCGGGTGACTACAATGTATTGCTGATTGCGTATGATGCACAGGGCTGCGCCGATACCGCCATCACGGCAGTGAATGTAAAAAGCGGTCCCGTTGTTGACTTTACTCCTGATAAAGTAAACGGCTGTGGCGATCCTTTCGTCGTTACGTTTACCAATAACACGTTTCCCAATGCTGATCTTCGTTTCACCTGGACCTTTGGTGATGGCTCCCCGGCTGTGATCACCACCGATACCTTGCCGGTGTTACATACCTACAGCAGTTTTGGTAATTTCTCCGTTACACTAACGGCAACGGATACCGTAGCAGGCTGTGTAAGCAATCCCAAAGTGTATAATTTCATCCGTAACTACCAACCCTCAGTGAATTTTACCTATGTGCCGCCGGATGGTTGCCGCCCGTTACCCGTGAAATTCACCGGGCAGGTGAGTAACCTCATCGTACCGATCCAGTATTATGTATGGACCTATGGAGACGGTAGCGTTGATAGTATA
>CAYVLT010000304.1:0-5478 GCA_964452405.1 uncultured Ferruginibacter sp.
CCCGGGTACAACAGCTTTTCTCCCATGGGAACAATGGGGGCTCCCTGCCCACCCAGGGCAACATCCATGGCTCTCAGGTCAGTGATCACCGGTAAACCTGTAACGGCAGCGATGGCGGCGCCTTCACCCAGTTGGGCAGTCATTTTTGCTTCGGGCATGTGAAAAACCGTATGGCCGTGCGAGGTCACCAGGTTAACCTGGTGGTGTAGCCGATGTTGGCCGATGAAATCATTGATGGCATTCCCGATAAAATGCCCGTACTCACTATGCAATAGCAGGTAGTCGAGGGCCGCAAGGTTACAGGCCCCGGCTAATTTTGTTTGCCAGTAAGAATCATAGCCTGCGCAGTCTGCGGCCTGCAATGCTGCTGTCCATTTGCCACCGGTTTCAGTAAACGTTACAAAGGCAATATCAAGCCCATCCAGCGAACTGCCACTCATTACCCCGATTGCCTTGTAAATCATGTTATTTATTTTTTAAATCACTATTTTTACGGCCTTGATTGCGCTGCAATTTCAAATTCTAATCTTACAAACTCAAAAATATATTCATGGTAGTCAACCTCAGCGAACAGCATTCGTTAGTCAGTAATTGGGTAAGTGAGTTAAGAAACGTGGAGGTACAGACCGATCGCATGCGTTTTCGACGCAACCTTGAACGAATTGGGGAAATTTGTGCCTACGAGATCAGCAAAAAAATGGAATGGGAAGAGGTGGAAGTAACCACCCCGCTCGGGTTGGCTGATTGTAAAGTTTTAAAGGCGCAGCCTGTATTGGCCACCATATTACGGGCTGGTTTGGGCATGCATACCGGCCTGCTCAATTATTTTGATAAGGGCGAGAATGCATTTATCAGCGCCTACCGCAAACATCATCCGGACGGGTCTTTCGAGATCAGCCTTGAATATATGAGCTGTCCCGACCTGGACGGGAAAGTGGTGATCATCAGCGATCCGATGATCGCCACCGGTGCATCGCTCGTGAAAGCTATTCAGTACCTGAAAGACGAAGGGGATATCAAAGAACTGCATATCGTATGTGCCATTGCCTGTACCGTAGGCATCGAATTTGTTTTACGGGAAGTACCGAAGGCAACGATCTGGTGTGGGGCCATTGATGATGAACTCACCGCCAAAGGGTACATTGTTCCGGGCCTGGGAGATGCCGGTGACCTTGCTTTTGGGCAAAAAATGCAATCATGATGCCCTTTTACCATTCATTGCTGCATTTTTCGGCAACCTTTTACTCACTTCGGTGCAGCATTTAACTCCAAATCCCTATCTTTATTCAATACAATAAGTACTACCAAAATGAAAAAAGCCCTGCTCTTGTTTCTTTCTGTGGCAACTGCTGTCCTTGTTCAGGCGCAGGATCCGCATTTTTCCCAGTTTTTTTCGTCGCCCTTAACCCTTAATCCTGCTTTTACCGGAAAGTTTGATGGTCAGTGGAGAGTGGCAGCTAATCACAGGGATCAATGGCCATCGATTCCTAAAGCATACGTTACCACAAGTGCTTCTCTTGATTTCGCCATACTGAAAAGTAAAATTCCGGAAGGTGATGTATTTGGTATCGGTATTTCGGGTTTAAGTGATCAAAGTGCAAACGCAGCGCTTAAATTAAACTATGGCTCACTCTCACTAAGCTATCACAAGGCGCTGGATGCCGATGGGTACAATACCATCGGGGCTGGTTTCCAGGCTACTTACAGCAGTGCATTTTTAGACGAGACCAAACTGCTCTTCGAAAACCAATTAACGCAAAATGGATTCGATCCAAGCATCTCATCAGGGGAAACCTTTACCAATAACGGGCATCAGAATTATTTTGACATGAATGCCGGCCTGCTATATTCAGGTTCCTCAAACGGTCTTAATAACTATTACCTTGGTTTTTCATTGTATCATATCAATAAACCCAGTCTTAGTTTTATCGATAAAACCTGGAACCTGGCCTCCCGTATGACTGTTCACGGTGGTGGATCATTTCCCGTTAGTGACAACCTCTCAGTGTTTACCTCAGCGATTTACCAGTTACAAAACAAAGCCAGCGAAGTGGTACTGGGTGGAGCGCTTTCCGCACTGGTGAATGGTGATGAAACCAATCCTACAAATGTGTACATCGGATCCTGGCTAAGGGTGAATGATGCAGTGATACCTTATGTTGGGCTTGAAATAAACGGGTTGAGGATTGGAGCCAGCTATGACATCAATACATCAGGGTTAAAAGCCGCAACAGCCAGCAGGGGCGGATCAGAGTTTTCATTGATCTATATTCACCGGCCAACCGAAGTGAAAGGTATCCCCTGTCCACGTTTTTAATAATCATCTCATTCTATATTACAAGGGGCCTGCAGTGGCCCCTTTTTTATTGTAAGCTGCCTGTTGGTAGCTTATTGCCGGCGGAGCAATTTTTTTACGGCATGACTCAGGCATAATTATAATGGTTAGATTTGTAGCTAAAGTAGTTCTGCATGAAGAAATTTCTTAACGCAGTTTTTTTAATGCTGCTGTTAAACACTCCCCGGTATGCGTTTGCCCAACTGAATCATTTTATTTACCTCCAAACGGAAGGCCGACAGCCATTTTATGCAAAACTCGATAAGCAGGTGTTCAGCTCATCTGCCTCCGGTTACCTCATCCTGCCGAAGCTGCAGGAAGGCCCCCATACAATCGTTATTGGGTTCCCGAAAAATGAAGCGGCGGAGCAGCGCTTTGTATGTACCATTGGCAGCAAGGATGAAGGTTACCTGGTAAAGAACTTCGGAGATAAAGGGTGGGGACTTTTTAACCTGCAAACAATGAATGTTGTGATGGCAGGAGATGCAACAGGAGGAAAAGATGTGGCAGTGGTTGAAAAAACAGACGAGTTCTCCAACCTGCTGTCAACTGTTGTGAATGATCCCTCCATCCGCCAGGAAAAGCAACCAGTTGCAAAAACCAAGGAGGAAACCGCACCGGCCGTTTCCCACGAGGCGAATCCTGCGGTACCCGATACTGTTAAGCAGGTGGAGGTGGCAATGTCTCCGGTTGCTAAAGAAATGGCAAAACCTGCCATCGAAAAAACGGATACGAAAGAAGATGAGCAAGGCCTCTCAATTACTTACCTGGATCATTCAGGCAGTGAGGCTGATACCATCAATATTTATATACCCGCAGAAGATACCACAGCCGTTACAACCCAACGCAACGCAGAACCCGTTGCAGCTGGTAACATCGAACAACCTGCTGCCGAGAAGGAATTGTCAAAAGACTCAGCAGAAATAAAGAAAGCACCGGAAGAAAAAGAACAGGTGGTAGAAGCAGTAAACCAGCCTGCAGTGATCCAGGAAACTATCGCTAAGCCTGACAGTGCACAGGCCACGGTGGCTGAGCAGTTTCTCCCGATCGAGGTTAAGGCTGGTGAAACTACCGTGGTGGAAACCCCACAAAGCAAAGAGGTGAAGCCAATGATCAATTCCGATTGTAAAAATTATGCGACCGACGATGATTTTTTAAAGCTCCGTAAAAAAATGGCCGGCGCCGATAATGACGATGACATGCTGGAAACGGCCCGTAAATATTTTAAGTCGAAATGCTATACGGTCGACCAGGTAAAAAACTTGAGTGTGTTGTTTTTAAAGGATGAAGGGAAGTACCATTTTTTTGACCTCGCATATGGCTTTGTATCCGATTCTCATAACTTCCCCGTACTTGAAAGCCAGCTTACCGAGGAGTACTACATCAGTCGTTTTAAAGCGATGATTCGTCACTAAAGCAGGATACAGCACTGATTATGCCACGATACTTTGTACAGGTAGCCTACAACGGAGCCAACTACGCCGGCTTCCAGATACAGCAAAATGCCAATTCTGTACAGGCAGAAGTGGAAAAGGCATTGGCAATACTATTTAAAGTGCCCGTGACCCTCACCTGTTCATCCAGAACAGATTCCGGTGTGCATGCGCTGGACAATTATTTCCATTTCGATGCAACACATCTTCCACCTGCAGAAACGCTTGCCAGGAATGTATACAGCCTGAATGCCATATTACCGCGTGATATTGTGATCAAATCCATTTTACCTGTAAACAGCAAGGCTCACTGCCGGTTTGATGCGCTGAGCCGCGAATACGACTATTTCATTTACCAGCATAAAGATCCTTTTTTAGAAGACCGGGCCTATTATTACCCCTATGGACTCAATATGGACAAACTCCGGGAAGCTGCGACGGCCTTGACGGGGTATACTGATTTCACCAGTTTTTCTAAACGTAATACGCAGGTGAAAACATTTGAATGTAGCCTTTATAAGAGCAGTTGGGCCAGGCAGGGTGATTGTATAGTATATACGGTTAAGGGCAACCGCTTCCTGCGGGGAATGGTTCGGGGGCTCGTGGGCACTATGTTGCGTGTGGGCACTGGTAAAACATCTATGGACCGTTTCCTGCAGGTTATAGAGAACCGCAATCCTGCCGGCGCTGATTTTTCTGTGCCGCCCCAGGGACTTTTCCTGAAGGAAGTGATCTTTCCGACCGGCATTTTTCTACAAAATTAACAGGTAGCTGCCGGACCCCGGGGCCGGCACAAGCAGTTTTATTTCTCATTGGGAGGGTGCCCCTCCCGGCATCAATTACCCGGAGCTGATGATTCGTTTTGTTCGTGTGCAACGGGCGGCGATTCCCATTTAGAACACTGCATTTTCATTGATTGGATTCGAACGCCACGTTGGTACTGGTTGATGTAACTGTGAGCGTTTTTATAGAAAGCTTTTACTGGCGCAGGGAGGATTGAAAAGCAGGAGAATTTTTAAATGATTTCCGATAGGGTATAGAAAAGAAGGAGGCGCTGCTAAAAAAGCGTAAGATGACTGCAGGACATTTTTTTTAAAAATATTTTCATTTTTTTTTAATAGGTAAAACCCTTTACAGGAAAGGGTTTTATTGAAATCCTGGAAGTGGACTGGATAGAATGATTAATAATTCTTTCAAAAAAAGTTTGGTAGTAAACGAGTTCCTGTTATCTTTGCCGTCCGCAAATAAAAAAAGCGGTAGTTCTTTAAAAAAACAACGATCCTTTTTCTGGAGTTCTTTCAAAAAAAACTTTGAAAAATTCTAAAATAAATTTGGTGGTTAAATAAAGGTTCTTACCTTTGCACTCCCAAAACAAAAAAGGGGAAATGTTCTTCGAAAATTAGCACTCATTTTTACTTCTTTCCTGAAAAATTTTTTCAAAAAAAGTAAAAGAAAATTTGGGTGGTAAAATAAAGGCTCTTACCTTCGCACTCCGTTAGAAAAACGGGGTCTGAAAAAAGGCCAAAAGATCTTTGAAAGTTTGGAAGCAACAGCACGAATCTTAATTGATTCACAAGGTAATTTTTAGCGAAATACATTAATTGGAATTTGACAAGTTTTTTCCAAGAGAAAAATACTAAGTCAGTTCAAACAACTCATTTACAATGGAGAGTTTGATCCTGGCTCAGGATGAACGCTAGCGGCAGGCTT
>CAYVLT010000305.1:0-5454 GCA_964452405.1 uncultured Ferruginibacter sp.
GGTGATGTGTTTGCCCACATCCCGGATGAATTCAAGAAAAGTGAAGTTTTTAAACCAGTCGTAGTTATTGGCCATTTCAGCTGCATTGGGTTTGCTGCTGTCGAAATCAAGAAATTTTTCGAGTTGTTTTTTTACGCAGGCCTGGTTGTGACGGAGTATATCCTCGCTCAACAGGTTGCGTTCTTCGCTTTTACCGCTGGGGTCTCCTACCATACCGGTGGCGCCACCTACCAGTGCAATGGGTTTATGGCCGCAGCGCTGCAGGTGGATCAATAAAATGATTGGTACCAGGTTGCCAATATGAAGACTGTCGGCTGTAGGGTCAAAGCCAACGTACCCGGTGGTCATTTCTTTGTTGAGTTGTTCTTCTGTGCCGGGCATAATATCCTGTATCATCCCCCTCCATTTCAATTCAGCTATAAGATTCTTCATTTGTTACAATGCGTAATTTTTTGCAAATGTGCTTATAAAATCTGGAAATGAAACTGCCCTGCGGTAATTTAATCAACTGCTTTGCCAACCTCTGATTTGGATTTGCCGTTCACATGAATCAGATGCAGCATTTCGGGAAAAGGCAGGGTCTTTTGGTGGAATGACCTTCCGGCAGGAATAAATACCGGAAACTTTTGCGTAAACCCCCATAAATTGGCCATTTTCGCCTAATTTCCATTTATTGGAAAACCGGCACAATTTAGCGGGTAAATATGCGTTTTAAGGGTTAAGATTATCCAAATCCATTACAAAACAACCGGGGAAAACAAATTATGAATCATAAACTTACTGCTTTTCTGGTGGGCGCCGTGCTGTTACCAGCCTGTTCCTTTGCCCAGTTCAGAAAATATTCCAACGAATTTTTAAACATTGGCGCTGGTGCCCGCGGCCTGGCAATGGGCAGCGCCCAGGTAGCTTCTGTACAGGATGGCACCGCCGGCTATTGGAACCCTGCCGGCCTCACAGGGGTCAAGGATGTGCCTTCGATCAGTGCGATGCATGCCGAGTATTTCGCCGGTATTGGTAAGTTTGAATATGGCTCTGTGGCCATCCCGGTACAGGACAACCGGCGTACCCTCGGTATTTCCCTGCTTCGTTTTGCGGTGGATGATATTCCCAATACCTTGTTCCTGGTACAACCGGATGGAAGCCTCGACTACGGCCGCATCACCAGCTTTTCTTCTGCTGATTATGCCTTGCTGTTATCTTTTGCCCAAACATTGTCTGAGTCTGATGAAGAAAGCATGAGCTTCGGGGTAAATGCCAAGATCATCCGCCGCACCGTAGGTTCATTTGCAGGTGCCTGGGGATTTGGACTGGATGCGGGTTTCCAGATGAAGAAGGACAACTGGCGCCTGGGTATTGTGGCACGCGATGTTACCACCACCTTCAACGCATGGTCGTTTAAATTCACTGAAAAGGAAAAGGAAGTGTTGTACCTCACAAAAAATGATATTCCTGTAAAATCATCCGAATTAACTGCACCGCGATTGATCATCGGCGGTGGCTATAATTTCGACATCAGCAGCTCTGTAAAATTATTGGCAGAGGCCAACGTAGCGCTTACGTTTGATGGAAAGAGAAATACACTTATCAGCAGTAAGGCCGTGAGCGCTGATCCGAGTGTAGGTTTTGAAGCCAACGTGAGTGACGTGTTTTTTGTTCGGGCGGGTGTCACAAATTTTCAAAAAGCATTTTCTGACGGGGATACCCTCAACCAGAAAAAAGTGTGGATTTACCAACCCAGTCTTGGTGCCGGGTTCAAGATCGGGAATGTATCGCTTGACTATGCGTACACCAACCTGGCCAACCAGAACAATCCTTTATACACCCATGTTTTTTCAATAAGGTTAAACCTTGCCAAAAAAGAAGACTAACCCACCATTCCATAACAACAACGAACAATGAGAAAAATATTAGTTGCAATAATTATCCTGGCGTCGGTGACCGCAAAGGCCCAGTTGAACAACAGCTGGATCGATTATAATAAAACCTATTATAAGTTCAAGGTGATCACTAATGGCCTATACCGCATCAACCAATCAACACTGGCGGCACTTGGCCTTACCAATACGCCGGCTGAATATTTCCAGCTCTGGCGCAATGGCCAGCAGGTGCGGATATACACTTCAGTGCCAACCGGGCCATTTGGAGCCAGCGATTATATCGAGTTTTTCGGAAGAAGAAATGATGGCGTACCCGATAAGCCTTTGTACATAAAACCTGGGTACCAGCTATGTGACAGCTTCAGCCTGCATACTGATACGGCAGTATATTTTTTAACTGTTAATCCTGCCGCCGGTAATCTCCGTTACAGAGACACGGTGAATAATGTAGCCGCCAATACTTTGCCTGCCGATAATTATTTTTTCCGCACGGTGGCAGCAGCCTACCGTAACCAGTACAACCGCGGATATGCGGTACAGGTAGGTGAGTTCGTTTACTCATCTTCCTATGATATTGGCGAAGGTTGGACGAGCAGCGATGTGGCGCAGGGGCTCGACCTGTATAAAACTTTTGACAAGCTGAATGTATATTCATCAGGTCCGGCCAACAGTGTGTCGCTTACCATTGCAGCATCCGGTAATGCCTTGAATGCAAGAAATGTGCGGGTGAAATTTTTCAACAACGTGGTGCTGGATGCAGCGATGAACTATTTCGATACATTGAAAAGAAGGGTGAACAACCTTCCGCTCTCTTTATTGCAAAGCGCCGATTACCTGCAGGTAGCCGTGGGTTCTTATGCCACGATACCCAATCCTTTCGACCGGATGGTGGTGGCCAATGTAGCTGTTACTTACCCGGCTAAATTTAATTTTAACGGCGACGCAAATTTTTATTTCGAGCTCAATCCATCTTCGGTGGGTAATTACCTGGTGATTGATAATTTCAGCGCGGGCAGTGCGGCGCCGGTGCTGCTGTCTATGAATGATGGCAACCGCTACACCGGAGATATTTCTGTGCCTGGCAAAGTGCGTTTTGCATTGCCGCCTTCATTGGATGCTGTGCGTAGATTCTGGCTCGTAAGCGAAGACCCCACCAATGTGAAAACACTCAGCAGCGGTACTGTTAAAAATTTCGTCAATTTTAATCAAACCGATAACCAGGGTGACTATCTTATCATCAGCAATCCTGTATTGTACAATGATGGTAACGGTAATAATTACGTGGATCAATACCGCCAATACAGGGGCACTGCGGCTGGTGGTGGATTCAATACCAAAGTGGTTAACATTGATGAGTTGTATGATCAGTTTTCGTTCGGCATTTTGCAGCACCCTGCAGCCATCCGCGATTTTATACGTTTTGCCTATCGCCAGTTTTCCACGCGGCCCAAATATGTTCTACTCATCGGAAGGGGGGTAACCTCGATTGAGTACAAGCAAAATGAAGCCAATCCCGACATGAAGAAGATAGAGATGGTGCCCACCTTTGGCTGGCCCGCTTCGGATGTGTTGCTGGCCTGTGATCCAGGCTCTAACCTGCCGCTGGTACCTATTGGAAGGCTTTCGGCGATCAACGGTACCGAAATAAAACACTACCTCGATAAGGTGATCGAATACGAACAGGTACAAAATAATCCAAGCTGTACAATCGGTGATAAGGATTGGATGAAACGGATTCTGCATGTGGTGGGGGGCGCCACGTCTACTGAAGACAATGACTTTACCAACTACATGAATGGCTATAAATCGATCATTGAAGATAGTTTGTTTGGTGCCTACGTGGAAACCTTCCGCAAAACTTCTTCTGCGGCGGTGGAACAGGCGAGCGGCGAAAGAATACAGCAACTGATCAATGAAGGTGTGGGCCTGATCGGGTATTTCGGGCACTCTTCTGCCAACACGCTGGCATTTAATCTTACCAGTCCGGATGTATTCAACAACCAGGGAAAATATCCTTTTTTCAATATCAGCGGTTGCAGCGCCGGTAACTTTTTCACGTTTGATCCATTGCGAGCCTCGGGCGGATTGTCAATCTCTGAAAAATATGTATTAGCAGATCACCGCGGCAGTATCGGCTTCCTCGGTTCCACGCACCTGGGTATTCCCCCGTTCTTAAATATTTACAACCTGCAATTGTACAATGCCATTTCAAAAGACATGTATGGCAATACAATCGGTAAGCAAATACAAAGGGTGTTGCAGAATTTGGGCGGCGCCAACACTGCGGCACTGGACTTTTATACCAGGATTCACCTCGAAGAGATCAACCTGCACGGTGACCCTGCTATCAGGATCAATTATTTTTTAAAACCTGATTATGCAGTGGAAGATGCTTCTGTGAAATTTGATCCGTCTATCATAACGGTTGCGGATAATAGCTTTACGTTGAAAGTAAGGATCAATAATATCGGTAAATCGGGTAATGATTCAGTGCGGGTGGTTATCCAGCGCAAATTGCCCAATGATTCTATACAGTACATTTACGACCAGGTGATGACGGACATCGGGTACGGTGATTCACTGTCTTTTACAGTACCCATTAATCCAATTACCGACAAAGGACTGAATAAGATCACTGTAACGCTGGATGCAGATAATAAGGTGGATGAGAGTTGCGAAACCAACAATACCATCGTAAAAGAATTTTACATTCTTGAAGATGAAGTGCGGCCGGTGGCTCCCTATAATTATTCCATCGTTAACCAGCAGAACATTACCTACACGGCATCAACGGCTAACCCGCTGAGTGAACAGCGACAATACCTGATGGAGATTGATACCACGGAAATGTTCGACTCTCCGTTTAAACGACAATTCACTTCAAACGGCACCGGCGGTATCATCCAGTTTACACCTTCCAACCTTACCTTCTCGGATAGTACTGTTTATTACTGGCGCACAGCGATGGTGCCATTGAATGGTGGTACTCCTGTGTGGAATAGCTTCTCTTTTATATATCTCGCCGGCAGCAGTTCAGGTTTCAACCAGTCGCATTATTACCAGCATAAGAAAAGCACTTATAATTCTATTACGCTTGATAATGACCGGGTGTTCAGGTACACCACATCAAACCGGAACCTGCAGATAAAAACAGGGTTGTATCCATATACCAGCTATGATCGTATCAGTGTGATACTTGACTTCGACCAGTTTGAACAATACGGTTGTAAATATGGCTCGCTGCAGTTTTTGGTATATGATAGTATCGAGTACAAGCCCTGGGAAAATTACAATGTTACCGCAAACAATGGCCGTTTTGGAAGCTGGAAGATCTGCGATGGCGCCACCCGGAAAATATTTGAATTCCCGTATAGCGACCCTGCCTACCGGAAAAATGCAATGGACTTTTTGGACAGCATTCCAAACGGTATGTACGTATCCATCACCAACCTGGGGTGGACGAGTAATAACTCCTTCATCAACGATTGGCAGAACGATACACTGACACTGGGCTCCGGAAATTCATTGTATCATAAGTTAAAAAGTGTGGGCTTTACGCAGATCGATAGTTTTACCC
>CAYVLT010000306.1:0-5441 GCA_964452405.1 uncultured Ferruginibacter sp.
CCGGGTAAGGTAATCGTCGGCTCCTTTTATTAACCCGTAAAAGGCGGTTTCTGCCGTATTTGGAATGAAAGAAAAGATGGTGTTTTTAAGATCGTGGTTTACGGCTTTCAATACCGGTTCGCTCAGGTAATACCCGAGTGCATTTCTTTCCTTGTATATCTTTTCATCACTGCCCCGGCTGAAATAGATCCGTTCAAAACTGCAGGCCCTTCTTTCTTTCGCCTCCACCACCTGCTCCACCACATAACTGCCGTCCGGGTGTGTAACCAGCGCCTGGCCCGGCATCAGTTCCTGTACTTCGTTTTCGTTTACATTAAAAGCCGTTCTGATCGCAGCCCGTTCACTGGCTGCAACAATCACATCTTCATTCACGTAGTAATAAGAAGGCCGGATGCCGTGTGCGTCCCTTACCACAAAGGAACTTCCGTTACCCACCAGTCCGCAAAAATTAAAACCGCCGTCAAACAGCGTTACGGCCTTTTTCAACACTTTTATAATGTCGAGATTGCCGGGGAAGGCCTCGTCTGCGGTTACCAAATAATGATGCAATACTTCCATCATCGCCGCCAGGTCGCTTTGTTTCTGAAACACACCGGGGTCAATGTTTACCAGCTTAAAAAGCTCTTCAGTATTTACCAGGTTGAAGTTGCCGGCGAGGGCGAGGTTTCTTGCGGGGATGGTGTCACGCTTTATAAAAGGATGACAAAACTCCACGTTGTTTTTTCCCTGCGTACCATAGCGCAGGTGGCCCAATAGCAATTCGCCTAAAAAATTCACATGGCCCTTCATGAGGCCCGGGTGATTTTTTATATCCGGCTGGTATTTTTCTATTTCTTCTATTTCTTTCCCGATCTGGAAAAAAAGGTCGGCAATGGGTTGACTGGCGCTGCTCCGGATGCGGTGCATAAATGGATAGCCCGGTTCCACATTCAGCTTGATGGAAGCCACCCCTGCACCATCCTGGCCGCGGTTGTGCTGCTTTTCCATCAGGAGGTACAGCTTATTAAGGCCGTACAACACTGTTCCGTACTGTTGTTGGTAATAACTGAAATTTTTACGAAGGCGAATGAAGGCAACGCCACATTCGTGTTTTATTTCGTCGCTCATGATGAATGGTGAAGCGCAAAGGTAACTGATTCACCAAACAAAAAATCCCGGCCTTGCAGACCGGGACAGGTTATATCTTAATTCGTAAAATGATGATTGTATTACAAGCCACTCAGGCAGATACCTACCTGGTAGGGTTTGATATCCGGTCCCACTCCATCCTTAAGGAAGGCCGACAACTGGTAATTGCATACCAGCGTAAAATGCCCGATACCGATTCTTGCAGTGGCCATTACACGGTTGCTGCCGAAGTAAGATCTTTTACTTTCTTTTTGCGTGTAGGCGTTTAAAGTGTTGCCATTTTTATCCTGCAGGGTTTTGCCTTTGGTATGGGCGTTGATCAGGGTGCCTATTTTAAGTCCCAGTGCTGCTTTCCAGCTACGGTTTCCTTTTTCAGGATTAAAGGCGTAGCGGAGTTCAACGGGCACTTCGAGGTAGGCGGTTACCAGTTTGTATTTTTTAAACCGGTCAGCGGAATCGAGGTTCCTGAATGGTAATTTGGTAGAGTTGGTGGCAGTAATGTCCACTTCCATTTTTTTGAAGAAGATGCTGCTTCCGTTAATGCCCAGTCCAAAAGCCACGCTCCAGTGAGGATCTGTTTTAAAGGGGCGGTCGAGCATGAGTGAAAATCCAAGTCCGCGGGATAACCCGGTGATATGGCTGCTGATACTGTCGGGCATGCCGGCCCAATGATCGCTGGTGAGTTGCACCATGATATGGTCGCTTGGGCGGTCGATCACTTCTTTTCTCCAATCTTTATTTTGGGCAGTGGACAGTAGTACGGAACAAATTGTACAAGCAGTAAGTATTATTTTCTTCATAATGCGTTGTTGAACGGCAAAAATATCCTGCATCAGGGTTAACGAAAGGTTAAATGAACAGGCAAAAAACAGCCCGAAATTGCTTCGGGCTTTGTGTGGGCCCACCTGGGCTCGAACCAGGGACCACCTGATTATGAGTCAGGTGCTCTAACCAACTGAGCTATAGGCCCTGTTATTGTTTAAATAACGGATGGCAAAAGTAAGTAAAATCGGTATTGGATGCTTTTGTTTCCGAAAAAAGATAAAAATTCAGCCAGCCTCCCATAGCCCAATCACAGCACAGCTTAAGTGCCATACCGGTAATCAAAAAAGGAACGCATTTATTGGGCTACCCACCGGGCTGTCTTATCTTCATTACTTATGAAAAGAACCTTGGTAATCGGGGATATTCATGGCGGACTAAGAGCGCTTGCACCTGTACTGGAAAAAGCAGCAAGCACCCGTAGGGATCGCCTGATCTTTTTAGGCGACTACGTGGATGGGTGGAGTGAATCTGCCCAGGTGTTGGATTTTGTGATAGACCTGGCAACTCAACAGGACTGCGTTTTTATCAAAGGCAATCATGATGTATGGTGCGAAGAATGGCTGCGCTCAGGCACTGCCGGCGCCACCTGGCTGCAGCATGGTGGCAGGGAATCCATCGCCAGCTATGCCGGTAAAAGCGGGGCAGACAAGCAGCAGCATCTTCATTTCCTGCAGAACATGCCCTATTATTTTATTGATGAAGAAAACCGGCTGTTTATTCATGCGGGCTTTACCTCGCCGGCCGGACCGCAGGTGGAAATGATGACACCCGGCTTCAGTTGGGACCGATCCTTATGGGAAGCAGCATTGGCGCTCGACAAAGACATTCAAAAAGATCCTGCCAGGCTGCCCCCGCAATTGAAACTATTCAGCGAGATCTTTATCGGCCACACCCCCACTTTATATTTCGACCGCCAGCAACCTATGAACGCCTGTAATGTATGGAATATCGATACCGGGGCAGCTTTCACGGGCCGGCTAACGGTGATGGATGTACTAACAAAGCAATACTGGCAGAGCGAGCCCCTGTTTCGATTGTACCCGACAGAGCTGGGCAGGAATAAGTGAAAGCAAGCCGGGCTGTATTGATGATTGATTCAAACTGAACCGGTGCGGATCTTGCCTGGTGCCAAGCATCGTATTCTCCGGATTTTTTTATTATCGTGTATTCGTTCCTGTTATTTGCAAGGCTGCAGTTGTCTTGGTTTCTTCAACCACCTCGCTGTGTTAACAGGCAGGAATTGGATGCCCGTTAAACGCATACAATATACCCGGCATTGGGTAGCTTGCTGCAGTCAGTTTTTTTTAAATTGCAGGATAGGTTTCCGGATCACGATGAAAAATTAAAGGGTATGAAACAATTCTGTGTTCTTTTCCTGCTGGCAATAATGGCCTGCAGCCTGGCAGTTGCGCAGCCCAAAAATGATTTCTGGCCCAAACTCAAAAAACACAAGGGACCGGGATTCATGGGTAAAAAACAGTTTTGCCTGGAAGGCAACTGTGAAAGCGGTACCGGTACCAGCCTGGTGAGTGATGTGTGGGCTGAAAACTTTAACACGAAGCAGCCCAAAGTAAGCCTCTTCCTGATGAAAGGAATTTTTTCGGAAGGAGGAAAAATATTTACGGGTAAGATCTATTGTTATGCCAGCAGCTACAAGGAAGAAGGAATAGGATTCGACGTGGATTACCTGCCCGTGGAAGAAATGAATTTTGAAAAACACCCTGAAGCATTTGTGTTTTTTGCCGAAGGTATCTTCAGCCGGGCTACACAAAACTACCTGGACGACCGGTTTTATTTCGATGCGGACTGTCCCCATGGCTTTGGCCTGTATTCGCCTGCAGGCGAAGTGCACGGCTACCCACTGGTAAATTATCCCGGCGCCAGCCTTGACTATGGATATATCACAGGCTTCCCTTTTTTTATGAGCCTCAGCCAGCCGGCCGGCAGCAGCTGGCAAAAATTTACGGGCTTTACCAATAAGTACGGTAAGTTTTTATTTGGCCAGCTGCAAACAGGCGACGGCGTTTACTGTGGCATGCTCAATAACGGTGAACCTGTTGCCTATGGCACAATCACCAAAAGCGGCCATACCAGGTATGTGTTTACACAAAATGGTAATACCGTTGATGCAGATGGAGATGTATTTGCGCCCGATAGTACTGCCGTGAAACAGTTGCTGCAAAGCTGGCGGCATGAAAAAAGAACGGCGGTGCGTAACCTGGTAGCCTGGCCGCAGGATAATGCGCCCTCCTTTAAACATTATTTCTGGAGCCTTATTTACGATGCAAAGGGCAACCCGGCGAATGATGATTATACCGGTGGCGGATTTATTTTTGGAAACCCCGGTGTGTTTTACATGGGCATGTTGCGAAATGGCAAGCCAAACGGAAACGGCATTTTCGTGGCCACCGACAAATTACTCCACGACAACCTTGAAACTGGTTACCGGGATTTTATATACTATGGCAAATTTGAAGAGAGTTCACTCGTGAAGGGCAGTTCCATTATTGGCGAAGCTGTGTTAAGCAAAGACTATCCTAAATCGGTTGACACTTACACCGCCAGCATCCCCAAATCGTTAAAGGCAACAGCATTTGATGCCAATACAGAGCTGCTGGCCGATGCGGAGAGCGCCTACGAACGGGGCACCTGTGAAGTGACAGACCTGTTTGAAAAACTGGCCAACAAAGGTGATGCGGATTATGCATTCAGGCTGGGCATGATCTACATGTTGGGCTGGGATTACCGCGTTGGGCACACACCCGCCTGCTTTGGTCCCGATAATACAAAGGCCCGGTTTTGGATCAGTAAGGCTGCAGAAATGAACAGCAAACGTGCTTTTGCTTTTTTGGGTGATGACTATTCAAGCGATTATACCAGCCTTTTCGGCCTGGATTATGAGAAGGCACAACTGTATTATAAAAAAGCGGCCGACATGGGCGACAGCAGGTCGGCGCAAAAACTGAAAGAGCTGCGCCAGAAAATTGCTTTCAACAAATATCAAAAGGAAGAGGAATCCAAAAACCGGGTGGATGTAAAGTTTCCCGGCTACGATGAATACCGGCTGCTGAACAGCAGTATGATAAAGGTGAAAAAGAGTGGTAAATGGGGATTGATAGACAGCCTGGGGCAGGTGATCATGCAGCCGCGGTACGATGAGATCACCTGGTTTACCGAAGGATATGCTGCCGTAAGAAATGGCAGGTTCTGGGGTTTTATAAATACGAAAGGGATTGAAACAGTGCGCCCGGCTTATGAAGATGTAGCCAACTTTTCTGAGGGTAGAGCCGCAGTGCTGTCTGTGCGTGTTGGTAAAGCGCTATGGGGGTATATTTATCCTGATGGCTCCACCTTCTTAACCAGCCAGTTTGAAAAAGCCTACTCCTATGAAAAAGGAAAAGCGCTGGTAACGAAAGACGGCAAAACCTACGAGATCGATAAAAAGGGTAACAAATTAATTTATGCCGGCACTGGCCGTGGGGTGGGTG
>CAYVLT010000307.1:0-5404 GCA_964452405.1 uncultured Ferruginibacter sp.
ATCCTTGTCAAATACCCCTGTGTCGAGTATTTCATACTCCGGCTCCTGTTTGGTTCTTATGCGGTTTTTTTCAAGCAGGTCGTTGTAAGGAAATTCATTCTGCGGGTATTTGTACAGGTATTCCATGTAATAATGGGTGGGAATATTGTCCTGGTAAAAATATAATTCTTTCACATCCTCCCCATGGTTGCCATCGTAATTACCCAACCCAAACAAACGCTCCTTGAGTATTTTATCTTTCCCGTTCCAGAGTGCCACTGCAAAACAGAGGTTTTGAAAATAATCGGAAATACCGGCAAGGCCGTCTTCCCCCCAACGGTAAGTACGGTAATGCGATTGATCAAACGGTAAATAACCCCATGCGTCACCGTTATCGCTATAATCTTCCCGAACGGTTCCCCACTGTCTTTCACTCAGGTAAGGACCCCACTGTTCCAGCGGTATTGGTTTTTTGTTATTAACCGCCAGGCGTTGATGTTCTGCTGTCATTGGTTTGATTTAAAATACTCCGTTCCGTTCTGATTAATGCCGTATGGCTGTTGTAACGGACCAACCCGCTCATAAAAATAACCAAAATAAACAGCGCTTGTAAAGCGTATTAAAAATTATTGCGTGGTGCTTTCTACATGCAACCGGCGGCCATGGTTGTTAAAAAATGAAATAAAAAATAACAAATGACGTTCCTCCCTGAAAGCCATTTTTTCTTAATTTCAATCAGGACCAAATTTTTACAATATGAAATCCTTATCTGAAACCTGGTTTGCCGAAGGCTATATTGATTTTGAACTAAAAAAATACACCCTGCTGGCCTACCTGCAGCAGGTCAGCAAAGGCTTTCGGGAAAACAAATTGTATCCCCAATTAACCGACATCATTTTCCACTACAACAATATCATTGCCTTCAGGAACAACAAAAAATTTTTGCAGGAGCATTTTCCAAAACGGCTTACAGGTGTACAAATGGAAAAATTATCCCTGTTCTATGAGCAGGTGATTGAAGACAGTGAACTGATGAAAGAGTTGGAAGAGATCATCCACTACGCCAGCGGCGAAATGAAAAAAACGATCAGTGATGGAACGGATATTTATGAATTTGTGGAAGAAAAGATAAATATCCAGCCGGTGGGTCTTGTGCCGCTCAATAACGCAGAGGGCTATTTTTTTCTGAATAACGGGAACCAGAATGATACCCATATCTACCAGTACCGACTCACATTTTTTGAAAAACATGATGAAAAATACCGCGGCATAAAGGCTGATTATATTGATTGCCGCTATCGCAGTATTTCGTCCACCTACGAACACATCAAGGCTGAATTGATCAGGAAAAAAACCGATCTGCCTAACCCTGCCGTGTATGTGATGGAAACTGCCTATCGTTTTCCGGTAGAAGAAACATTGCTGCCGGTGGCAAAAAGATACCTGGTGAAATTCATTTCCGCTGCTGCATGATGACTGCTGCTTTGTAAACCCACCCTGCAGTTTTCACTTGTTATCAAAACAAGGGGATAGTGCAGGATGGGATCATTTATTTTTCTGAAGCAGATTCACCATAGCAAGCGGTTGGAAATTTTAATGAGCTGCGTGCATTAAATTTTATCCAACATAATGGTTGGCATAATGGTAAATGACTTTGAGTAGTTCTTTTTACCGGCCTTTACACTGAAATCCAGGTGCTGTCCTTCCCTTTTTTCAATTTTCAGGGTCTGAACTTTGTCATCTTTCAACACAGCTGAATACAACTCACCTTCATTCTGGTCAGATACCACGAAGGAAACGTTTTTGTTGGCGCCTTTTTTAACCGATACCTGGAAGTAAAGGTAGTTGGCATCCTCACCAATGTAATTCACTGAAAGTAATTCAGCAGATGGTTCTTCATACACTGCGGCGTTGGCTGCATTGTTGGTGCTGGTGGCATAACTGCTGCCTGCAAATAACACGATCGCTGAAAGTGCTACTGCGATGTTCTTAATCTTTGTCATAGTGTTTCGTTTTATTTTTATAGTTAACAAATACTTCTTCTGCTCACTGCAATTGCAGCAACTTTTCATACAGCGGTAAAAATTTCTTGCAAACGCTGGGGTCAAATGGCAGGCTTCGTGGGTGCCTTTCGGCGGTTACAAATGATGCATTGAATAATTTGCTTCATTTTTTTCTGCGGAACAATCTTGATCTGATACGGATTGTTTTTCCAGATTGATAACGCAAAGATAGAGGGGGTATTTCAACGCAGAAACCCAATTTTTAAAGCCTTTACTTATTGTAAATGAAAAAGAATTTTTCTAAAACCCTTGCTGGCAAAGGTTTTCAGAAAATATTTTTAATGATGGCCAAATTGAAAAACGGGTCGCCAATTAAGTGTAAAAAGTACACAAAAGCAGGTTTTATTAATACTATCTTAACATTCAGATCAAATTCTGCACACCTGTTTTTTAGAAGTGGAATAATTAAAATAAACAGTTTACATATTTCTCCGGTATTGTCCGCCCACAGCATACAAGGCATGCGTGATCTGCCCTAATGAACAATATTTTACTGTTTCCATCAACTCAGCAAAAAGATTACCGTTATTCACTGCCACTTGTTGTAACTGCAACAACATTGCAGCCGACCGATCGGCATGCCTTTGTTTAAAAGCCATTAAAGTATTGATCTGGTTTTCTTTTTCTTCTGTTGTACTCCTGATCACTTCTGTGGGCAGTATGGTGGGCGAACCATTTTTACTTAAAAAAGTATTTACACCAACAATGGGATATTCTCCGGTATGTTTAAGTGTTTCGTAGTGTAAACTTTCTTCCTGTATTTTGTTGCGCTGGTACATACGCTCCATGGCGCCCAGCACTCCGCCACGTTCTGTGATCCGGTGAAACTCGCTCAACACAGCCTCTTCAACAAGATCGGTAAGTTCTTCAATTAAGAAGGATCCCTGGTTGGGGTTTTCATTTTTTGCAGTGCCCAGCTCCCGGTTAATGATCAGTTGAATCGCCATAGCCCTTCTTACGCTTTCTTCTGTTGGTGTGGTGATGGCTTCGTCGTAAGCATTTGTATGCAGGCTGTTACAATTATCATAGATCGCATACAAGGCCTGCAGCGTGGTACGGATATCATTAAAATCAATTTCCTGCGCATGCAGGCTGC
The DNA here is from genome assembly GCA_964452405.1 of uncultured Ferruginibacter sp. Lineage (GTDB taxonomy): Bacteria > Bacteroidota > Bacteroidia > Chitinophagales > Chitinophagaceae > Ferruginibacter. Next base: position 3,139 of record CAYVLT010000307.1, read on the forward strand.
GGCCACTGGTTTGAATGTGGTACTTGAGTTTTTGAGACCGTTCGTTGGCTTTGTACTTATACTTCATCGCTTTAGCCCATATCCTGCGGGCCACCCGGCCAATCACGCTGTACTCGGGGTCCATCCCGTTACTGAAAAAGAAAGAAAGGTTGGGCGCAAAATCATCGATATGCATTCCCCGACTCAGATAGTATTCAACGTAAGTAAATCCATTTGCCAATGTGAAAGCAAGCTGCGTTACCGGGTTGGCGCCCGCCTCCGCAATATGATATCCACTGATACTTACACTATAAAAATTCTGCACTTTGTTGGCGATAAAATATTCCTGCACATCACCCATTAATTTAAGCGCAAATTCAGTTGAAAAAATACAGGTGTTCTGGGCCTGGTCTTCTTTTAGTATATCAGCCTGCACCGTGCCTCTCACCGTTGCCAGCGCCGTTGCCTTTAGTTGTTCATACACAGCTGGCGGCAGTACATCCTTTCCACTCAGGCCCAGCAAACGAAGTCCGAGCCCATCATTACCCTCTGGCAGGGCGCCTTCAAATCCACCTTTTACAGGATTAACAAATCTTCCATCAGTGCCAACGTATTTTGGCAATGTTGTAATGTCACAGGTGGCTTCGATGATCTTATTCACCTCTTCGCCCAACTTTTTTTCAGCAATGTATTTTTCACAGGCCTGGTCAATGGCAGCATTCATAAAAAATGCCAGCAACACAGGTGCCGGACCATTGATCGTCATGCTAACAGACGTTTTGGGATCACAGAGATCGAAACCACTGTACAATTTTTTTGCATCATCCACCGTGGCAATACTCACGCCACTGTTGCCCACCTTGCCATAAATATCCGGGCGATGATCAGGATCTTCGCCGTAGAGTGTTACACTGTCAAACGCAGTACTGAGGCGCTTGGCGGGCTGCCCCACACTTACATAATGAAAACGGCGGTTGGTTCTTTCCGGTCCACCTTCCCCCGCAAACATGCGGGTAGGGTCTTCTCCTTCTCTTTTCAAAGGAAATACGCCGGCAGTATATGGAAACTCACCCGGTACATTTTCCTGCAGTTGCCATTTCAACAGGTCGCCCCAATCTTTATAAGCCGGTAGTATCACTTTGGATATAACGGTGCCGGATAGACTTTTATAAGTGAGCGGTTGTTTGATCACCTTGTCCCGTACCTTAAATTCGTATTGCGCTTTTTGATACCGGTCCTTTACTGCAGGCCATTCTGTGATCCGTTCAATATTTTCCGGTTCAATTTTTTTCAGCAATTGCTTTTCCGCTTCTCCGATATAAGCAAGTGCATCCGGCAATAATTTTTTAGCGCCCTCCAGTTGATAATACTGCGAGGCCAATGCAGCCTGCTCCTCCACCCATTTGTTATAACCGTGGTTGCTCTCTGCTATTTCAGCCAGGTACCGCACCCGCTTGGGCGGAATGATCATACTTTGGCTGGTGGTGTCTTTTACATGCGGATGGTGAGGGATGGCTCCATGAAAACGAACATTGCACTTTGTGGCAATGGTTTCCATCAGCCTTTCAAACAATTCGTTTACCCCGGCATCATTAAACTGTGCCGCGATGGTGCCGATCACAGGCAGCTCTTCATCTTTGGCGTTCCACAATCCGTGGTTGCGCTTGTATTGCTTGCGTACATCATGCAGGGCGTCGGCCGCGCCGGCCTTATCAAATTTATTCACGCAAACCAGGTCTGCGTAATCGAGCATGTTTATTTTCTCAAGCTGCGAAGCTGCCCCATATTCAGGCGTCATTACATACAGGCTTACGGATGCATAATCCAGTATCGACGCATCGCTTTGTCCCACACCGGCGCTTTCCAGTATCACGAGGTCGTAGCCCGCTGCCTTGCAGATGTCGATCGCATCCTGCACATATTCGCTCAGCGCTTTGTCGCTTTCCCGGGTGGCCAGGCTACGCATATAGGCACGTGGTGATGAAATGGAATTCATCCGGATGCGATCACCCAATAAGGCGCCGCCGGTTTTTTTCTTGGAAGGATCAACTGATATTACGGCGATCGTTTTATCAGTATAACTGTTTAAAAAGCGCCGCACGATCTCATCTGTCACCGACGATTTTCCAGCGCCACCAGTGCCGGTGATACCCACCACCGGGATAACGGTACCGGGTAAAGGTTCCTGGGTGCTGCGGGCAGCCACGCCGTTCTCGGCATTGGTGATCAACCTTGCAATCTTACGTACGTCCTTTACCTCGCCCAGCTTCATGGCGTGTGCATAATT
>CAYVLT010000308.1:0-5343 GCA_964452405.1 uncultured Ferruginibacter sp.
CGCAGAGCTCTTCGGCCTCACCCAATTGGTGAGAAGTATAGATGAGTGTGGTGCCTTGTTGATTGAGGTGTTTTAGATATTGAATAATGGCCTGCCGGGTGTGTACATCCACTCCCACGGTAGGCTCATCGAGTAATAATAACCGAGGACTGTGAATCACCCCGATTGCGAGGTTCACCCTCCGTTTCATGCCGCCTGAAAATTTCTGCACGGGCTTATTCCTTACTTCCTGCAGGTCGAGCACTTCCAGCAGTTCCGTGGTTTTCTGTTTTATCTGTTGTGGGTTCATGCCCGACCAGGCGCCGAAAAAAGCGAGGTTCTCCACCGGGCTCAGTTCCTGGTAAAAGGAAAAATCCTGCGGCACCAGTCCAAAAAAGCGATTCACGTTTTTGTGCCCGCTCCGCACTTCCTCACCAAACAGGCTGATCGTTCCTTCCTGGTAATCGAGCAACCCGGTAATGCAGTTCATCAAGGTCGTTTTACCGGCACCGTTAGGTCCAAATAACCCGAAGCGGTCACCGGCTGCCACTTCAAGGGTTAGCCCATTGATGCAGTGCTTCACCTGGCCGGGATATTTAAATCCGAGGTTTTGTATGTTCACAGCCGCATTCATGATTGCCATTTAATTTTAGCCAGGGCTTTGAAAGCTTCTTTTTCAATTTCGGATACCTGTAACAGGTAGTCGCCCATCTGGTCAAAATCAGCCTGGCTGCCCAGGCGTCCTTTATAAATGCCTGCAGCCTGCACAGCGGCAGTACGCCACAGATCGCCGGAACGGGTAAATGAAGCTGATATTTCCTTCAACTCGTCAATGCCATGATACGCATAGGCCTGTTGTAAAAAGGCGGCATAAATGTACCGGAAACCGCCGCCACCCGTACCTATTTCCTCCTGCATGCGCACCAATTGCGCCAGGTAAAGTCCGGCTGTTTGCTGCCCCAATTTATTCCGCCATTTTTTTATTTTATTCCCGGTGGCAGCAATTCCTTTTACGCCGGCGATACTGCCGGGAATATGTATCATCTGGTTGATATTCCTTTTAATACCTTTTACGATCGCTTTTCGCATACGCTCATCCGTTACCTCCTTGCCGGCGGTGGCATAATACACCTGTCCTTTGGGCGCCAGTGCCCCTTTTGCAAAACGTACCCGTTCCAGTTCATAACTGCTGAGCGAAGTAACCGTTTCCATCACCGGGTCACTGATAAGATAGCGGTCTCCCTCCCGGCCATACACAATTATGTTATGGGCATTAAAATGAAACCGGTATTCTTTTGGAAAATAACTCAGGTAATACACGCCTACCTGGCAACCCACAGGATGACCTGCAGCGAGGCAATCCTGCAAATATTTTTCTGCAGCCGTTTTTGAGTTGAATTTTTTACGCACCACGGGAACTCCCAGCGAATGGCAGGTTCTTTTAAAGATGAGGCCCGGCATGGTGCGGAAAGCAATAGCCGGCCCGTTGTTTATTTTTAGAAAGGGAAGGTGTACAAAAAAAAGTCCGGAGCCGATGCCAAAGGCCAAGGGCTCGGTAACCTGGTGGATTCCGATGGATGTAAGCAGGTTGGTGGTTACGCCATTCTCACAATGTGCCGCCTGCAGATGCTTGAATTCATGCTTCATTTACCGTCATGGTTTTTAACTCCTGCACTGTGATATTGAATGCATCGGCATATTTTTCAAGAGTTCGCACCGGGAGTTTGTTGAACACCGAAGGCTTCAGGTGCCGCTTCACCGTCCATTTCCAAAAACCGGTGTAAGCTGCCACAATACCTACATCCATTAAGCGCAGTTCCATGAAAAACAATACCGGGCTTGCCTGTTTATTGAGTACTTTCTGCTGTGCCACTTCAATTCTTTGCCTGATGTCTTCCCAGGCAAGATCGAGTGCGGTGGTTTTTACCTGCCACCCGCTGCTGAGTGCCGCGGTGTAATTGCCATTGCTGTCGACCGCATACACAACTTCTTTACTGAAATTATCGAGTGCGCTTTTATCCTGCGGTATATCTTCCTTTTTCATATCACGAACATTGAAGGTTGAAAAACACGCAGCAGAGATCTTTTATGGTTGGTGCAGTTCCCTAACAAACGGTCAATAATCCGAACATGTAGGAAAAGCGGGCGCTTTCAGGAACGAGCAACAATATTTTATCGCCCTTAACCAGTTTACCGCTGTGAAACAGTTCATCCACCATCAGGTAAATGGACGCGGAACCTACATTGCCCACCTGGCTGAGATTAACAAACCATTTTTCGTAGGGTATCCCGATACCATCGGCAATCAGTTGCTGAAATATTTTTTCCTTGAAAAACTCGCTGCTCATGTGTGGCAGGAAATAGGTAACGTCATCCACGTTCACACCATGCTTTTGCAACGAGGCTTTCAGGGCCTTACCGCCATAGGCAATGATATTTTTACCCAGCAATTTAACATCCTGCTTAATACTTAACACCGACTGATCGAGTATATCATGCGGTGCAAACTCCATGTAGCTTTTCAAATGGCCGTCAGGCATTTTTTCAGCTCCCATATACATACAGGCAGGTAGTTCATTGGCATAAGAAAACCCTTCGAGCCACTCTATCTTCAGGCTGATGCCTTCTTCATTTTTTTTATCAGCAATTAAAAAGGCCGCTGCGCCATCGGACAGCATCCATCTTAAAAACTCTTTTTCAAAACCCACATAAGGATCTTCGTGCAGTGATTTCAGCTTTTGCACTTCATCTTCAAAATTGCTCGACTTCAGCGCAACTGAGATCCGTTCTGAGCCCGTTGCCACCGCCTTGCTCACCACGCCGAGTTTGGTGGACATATAAGCATATTTGAGTGCATGCATTCCGGCACAGCAAACCCCGGAAGGCGACACCACTTCCACAGGGTTGGTTTCGGGGAGAAACCCGTGCACCATGGCCGCATGAGAAGGCATCAACTGGTCGGGCGAAGATGTACCGCAACTGATCAATTCCAGTGATTGCAATGCTTCCGCCTTTTCATCAAATAATTTCCGGATGGCCAATGAAGCCATCTGCGCATTGGAATGCGTTACACTCCCTCCCTTTGTAATGGCATAGAATCTTCTTTTGATCCCGTTATTGCGTAAAACAATGGATTTCGACTTGGAAGGCTGGTTATTGATGCACCCCAGGTATTCTTCCATTTCATCATTTGATACCGGTTGATTAGGGAAAAAAGACGATGTATTAGTAATATATACCTCTTTGAAAGACATTGCAGTGGTTTAGTTAACGCCTGAATAATATTGCTTTTGCCGCTTGATCCGGCCGGCTAAAAACGGTTTAAAAAAAATTGCATCTATCGTTAGTATTATAGGCGCAGCTATAAAGAGTGCAATTATAAGATAATATTTGAAGGCAACAAGCCAGCCTGTTCTTTTTTTTCGCTTCGCTATAAAATTGGCCCAAACAGCGAAAATGCGCCGGGCTTTCGATTCAATGAACATCAGGCTGTACTTCACTTCGAGCGCTTTTTGTGCCAGCAGTTCTTCCTGCATACCGGTAAAATCATTACCATCCAGGTGCCGCCCGATGGTGACTCCAAATTCAGCGCAGCGGGCTACGTCGTCGTCGGCCACGCCGGGCCGGGGAAAGATGCCCAGGTAACGATCCCGTTTGCCGGTGAACATCCAGTACAAAATGGTTACCACACTTACCGGGTTGGCATGCCTGTCGACCAGGGCGATATTACCCACCTGCCTGGCCCCTACTTCCTTCAGATAAGCACGGATGCGCTCTACGGCGCTGATCCACATATTGCGTGCGCCCGTTACCGTTACCACCGGAGTATCTTTTAAAATGGTTTTTACGGTATCGAGTTGAAGGAACGAGTTTACCGGGATACTGGGCGACAGGAACCAGGGTTGGTACCCGATGATCACCAGGTCGTAAGCTTTTTCTTTAAAGGCAAAAGGTTGTAATGGAGCAGGCACGCCCAACACAGAATCGGGCATTGCCGCAAAAAAAACCTTACCCGTCCAGGGAAAAGGAAATGGTTGTGAGGGTACCACAGCAATTGTTTCAACTGTATTGCCGGCCGCGGCAAGCGGGGCTGTTAAACTGGAAACGATTTCTCCTAACTGGCCGGACTGTGAATAATAAAGAACCAGTATTTTTTTATTCATGAAAAAGTTAGTTGTGGCTTGGAGGTTTTAAATGATCAGAGCTTTTGCTATAGCGGGTAATTTCCTGTTGCAGGTAGGCGGCCAGTCCGTCAAATTTTTCCTGTACCATTTTTGCGTCTTCTGCCAGGTTATCGTTGTATTTCAAAAATTTTGGTGCATGTTCCTGTATCATCAGCCTTAAAAAACGATATTCCACATTATCCCTGTCAGCTGCAATGGCCGCTTCCAACTTACCATGGCCCGATTTGAAAAGGTTCAGTTTTTCAAAGGGCCTTGAAATAACGCTTGCTTTTTTCATCAGCAAAGCCCCTTCATAAGCTGCCTTTTCAGTGATGCCCGATTTTTGCAGCAGGCTGAGCTGTGCATTGATCGCCTCTTTATTATCGGATGCCATTGCCTTGTAAAAAGCGGCCCGGTCAAAAGCCGGCTGTCCTTTGACCCCATTGATCACAATTACGGGTAGTATTAATAATAGTAATAAAGCTCTCATCTCTCTTTGTTATTCTCTTTTTTCAAAGATATTAAATAAAAATATCCCCGGTTGTTTAGTGGTATCAACCCGCTAATGCAGTGCTTCTATTGGCGCCGATTGGGTTAAATTGCAGTTGACTGTCAGATGGCAGGGTTATAACCCATACAACCCGAGCTGGCATGGGCATAAAAAAAAATCAATCATCCCGGTATGAAATATTTATTCTTTTCCTGTATTCAGTTGCTCATCGCAACCGCCCTCCCCGCACAAACTGTACAGGGAAAACAGGGTAAAATATATATTGTTCGGCATGCAGAAAAACAAAGTGGAACAGATCCGCTTCTTACGGACGCCGGCAACAGGCGGGCCGGCGACCTGCTGCGGACACTGGAAAAATGCAGAATACAGCGGATCTATGTTACGCCCTATCAACGCACGCAGCATACGGCCGACAGCCTCCGGCTGCTGCTGCATATTGACACCATAGTGGTGAAAGCAGATACCGGTTGTGTTGATTTATTTGAAGCCATCACCCGCAATGGCGATTGGAACAAGCCGATCCTTATCATCAGTCACAGCAATATCATTCCCGCCATCATTTACAAACTCGGCATTACTGAATTTCCGCAGGAATACCTTCCGGAGAATGAATTTGACAACCTGTACCTGGTAACGGTAAAGCATAAACGCCCTATACTCATCCATAAAAAATATGGCCAGCCTTCGGCC
>CAYVLT010000309.1:0-5313 GCA_964452405.1 uncultured Ferruginibacter sp.
AATAACTGGTTTTTGTACTAGATACCCATCCTGTTTTTTGAAGAAAAGATTCCATCATTAATACTCGCCTCTCTTTATCCCTATATTGATTTGTTTTTTCCTTCGCGAAGTTTGTAGCAAATTGATGTTCCTGATTTTTTGTGAAATAATAATTGTAGCTTATGAAACTGGTAAGGAGCATAAAAAAGCTTGTTGCTAACAGTAGCATGCTCGCTACTTTATAGTATTTGAAATCTTTGAATTCAGATGTGATTTGGGTTAATAGTTCAGTCGCAATGTTATTATCAGTAAATCCACCAGTAATTAACAAGTTGAGTGCAGCATTGAAGGCTATAACGTGAGTATTCTTAACGTAAATATTATTTATAAGGTATTCGTTTGAAAATACTATTGAATTTGTCTTATTTTCTTCAACAGTTAAAATTTCATGCTTTTCATTTAACGCAAGATTAAAACAATTGGTAGATAGCAATACGCTATCATTGGGCAAAAATCTACAAAAATTATCGAGCCCGTTGATACCCATTTTAACTTCAAGTATTTTAAAGTCGTACTTAATGAATTCATTTATTACTTCATCAATTAGCACTTTTCTTGCAAACGATATCACTAATTTTTCAGGAATATTAGTAACTGAGTAATAGAAGTCATCAGGGTTTAGGTTTGGAATCAGCCGGGATAAAAGATTGCTTCTTTCGGTGACATCTGGAATAGTTTTCGTAAGAATACCTACTCCATTGAAAACAAGTATTAACGGTATTGATTTATCAAATTTTGCGGCTAACTCTTGAACCGAGGTAAGTCCAGTGGATTCGTCCTTTATTTTTATTTCACCACGTAGAAGCTCTACAGTTGAAGAATATATTGAACATTCGCCATTCCCAGCAAGAACATATTCAATACCCCCTGATACTGTGATTGATAGTATTTTACGTTTTATTGTATCTATCATAGCTGAAATCAAAAGATAATTGTTGGTTTTATGAACACAACTGATACTGTTTTACCGGTTGTTTTTTCTCTGCTGCTAAAGAGCCATTTGATTACAGGAATTCTTGATAGAAAAGGTGTGCCAGAACCTTCATCACTCTTCTCAGTTCTTTCAATGCCGCCCAGTACAATCATTTCTTCATTTTTTACTCGTATGATGGATTTGAACTTGCTGCTCGATGTTGGAGGCGGAACGTTAATTCCTGAATTGCCAATAAAATCGGAAATATTTACATCGATATTCATTGTGACTTGTTCATCTCCAGATACAAATGGCAATACGCTAATTGATAGACTTGCTTCGACGGGGTAAAATTGTTGAGTAACTATCGTTTGTGGATTAAGCGATCCCAAAACATTTTGAGTGGAAACAGCATAATATCGGGTGCTTCCGATATTCAAATTAGCGGTATGTCCGTTTAATGTTGACAATTTAGGAGTTTGCCTGAGTTCAATATTCGCATTGCTTTCCAAAGCTTTTATCGAAGCGTAAAACTTTGGTGATACTCGCCCAATATTAAATACATTGTTTAGTCCTATTTGGCTCAAAAAGCGATTTATGTCTGCGGCACCAAATGTATAATCTGTACCGCCTAATAAGGTACCTCCTGTTTTTACAGAATCTGAAACGCCAATTTTTAAGCCAGTTGAAATGGTCTTTGATTTTTTTACATCCAGGAGAATTACTTCCAGCATTACCATTGGCACTGTCTTGTCAATTTGTTTGATAAAATTTTCGATCTCAAAAATTTGTGGCTCAGAACCACTTAAAAGAATACTATTTAACTCTTTGAATTCCTGTATTTCAACATTCTGCCTGATTTCTTTCGGAATGACGGCAACTATGGAGTCTACTGACCGGTATTTTAATTTCATAATTTCACGCCCCCGAAGGCCTTCATTTTTTCGCTCGCCAATCAAATATGTGCCGTCGCTAATAGAATAGGTATAACTGGTTCCTTTCAAAATGAAATTGAGTGCTTTATTAAATTCCATGTTGTTAATATTGGCAGTTGTATTGCCAACAAGATCAGAATATATAAAATAGTTGATACCTGCCTGCGCAGCAATAGCCTTTATAACATCCTTAATTGGTGAATTGACTACATTTAAACTGATTTGCTTTAAGCCGATTTCAGAATTGTTTACGTTAATCGAAGTAATTGATTCGCCGGTTGTATTACTTTTTTTGATGCTGAAGTTTGCATTCGGCAGACCATTCTCATTTGGTATAATTTCTTCATTTTGTTTTAGTCCTTCAAGTATAAAAACATCGTCATTGGTTTTGCTTATCTTGAAACCATTTGATAGGGCAAGCTTTTCCAGGGCATTTTGCAGTAACATGTCCTTAATAAAGCCAGTAACTTTCTTGCCTGATAATTCTGGCATAACAACAATGTTTCGCTGACTGAGATCTGTTATTTTTTTCGCAACCGAACTCAGTGAATCCTCAGTTAAATCAAATGAAACCAGGGAAGTTGAAGTGTCATATTGAATGGGCAATATTTTGGGAGGTTTAGGAATATTGTCTGAAGGGTTTTTGTAAGGTTTGGCAGTAATAATGGTGCCGATAAAATCATAGTCGATATTGTACTGACTAGCAAGGTATATTAAAACATTGATAACGGGTTCGTTGGAAAAATATCCTGTTATTCTCTGTGTGATTGCTGGGTCAGTATTAATGTTTAAATTATGGGTGGCCGCTAACCCTTTTAAAAACTCTTGAATTGACCCATTCGATATAGAGGTTTCAACTCGTTGATTAAGTCCCGGTAAGATATTAGAGAGTGCCTGCAAATGTGCTTCGATGTTGGAAATTCTCTCGGTTTGTGCAATCGAAATGCCCGAATGTAGACAGCACAATGCAATAAATAATGCTCTTATTTTTATGCTCACTTTATGTTAGTTTAGTAATAAGGGATAAATTTCCTCAGCGCTCGTTAGACCGGATTCAAATATTTCGAATGCATTTAAGGATATCTTTTTTATGCCTTTTCGTTGAAGAATGTCTGATACATCTTGTTGACACTTTTTAATAGATTCTACCAATTCATTGTCAATCGGAATTACCTCGTAGATTGCAACCCGCCCTTTATACCCTGTGTTATGGCATTCCTCACAGCCAACAGCTTCAAAGTGATAAGAAGGTAATCTTTTATAGGTAAAACTTTTAGGAAGCAGTGCATTTTCAAATGGCTTTTGGTTTTTACATTTCGGACACAGAAGTCGTACCAACCTTTGGGCAATCACTGCATTCAATGTGGAGGCAAGTAAGTAAGGCTCCACTCCCATATCTATAAGTCTTGAAATAATGCCCCATGCAGAGTTTGTGTGGATGGTAGAAAGCACCAAATGTCCCGTTAAGGCGGCTCTTACGCCCATTTGTGCAGTTTCATTGTCCCTGATTTCGCCAAGCATTATTATGTCTGGATCTTGTCTTAGAAAAGTTCTTAGGGCAGCACTAAAATTTAGACCAATGTTTTCTTTCAATTGTACTTGATTAATTCCTTCTAGAGTATATTCTATAGGATCTTCAATGGTGAGAATATTTTTGGTATGATTGTTAAGGATTTTTAGTGTCGCATAAAGTGTAGTTGTTTTTCCAGAACCAGTTGGGCCGCTAATTAAAATCAGTCCATGAGGCAATTTTAGGCATTCCAGAAAATTGTCAAGATCAAAATTTGAAAAGCCAAGTGTGGGCAACTCAATGTTTGCGGCATCATTATTCAGTAACCTTAAAACAATTTTTTCGCCAAAAAGGGTAGGTATTGTTGAAACCCTGATGTCGAATTTATTATTATCAACTTCAAAAATAATTCTCCCATCTTGGGGTAGGCGTTTTTCGGCTATATCAAGATTTGCTTCAATTTTAATTTTATTGATCAGCTTAGGATAAAAGAGTTTATCTAGTCTATATCTTTGTAGCAATAATCCATCAACTCTTAGTCTGACTCTACATTTTTCTTCATATGTTTCTATGTGAATATCGCTACTCCTTAATTTTTTTGCTTCTGATACTATTCTTTGGAAAAAGCCTTCCACATCTCCTTTGTAAAAATCTGTCTTTTCACGGGAATCAACCCGGCCTTTTGAGTAGTGCTTTTCGATTAGGTTTTCTATTGTCTCAATAGTTGTATCCTTAAATTCAACTTGAAATCCTGTTACAACCTCTATCTCTTGTTTCAGCGCCGCAATTCCTTTTCTATCTTTTTCACAAAACAGGGTCAGCTTATTATCAATACAAGCATAAGGGAAAATGTGATAATAAATTGCTTGTTCAGCAGTAATTAATTTGAGGACATCTCTATTAGTGATAGGATCAATTGTCATAAAGGGTTAATAATCGAATGATAAATTCTTCATCACTGAAAGCACAAATATTTTCTCTTCTTAAAAAATAAATAAATGCAATCAAAAAAAAAGCTTGTAACCCAGCTAAGGGCACTGTGTCATGTCTGGTTTTGCATGTCTTTATTGACAAAATAAAAAGATGTGTCAATAAGGAAAAAGTAATACTACTAACTAAAAACAAGCAAAAAAGCATTGGAGAAAAAAAAGTGCTACAACAAAATATGAAAACCACATCTCCTTTGCCGATTTTTTCATCCAATATTATTGTTTTCTTTTGTTCCTTAATAAGATAAAAAAATTTTAAAAATACCACCAGGAGTAAAGCAATCAACCCATTAATCAAAAGATTTAAAAAAAATACTTCCACTGAATTTCTAGATAAAGCTGAAAGAGTTACTCCAATAATTGATAATAAAATGAATAAGTATAAGCTTACTTCTCGAAATTTTAAATCTTCATAGGTAATTAATAAAGAAACTATGCATAAAAAAACATAACAAATTTGCATAGCGTTAATCCGGTGTTATTTCTACAAGTTTTTTGTTTTGATCAATTTCCCAAACGTTAAGAACTCCGTCCCCATCAAAATCAACGACAGCTGTAGCACGAGCTTTAAAACTATTATTCGACGCCTCAATTACCTCAATCCGATAATTTGCCTGTCCACCTGAAGTACTTAACTTTTGTTGTTCGAACATCAGTTCGCTTAAATCATTCGTATATTTTGATTTTTCAAAAAATTCATTTTTTTCAAGCGTATATAAATGTTGAAGTTGAATTTTGGCTTCTGTTGTTTTAGCTTTGGTAATTAGGGGCATTAAGTTGGGTAGCGCTAATAATATCAGAATACCAATGATAATTAATACTACTAAAACTTCGGTCAGGGTAAAAGCTTTACTTTTTTTTAAGAGTCGGGTTTTCATATTCTCTTTTTAAAGTGAGCTAAGATACAGAAACAATTGAAATGAGGAA
>CAYVLT010000310.1:0-5237 GCA_964452405.1 uncultured Ferruginibacter sp.
TTATATTCACCCACTATAATGCTGCCAATACACCTGCTTTCAGCGGCAATAATTTTAAAACTGTGGCGGTCAGCCGTACGGGCCAGGTATGGGCAGGGTCGCAATACCAGGGTTTAAAGCGATACGATCCCGCCACCGACACCTGGTATGCTTCTCCCGATCTTACCAATGTTTTTTGTGCAGACATCAAAGCCAACCGGTTAGAGGGTGTATGGATTGCACAGGCGGGCACATCAGGACAATCAGGCGGCGGATCCAATATAGCAGGAGGGGTGAACACCTATCCCGGCCTGGATTTCAGCAATATGAGTTTTTACAGTATCACCAGTGGAGGCGGCCTCACTTCACGTAACGCGAGGTCGATCTGGCTCGATAAATATCACAATAGCCCGGATGGAAAACAACGGGTTTGGGTGGCACAGGGCACCTATATCACTTCCAGCACCACTACAGCCGGCGGCATTTCGGTTGGCCTTAATCTTTCACAGAATTATTTCAACAAAGTTTACCAGGGCCTGCAGGTAACGCCTTACGTATCTGCAGGAAATGCCGGTACGCCCAACTGCCTTTCGGTGGCGGGTAACCGAAATGAAGTGTGGGTATTTGCTGCCACCAATTTTGGCCGAAGCCAGATATTACGGTACCGCTCAGAAGGAACACCCGGAACTTTTTTAGGAGCATACGATTATACCAACACACCGCAGTTAAACAGCGGGTTCCGGGCAAACGCCATGTATTTTGATGATGAAGACCGGGCATGGATCGGCATGAACAGCGGCGGAATTGTAGTGCAGAGTGGCGGCGTGTGGACGGCCATGAACGATACGGCTGTATTCCCGGCAGGCGTAATTGTAAATGCCAATGCAATCACCAGCGATCAGAATGGGTACGTGTACATCGGTACCAGCGCCGGTTTGGTGATTTATCGCAGTGGCCCTTATGATTCGGCCAGTTCCTATAAACGGGTTACCACGGCTGATGGACTGCCTTCCAATAACATCAATGGGATAGCTGTGGATACCGTGGCCAAAAGGATCATCCTGGCACATGATGCGGGCATCACTTTTATGAAATACAATAAAAAAGTGGAGGCCACCCTTGAATGGGATTATAGTTTTCCCAAGCCTGATATTCAACCGAAGGGTGTGGTGGCCGATGGCACATCCCGTTTATTCATCAATGTTCACCGGGCAACCAATAACCTGAACCCGATTAAAAAAATCGAGTTAGGCATCAAAGGTGTATTGAACGGAGTGAACTCTTTGTTGGGTAAACTGAAGGTGGCCGATGTGATCAGTCAATACAGCAATGAGGCAAATACAGGCACTTCCACCCTGGTAAGCAGAACCGATTCCACGCCTCAAGGAAATTTTTATTTCTGGTATGTGGCACCGGATGATTTTTCAAAAGATTCGCTGAGCCGGGAAGCAAACCTGTCAGAAAGAGAAGATACCGTGAAGGTGAAAGTAACCTATAATGATAACTCCACGGATTCCATGGACCTGCCGATAAAAATACAGCGGCCACCGGTAGTGTTTTCCGGGATGTTTGGCGGCATCAAATCGATTCTGGATAAAATGAATTTACCGGGTGGTGTGCCATTGCTGGATGGGGACAAGATCGGGAAGATCTTAAAATTGCAGATGAGCCAGACGGCCGACCTGCTGTCAAATATTTCAAGACTGCTTGATGGTGACCAGTTGCAGAATGATGATAAGGATAATTCGGTACAGGGCCTGCTTGAAAATGTTCGTAACACCGGCTTTGCTGCCAATAAAGTAAATTTTGTGGCACATGGAATTGCAGGAAATGTATTGCGGGCGGCCATTGCTGCGAAGCCGGATAAATACAATGCCGATGGCAATTATAAATACAATAATTACGGGAAAGGCTTTGTAAACAAATTCATCAGTGTGGATGTACCACACAACGGCACACCGATTTTCGACCTGGTGCGTACCATGTTGCCGAAGATGAATGAGATCTCCACAAAAATATTGGCCACCATGGCGAAGAAGGACCCGGTGCAGCTTACGTTGCCGTACATGATGATGGTGTTGAAAGATTCATTATTACTGCCGGCGCAACAGATGCTCGAAAAAGCTTCCATCGATTCGGCGATCATGAAATTACCGGTAACCAACATCAAAAACCACCTGCTGGTAACCGATGCCAATGCCACCGCGGAAAAGCTGGAGCAGGAACAGGTGTATAGCGGGGGGCATGGCTTTTTGGGGTCATTTTTGTCGAACCTCACGATGGTGCTGCGTGATCAATCACCGCTGTTTTTAAAAGACAGTCTCACGGGTTTATTTTCGGGTATTAATTCAGAGGTCGCCAGGATCGTCAAAGGCGTGGATATTTTTGCTGATTTAAAAGGCTTCCCCAATTTCATAGGTGATGGAGATTTGGTGGTGCCGGTTTCGAGCCAGGCGGCGGGACAGACAGGTGGCCTGTTCAGTAATATCACAAAAGTTACGGGCGATTTGCTCAATAAACTTATGCATGACAGTATACTCGCCAATCCCTTTGTGGTGGATAAGATCAAACAGTTACTGAACACCAGTGTACTTAATAATGTTTTCGGCAATTCAATACCGGCCAATAATCTCCCCACCACCCTGGATAACCTGGTACTAAAGGCCAGCAAACTTTTTTATGATACCACCAAGGTGGTCACCGACGACCGAGATGTGTTAAATAACAGTGATTTCCGGCAAATGCAGGGTGGGGGCGGCAGAACGCTCAGCATTCTTGCTGACACATTTGTGCGTGTACGCTTCAGGGTTAAAGACACTGCAAAGCTGCAATACGTGTTCATCAATTTCCAGGACACCATGTACACCACCACTTCCAAACAACGTGACCAGGAAATTATGCTGAAAGTGAAAAAAGATTTCCTGTATGCAGGGTTGCAGGAACTAACGGCGGTGGGTGTGTACGAAACGGCCGATAGTGTGATCTATCACGCGGATACGGTAAACACCTATGTGATGGCGCCCGATTCCGTGCAGGGTTTCAGGCTAACGGCTGAATCATTCAACCTGTACGACGGCATTCCATATTATCCTTCCTACGAGGTAAAGGTAAAAGGCGAATGGCAGGCATTGCCCGGCAGCGAGCCAGCAATCGGCATCAGCTTTGAAGACCCAGGCAAAGCTGCGTATGATACCGGGCGGCATGCGTTTGATGCAACTGCAGATGGCTTCACCAGGGTGTACTTCACCTATAAAAGTTTCAGGGATACCATCGCATTCAACTGCCTTCTGCCGCAATCGCTGACCGCGGTTAACAGAACGGTGGTGAATGGTGATTTTAAAGATTCAGGCACCTGGAGCAAAGGACGGCCACCATTGCCAGGGGATTCCATCATCATTTCTGCAGGCCACAACATTGTACTGGACTCCACCGTGCAGGTTCGTTCGTTGCGGATCGACAGTCTTGGCACACTCACGCTGAGCAATGCCGCGATGTTGCTGCAGTTGGGCGATGCAGAAGATGGTGATTTTATGGTTGACAATTACGGTACCCTGAATATCAGCAATGGAACACTAACAGTAAAGGGTAGGGTAAAATTAAACAGGGGAAGCCGTTTTAATATGACGGGTGGCATGCTGGTGATTGATGGTAATACCGGCAATACAGTAACCAGCCTTCAAAATGGATTATTCCTTTTTGAAGCCGCACCACAGATGCAATCGTTTTCCTTCACCGGTGGCACCCTGCAGATCATTGATCCGCCCATTGGTGTTGCCAGCCAGGCGATCAACTGTCCGTATAATTTCGGTATTGCCAGTACGCTTATTTTAGGTAATGGGGTTTCACTAACGGCGGGTAACAGTCCGGGAGGTTTTGGTGGTAGCCTGTTTCCACCGCAGATCGGTCGCCTTATTTTAGATGCAGGCACCACGAGTGGCAACAGGCAGCTTACGATCAGCCGGCCATTGAGCGTAAAAGGTTCATTTGAGATCCGAACCGGCAGCAATGTAGTGATGCAGGCGCCGGTAACGGTAACACAATAATAATATTGAGCAAAAGGCGGTGCTGGAATTGGCCGCCTCTTTTATAACGGGGTTTCTTACCCAAAAGGAGTATTTTTTATCCGGGTTAATTTGGTCATTTTGGCCGCATTCATTTTTCACCACCTGGTGTATCCATTATCCTGCTTTTAACCGGCATTTTTAAATCAGCTTCTAACAAAAACTATTATCATGAGGAAGTTTACCAGTTGCCTGCTTATCGCAGCCGTATTTTATTGTTTGCCAGCGTCGGCTCAGTCAAACATTGTTACCTACAAAATGGGTGGCGTAAATTCCGATGCCTTCACCACTAATAATTTCAGGTGCATCGGCATTGGAAAAGGAAACCGTATATGGGCAGGTACTTTGTACGGGGGGCTGTATACTTTCGATGATTTCGGTTTTAATATCTGGCGCAAATCAGATTCGTTGACGAATGTTTCCATCAACGACATCAAAGCAGATGCGGACAGCGGCATCTGGATCGGGCAATCAGGCACTCAAACCCAAAGCGGCAACTCCAACATCGCAGGGGGCATTAATTATTTCCCGGCAGGAAGCGACCTGCTGATGAATTTTTACAGTGTGCTGGGAACCTCCACACATTCTGACTTGCAAAGCCGTAATGTCCGTTCTATTTGGGTGGATAAAAGTTTTGGTTCTAACTCGGGCCTCAATCCCAGGGTTTGGGCGGCGCAGGGTACCTATATCACTTCCTTCAACACCAAGAGGGGCGGGCTCAGCATAGGCCTTAATCCGTATCTACCTTATTTCGTGAGTTATACCGGCGGGTATGCCACTGCCACCAATGCCACGCCCATCAGTGAGGCCGTAGGTGGCAACAGTGAGGAAGTATGGATTTCCGCGAGGATGAATAATGGTGGTTCACAAATTTTAAGGTACCGGCCCAGCGGCACTTACATTGGTTTTTACGGGCCGGCCGATACCTCGTTATTTGTAAACGGTTTCACCGCACAGGCCATCCATTTCGATGGTGCAGGTAACCGCTGGATCGGGATGAAGCAGGGCGGGCTTATCGTAAAAACGCCCACTGGCTGGGTGAAGATGGATGACACCACCGTGATTAAATCCGGTTCCCAGATAAATCCAAATGCGATAACCTCCGATGATTACGGTAATGTTTACATTGGTACCACCAATGGATTGGTTGAATACCAGTCGCAGGATTATTACCCGCTCTCAACACCGGGTTACGCA
>CAYVLT010000311.1:0-5234 GCA_964452405.1 uncultured Ferruginibacter sp.
TTGAACTGGAGAACGGACTGCCAGGTGTGCTGCTGCATACCATCGGCGTAAATGGCGCCCGTTACGATCATTATAATGATCAACCCTTATTCTGGCAACAACTGCATGGCCTGAAGGCCGACCTTGTAATTGTGTCGCTGGGTACCAATGAGGCCCAGGCTGCAGCCTTTAACGCGGAAGCATTCACGGCACAGGTGCAGCGCTTTACAGACAGCATCAGGGCCTTATTCCCGGAAGCATCGTTACTCATCACCACTCCACAGGATTCGTACAAAGGAAGGCGGTCGAATGAAGTGATGAGAAGCCTCAATTTCATGCTGTCTGCCTATTGCCAGCAGCATAATATCGCACTGTGGGACCTGTACAAGGTTACTAACGGCTACGGATCAGCGAGAAATTGGGTGCGGCTTGGATTGATGAACCGTGACAGGATACACTTTACGGTGCCGGCTTACAACCTGCAGGGAAAATTATTATTCAATGCCCTGGCCAGGGGTTACAACGATTATATAACAGTACATCAGAATTTTAAATAGATCGGAAGTACCTGTTCGGATGATTTGAAAAATCCATACACGATCACGAACAGGAAAAACATGCCGATATATCCCAGCATGGGAATGCGGGTGAACCTGCCAAGTACTTTATCCGCCAGGTCATCTGGCAGGCTGTGCAGGAGGGCAGCCAACAGCAGGATGCCGAGTACCGGTTTATAGTTGGTATAAAAGGCGCTCCATACGCCCGGGCTGAAATCAAAAAATATTTGATGGATCATATCTCCGGCGATCTCGAAACTGGAGGCTTTGAAAAAAATCCAGCAGAAACAAACGAAGTGAAAGGTGAGGATGCCCGCAATCCAATTGTACAGCGGCTTTTTACTCACAATCGCCAGCGACTTTCCGGTAAGAAGCATCCAGAGTTTATGTACTGCCAGTGCGATTCCATGCAAGGCACCCCATGTGATAAAATTCCAACTGGCGCCATGCCAGAACCCGCCCAGCAACATTGTGGTGAGCAGGTTAAAGCCGGTAGGTATGCCCGCTTTGTCTTTTTTAATGATCGCTGGTAAAATAAACAGCAGTAATACGGCTGCACTGATAATGCCGGCCCACAGGTACGACAAATGCAGCAATTGTGTAACTGCGAGAAACACACCCGCAAAAAAAATGCTGGCAAACAAATAGGTAGCTACTGTTCCTTTTCGGTTCCCACCAAGCGGAATGTATAAGTAATCTCTTAACCAGGAAGATAACGAAATATGCCACCTGCGCCAGAATTCTGTAATGCTCTTGCTTTGATACGGTGATAAAAAGTTGGTGGGGATTGAGAAGCCAAGCCACCTGGCAATGCCGAGCGCCACATCACTGTAACCGCTGAAATCACAATAGATCACTGCTGCATAGCCATACACGGCCACCAGGTTTTCGAGGCCGGTGTACCTCGATGGATCATCAAAAATAAAATCAACATAGTTAAGCGTGAGATAATCCGACAGTACCAGTTTTTTAAATAGTCCCGAAAGGATCAGGTAAAAGCCTTTGGAGAAATCATTTTCAGTAACATAAAACGGTTTGTTGATCTGCGGCACAAAATCGTGTGCTCTAACAATGGGGCCCATCACCAGTTTTGGAAAAAAGGAAAGGAACAATAAGTAATCACTGAATTTTTTTGCAGGTTCAAATTCTCCCCGGTAAATATCAATGGTATAACTGAGGTTCTCAAAGGTATAGAAGGAAATACCCACCGGCAGCAAAATATTCAGTGGATGAAAATGACTGCCGAGAAAATCGTTGCTGAAGGAGATGAAAAAGTTAGTGTACTTAAAATAGAACAGCATGCCCAGGTTGAAAAAGATGCTGACGAGCAATAACAACAGTTTTTTTGTTTTGTGCTGAACCCGGTAGATCGCATTGGAGATAAGGAAATCAACCACGGCAGAAATGATCACCAACACCACGAAAAATCCACTCGCCTTATAAAAAAAGTACAATGAAAAGAAACAGAAAATATAACGGCGAATGGTGAAATGATTCCGGAAACTGTAGTACAATGCAATAAATGCGGTAAAGAAAAAAACAAAAAAGCCATTGTTGAAAAGCAGGGGTTCGCTGGGGTTGTACAGGAACTGCTGAAAAAACCGTGTTATGTCAAAGGATGGCATGGGTGCTGGTGAATGTTTTATTTTTCGGTGGCGGAATATTTCTGATAGTCCTTCATCAATGCATCAAAAAAATAATTGGCCAGCACCGCTGCGCCGCGGTGGTTGGGATGCACATAATCTTTATTGGCCAGCGACGGACTGGCATCTGCCCAGGTAACGATCGAGTTGTGACCACCCATGGTTTCAAACTGGTTGTAAAAACAGGCGCCTGTTTCATAAGCCACCGTTGCCTGCACTTTAATTAAAGAATCAATGCCTACGGCCGATTTATATTCCCCATCGTACCTGAATGCCCTGTCTGCCGTACTAACGATCAAAAAGTCAGCATCAGGAAAACTATTTTTTAATTTTTTCACTGCCGGTAACACCATCCTGGCATACCAGTTAAAGTTTTTATCATTGGGCCTGAACAGCACATTCACGCCGTATTGAAACACCAGCAGGTCGTAGTGATTACTGGCAGCCACGGCGCTCAGGAAGCCGGTGTCTATCGCGTTGAACTCCACCCCCGAAATTCCCCGGAATGAAAAATTGTCAACTATGATCCCTGAGGCGGTTTCAAAACTGATCCCGTACAGCGGTAAGCGGCTATCGGTGTCCGTTAGTTTGATGGAAGGGCTCCTGCTTTCCGCCACCAGGAGGTTGCCAAAGGTTTCTTTTGCGGGAACTGTAACTTCAGTATTGTTCACTTTTACGGAAACCGGCACATCACTGTAGCCATAAAACAGGTGTTTTTCCAAAATAGCAGCGCTGTCTTTAATTGTGTGATCGGTCATTTCAACCCAGTCATTATTGCCCCTGAATAAATAACCGGATAAATAAAGCAGGTTTCTTTTACCATCGCTTTTAAAGTTGGTGGCTTCCCATCCGTTGGAAAAATTGTCTGAAACTGTTTGCCTGAATTTAGCAGCGGGAGATGTGATTGGTACAAAACCCACGCCACTGCCGCCGAACTCGCCTTGCAGTAAAGCTCTCAAAGTTTGTGTCAGCAGGTCGCCTTCAATCATACTGTCGCCGAAATAGCCGATGCGTATTTTTCTTTTTTTACCTTTTTTTAGTCCACTAAGTTTTTCCATCAGCCGGCGCAATGCCGGTTGGCTGCTGTCAACATTAAAGTCTGTGATGAGGTGCGGTTTGGCATAAATCGTAAAATCCTTGGCGGCTTTTTTCTCGATCACCACGGGCGGTGCAGATTCAGCAGGAGTGGCTGCGCTATCTGCCAAAACAATGGCGGCGGAGTCTTTTTTTACAATGTCGCCTATAAGGTTGACGCGTTCAAATACGGGCTGGTTAAAATGCAGCGCAGTTCCTACAAGGGAAAAAGTAACATACAGTACACAACTGCTCAATACGAAAATGAGAATGCGCCGGTTGCTGTTCATGCAGAAAGTGGTCTAACGTTTGGCGGATAACCTGTAGTTTTTAATGATGGCGGTTATCCGGGGAATCCAAACGGAAGGTAATTCAGAATATCCACTTTTACTGATGGCAGTTAACCATAATTTGTAATTTAAGTTTCCTTTAAGCTTTCTGTAAAATTTTTTCCGCGTCATCAGGTTACAGAAGCTTACGTAAGAAGCAGTGGCATTGGGATATTGCTTGTACCGGGTCTTGATCTTTTTTGTTTTCCTTAAGTTGTTACTGCCTACAATTCCGAAGTGATTATTGAGCAATCTTACATTACGTCCTGCGCCTGAGGATGATTCCACCACTGCAATGCCCATGATAACGGAGTAGGGGATCTGGTAAACCTTTGCCAGCGAATCAGCCAGTGGCGTATACCGGTTAATATAGGCCTTGGTTTGTGCTCCCGCTATCGAACAGAACGGTAACAGGCAACATAGTAAAAAAAACTTCCGGTAAAGAAGGGCTGTTTTGATCATGGTGGTCAATTAATGTAAACCAGGAAAGTGGCAATGCTGCTAAGATATATAAATTGTTTTTTATCTGATTGCGTTTTCACTGCTGTGCAGCTTTAAAAGCAAAAGCAGTGAAATGTTCCACTGCTTTTACAAATATCATGCGCAACAATCAGATGCTCCTGTTTACATCAAAATTTTCGAGTTCTTTACACACGGCATTGAGGAAAGTGGCGCCCAATGCGCCGTCAATAATGCGGTGATCGTAACTCATCGACACATACATCATGTGGCGGATGGCAATGCTGTCGCCCTGCGGCGTTTCAATCACCATCGGCCGTTTTTTAATGGCGCCCACTGCTAATATTGCCACCTGCGGCTGGTTGATGATGGGCGTACCCATAATGCTACCGAAGCTGCCAACGTTGGTAAGCGTAAAAGTGCCGCCTGTAGTATCATCCGGTTTCAGTTTGCCGCTCCTGGCAGCATTGGCAAGCCCGTTCACTTTTTTGGTGAGACCAGCCAGGTTCAACTGGTCTGCGTTTTTTATCACCGGTACAATCAGGTTGCCGGTGGGCAGGGCGGTGGCCATACCGATATTCAGGTCTTTTTTAATGATGATGCGGTCGCCTTCAACCGAGCTGCTCAGCATCGGGTATTTTTTGATGCACTTCACGATCGCTTCGATAAAAATCGGTGTGTAAGTGATCTTTTCGCCTTCCCGCTTTTCAAACTCCTTCTTTATTTTTTCTCTCCACAATACCATATTGGTAACATCACATTCGGCAAAGCTGGTAACATGGGCGCTCACATGTTTGCTATCCACCATGTGTTTGGCGATCATCTTTCGCATGCGGTCCATTTCAATGATTTCCACATTGCCACTGTAAGCAGGGGCAGCGGGTACATTGTTTTCAACCGGCGCCGGCTGGCTGGGTGCCGCCACTGTAATAGCCTGTGGTACCGGTTCGGTTGCCCTGGGTTGCCTGTATGGTTCACCGTTACCAGCCCCCTTTCTGCCGGAAGCTACGTAGGAAAGAATATCTTTTTTACTCACCCGTCCATCCTGGCCGGTGCCGGGTATTTTTTCAAGTTCTGCCATGCTGATGCCTTCCTGCTGCGCAATATTCAGCACCAGCGGCGAATAAAACCGGATGTTGTTGCTGCCGGAAGGGGCGCTGGCTACAGGTGAAGGCTGGTAGGGGATATGTTCC
>CAYVLT010000312.1:0-5161 GCA_964452405.1 uncultured Ferruginibacter sp.
TTTATGGCGAGTTTCAGATAAGGAGTTTCGCCGCAACCGGCACAGGCCCCGGAAAATTCAAACAATGGTTCGAGGAACTGTGCGCCATGAACCGTGGAGAAATCGATCTTTGACCGATCGTTCCAGGTGATATCTTCAAAGAAGCGGATGTTTTCTTTTTCTGTTTCCAACACAGGTTCTTTTTCTGCCAGGTTGATGGCCTTACGGTCACGATTAGCCGAATCGGTAACCGGGCAAACTTCCGTACACAGGTTACAGCCGGTACAGTCTTCAATGTACACCTGCAGCGAATATTGTGTTTCAGGAAAACCCCTTGCATTGATCGGGGCATGTTTAAAGCCTTCCGGCGCTTTTACCAGATTGTCTTTGTGGTAAAATTTCGCCCTGATCACACTGTGCGGACAAACATAAGCACAGTTACCGCATTGAATACAGAGATCGGGTTCCCATTTTGCCACGAGGTCTGATACATTTCTTTTTTCCCATTGCGTGGTGCCGCTGGGGTAAGTTCCATCAATTGGTAATTTACTTACAGGCAACTCATCGCCATGATCGGCCATCATAACGGCGGTGACATTTTTTACAAAGTCAGGCGCTTTATCAGGTACGGTTAGCAGGTCATGATCTGCCGCAGAAATGCTGGAAGGATATTGTACTTCATGCATATTGGCCAATGTGGCATCCACCGCTAAAAAGTTTTGGTCAATTACTTTCTGGCCTTTTTTAAAGTAAGTTTTTTCAATCGCTTTTTTGATCTGTTTGATGGCATCTTCTCTTGGCAACACACCTGATAAAGCGAAGTAGCAGGTTTGCATGATCGTGTTGATGCGGCCATTCATGCCGGTTTCCCTGGCAACAGTGGTGGCGTCGATCACGAAAAATTTCAGCTTCTTTTCGATGATGCTTTTTTGCACCTGGCCGGTGAGTTTGTCCCACACTTCATCTTTGCTGTATGGACTGTTGAGTAAAAAAGTAGCTCCTTCACTTGCATATTCAAGCATTTCAACTTTTTGTGTGAAGTTGAACTGGTGACAGGCAATAAAATCGGCCTTCGTAATGAGGTATGGCGCCCGGATAGGTTTAGGTCCAAACCGCAGATGTGAAACAGTTCTTGCGCCAGATTTTTTTGAGTCGTATACAAAGTATCCCTGGGCAAACAATGGCGTGTTTTCACCAATGATCTTGATAGTGTTTTTGTTGGCACCCACGGTTCCATCAGCTCCCAGGCCAAAGAAAAGACCCTGCCTCCATTCCGATTCATCCAGTTTGTAAGAGGGATCGTAGGATAAACTCAGGTGGGTAACATCATCGTTGATACCGATGGTGAAATTATTTTTAGGACGGTCTTTTTTCAGTTCATCAAATACGGCTTTCACCATCGCCGGTGTAAATTCTTTGGAAGAAAGTCCATAACGGCCACCCACCAACACGGGCAGTTGTTTGATCTTTTGCTGTTGCAATGCTTCCACCAGGGTTGCCAGCACATCCTGGTACATCGGTTCACCGGCTGCGCCTGATTCTTTGGTACGGTCGAGAATGGCGATCGTTTTTGCGGTGGCCGGCAATGCCTTTAACAGGTGTTCGAGTGAGAACGGCCGGTACAGCCGGACCTGTATCACACCAGTTTTTTCGCCGGCAGCATTCAGTGCATTTACGGTTTCAGCAACGGTTTCAGCACCTGAACCCATGATCACGATAACATGTTCCGCATCGGCGGCGCCGGTATATTCAAATAGTTTGTATTGTCGCCCGGTAACAGCTGCAAATTCATTCATCACCGCTTCCACGATGCCCGGCGTATCATTATAAAATGTATTCACGGTTTCTCTTCCCTGGAAATATACATCCGGGTTTTGTGCAGTACCCCGGATAAACGGATGTTCAGGATTGAGGCCGCGTTGGCGGTGTGCGATCACCAGTTCATCCGGTATCATTTTCCTGATCTGTTCATCACTCAGCAATGCAAGTTTATTCACTTCGTGTGAAGTGCGGAACCCATCAAAAAAATGAACAAAGGGTATGCGTGACCGTAAGGTAGTTGCCTGGGCGATCAATGCAAAGTCATGCGCTTCCTGCACACTGGCCGAACTAAGCAATGCAAAGCCGGTGGTACGGGCCGCCATCACATCCTGGTGATCGCCGAAAATTGATAATCCCTGTGCTGCCAGCGAACGGGCGGCCACATGAAAAACGGTGGCTGTTAATTCACCTGCAATCTTGTACATATTTGGCAGCATCAGCATGAGCCCTTGTGAGGCAGTAAAAGTGGTGGTGAGCGAACCGGTTTGCAAGGCACCATGCACGGTACCGGCGGCACCGCCTTCGCTTTGCATTTCCATCACTTCAGGTACTGCGCCCCAGATATTTTTTATTTTTTTTGAAGCCCATTCATCTGCCAGTTCGGCCATGGTGGAAGAAGGCGTGATGGGATAAATGGCGCAAACTTCGTTTACACGATAGGCTACATAGGCCGCTGCTTCATTACCATCAATCGTGGCGATCGTATTTTTATTATTAGACATTAGCGGTAGTATTTGCAGGTTCTGGAATCATTTCTATGGCGTGGCAGGGACATTGTTCGTAGCAAACACCACAACCGGTGCAGGCATCAAAATTGAATTTATAACGGTTACCCTTACCCAATTTTATAATAGCATCTTCAGGACAGGCGCCGAAGCAGCCATCGCATTCAAAACAGTTGCCGCAACTGAGGCAGCGCTGGGCTTCAAACCGGGCAGCTGGTTCAGAAAGACCACTAACCACTTCGTCAAAGCTTTTAACGGCAACGGCCGGCGCCAGTTTATCCTGTTCTTTTTGAGGTGCATCGGTTTTGTACCACATGTGCAGTTTCCTGAAACCGGCAGTGGGATGTTTGTCTGGTTTCTGATAGCCTTCTTTGTTAAGGTAACCATCAATATACCGGGCTGCTTTTTTTCCTTGTCCCATCGCAATGGTGGAGCTCCTGTTTTCACCGGGCAGCATATCACCCCCGGCAAATATGCCCTCACAGCCCGTCATGCGGTCGGCGTTGATGGCAACAGTTCCATCCTCATTGATCACGATACCGGCAACAGATTGCAGGAAGCCTGAATCTGATTCCTGCTTGTTGGCGATGATCAGAACATCGGCAGGTACTGTTTCAAAGGCACCGGTACCAATGGCTTTGCCTTTTTCAACCTTTACAGTTTCGAGGGTGATGAGGTTGTTTTCAATTTTGTGTATCTTTTTAAACAGCTGCACATCCACTCCCTCAGCCAGGGCATCTTCGGTTTCATAATCATAGGCAGGCATCATTTTTTTATCGCCCGGGAAGTACACACTCACTTCTGATCCGAACCTTTTAATGATCCTTGAAAGATAAAGGGCCAACTTACCGCCGCCATACACCACTACTTTTTTGTGGAGGTACGGTGAGGTATTGGTTTTTATTTCCTGGAAAAATGAAAATGCATCCGTCAGGTAAACAGATGCATCATGCTCAAAACTTTCTTTGCGGATAACCTGGGCGCCGATGGAAAGATAAACTGCATCAAATTTTCCATCTGCCTTTGTGCCCTGCAGATCCTGTACTTTATAGTTGAGGCGGATCTTTATCCCCATCTTTACAATGCGGTCGATCTCTGCATCTAATATTTCTTTTGGCAGGCGGTATTCAGGAACACCTGTCCACAACAGGCCACCAGGATGACTGCCGGCTTCATACACTTCCACCTCGTGTCCCATTTTTGCTAAGTGATAGGCAGCAGATAAGCCACCTGGTCCGGCACCCACCACCAACACTCTTTTTCCTGTAGGGACTGCGTTATTACGCAGTTGCCAGTTTTGCCGGATGGCTTCATCGCCAATGAATCTTTCAACGGCATGTATGTTCACTGTTTCATCAATATGGTTGCGGTTACAGCCCGTTTCGCATGGCTTCACACAAACCCTGCCCATGACGGCGGGGAAGGGACAATCCTGCATGATGGTTTGAAATGCTTCGTGGTAATCGCCGGCCTGTGCATGGGCCATCCAGGCCTGGATGTTTTCACCCGCGGGGCAGGCACTGTTACAGGGAGGCATAAAGTCCACGTACTCGGGTCGGCGGAATCTTTTAGGGCCGGTTCCTTCCGGGTGCGCCTGGAGGTCGACCTGTTTGGTGATGTCTGTTGCAGCCATAATAAAAATTTTAACGGGGCGCTGTTATTGGCCCCCAGTGAGGCTTTTAAAGTGCAGCAAAGTAGAAAGGGATGGCTGAAACGATGCTGATGTAATTCAATTGAAAAAATGATTGTTATCAGTTGGAGGAATCAGATCCTTTGCCGGAGCGGCTTGCAACGAAAAAGCCCCGACAGGTATTCACCGGCCGGGGCTGTTAATGAGGAAGCGATGCTTTGTTAAGCGATCGCCTTTAGTATGATGTCTTTTACATCTTTTAATGCAACTCTTTCCTGTACCATGGTGTCGCGGTAACGGATCGTAACAGTATTATCTTCCCTGGTTTGGTGATCGATGGTAACGCAGAACGGGGTACCGATAGCGTCCATGCGGCGATACCGCTTGCCGATCGCATCTTTCTCCTCGTAAAAACACATAAAGCTGCTTTTACAGTCATTCATCAGTTCGCGGGCAATTTCGGGCAACCCGTCTTTTTTCACCAATGGGAGGATGGCCAGTTTGGTAGGCGCTATTTTTGCCGGTATGCGCAATACCACGCGGCTGTCTTCAGTACCATCTTCCCTGGTCCATTTTTCTTCGGCGTAAGCGAGACTTAAGATTGTAAGGAACAAGCGGTCGAGCCCAACAGAAGTTTCCACCACGTATGGAACATAATTACCGTAAGCCTTGCCTGTGGCAGGGTCGATGTCATTATCGAAATACTGCATTTTCTTTTTGCTGTACTGCTGGTGGCTGCCCAAATCGTGATCGGTACGACTGTGAATACCTTCCAGTTCTTTCCAGCCAAATGGAAATTCAAATTCTATATCGAGCGCTGCATCAGCATAGTGCGCCAGTTTTACGTGATCGTGAAAACGAAGTTTCGCAGCCGGAATACCCAGGCTTTCGTGCCAGCGTTTTCTTTCTTCTTTCCAGTAATTGTACCATTCCATCTGGCTGCCGGGGCGGATGAAGTATTGCATCTCCATCTGCTCAAACTCACGCATACGGAAAATGAACTGGC
>CAYVLT010000313.1:0-5160 GCA_964452405.1 uncultured Ferruginibacter sp.
CATCAGAAGGGCGGTATTTCAGCATATCTGTCCTTATAGTTGGAAAACCGGTTTCTGCGTACCAAACTGTAGAGGAGCCATTGATCAGGTCTGTGCTCCATACGCCTGCTTCTGTGGCGATGATTGCTTTGGTGTTGTTACTTCCGGGATAATACATGCACCATCGTACGGGCATGTCTGGCAGGTTGCCGTCAATCGCGGTCCAGGAAGAACCTCCATTGGAGCTTACCCAAATATTCTGAACGCCATAGTTTGAAAAACAAACCATCAGGTTGTTGTCATCAGTTCCGGTGGCGATGCAGGATGTATAAACATTTGTCGGTAAGCCGGTGCTGATATTGGTTCCTGCTGATCCGGAAGCTATATTGTTGGCGCTGTTAACATAACAAATCCGCGTGTTACCGGTACTGTTATAGGTGCCGAAATACACCCGGTTAGACGTATAGGGAGAAACGGTGATAGCCGTTACCGGTTGGCCGTTAAGTGCTGTGATGGACACAGATGAGCTTGTTGATCCGGATTGGGGGTTCGTCCATCTCCTGTAAGTACCTGCAGTGTTTCCGCAATACATAATATTGGCCGTGTTGTCGTAGTCAGTCGGGTTGATGAACATTCCCGCAGTAGTACTGAGGTTAACGCTCGACCAGGTACTGCCGCTATTGGTACTGCGCCTGTATTGGTTGTACACATAAGAGGTAAACTGGAATTGTGGTTGATCCTGGTCAATTTGTACAAAAGCACCGTCGCCGCCGGTTACCTCCGAGGTATTTCCAAGGCCTGCCGTGGTGAATTGATGTGAACCATTGTCCTGCGCACCACCTAAAAAATAATTTGTGTTGGAAGGATGGATGGCCACGGAATAAAATTGTTTGATGCGTAAGCCCACGTTCCGGTCGCGGATGGTGGTGCCCTTATCTGCTGAGTAATGGATACCACCATCACAGGCAAACAAAAGTTTATTGCCGTTGTCGTACCAAACAATATCATGCATATCGGCATGAACATATTGCCCGGTTGTACCTACCCAGGTGGAAATTTTTGTCCAGGTGGATCCACCGTTTGTTGTTTTATAGTTTTCCAGTCCACCAACGATACAAATATTATTGTCGGAAGGGTCGATTGCAACAGCCAGTGAATACCAACCTTGCCCGCTTGCCCATCCGCTTGTGGGCTGGCCGGCTGTGGAAGCCCAGTTGGCACCTCCATCAGTGGATTTATAAATAGTGGGAACTTCGTCACTTGTATTCGCCGGCAAGGCATAGAGCACGTTTCCCGAACATGCGATCTTTGCCCGGTTTGCATACGACGGAAAAGCAGTGGCAGGCGAACTCCAGCCACTGGCAGAACTAACGGTGGCGGGTACATCAGTATAACGATAGGTTTGCGTGGTGAAGATACCCGACACCACATGCAGGCGCCCGGTGCTGCTATAGGCCAGGTCGCAGATATCGGTTACCATTCCCGAAGGTGTAATGGTGGTCCAACTGGCGCCGCCATTGGTTGAACGAAGCAAACCATTGCCCCGGGTGGCGAGGTAAACATTGCCTGCAGCATCGCACAGGATCCGCGTGCAATAATAATAGTTGGCAGTACTGGGTACCTGGTTCCAGGTAACACCATGATCGGTACTTTTAAACACGCCGTTGCCGCCTACAGCATCGAGGTTATAAAAAGATTCACCGGTACAGAAGTAAAGTGTGTTTGGATTAGATGGATCCTGGCAAATATTGGTGATGGCAAGGTTACTCAGGTAATCGTCCACCGGCGACCAGTTGGCCGGCGACACAGTGATATCGGTTGTTTTCCACAATCCGCCACTTACGCCTGCCACCCAAACTGTTTTTCCCGATGCATCCGAATAGTCGTAACAAACAGCCCTGATACGGCCGGCAGCTACCCCTGAATTAGCCCTTGTATTGCCATTACTTGCT
Source organism: uncultured Ferruginibacter sp. (assembly GCA_964452405.1). Lineage (GTDB taxonomy): Bacteria > Bacteroidota > Bacteroidia > Chitinophagales > Chitinophagaceae > Ferruginibacter. The sequence goes on from CAYVLT010000313.1 coordinate 1,932, forward strand.
CCCACCGCATCACTGTTGGGACCTCTTTCCTGCCAGGTAAAATTGCCGAGGGTGTTGAATCCTCTGGGTGATTCTTTTGAGAGTTTTGTTTTTTTGATAGCCGTGATCAATCTTTCTTTTGGTACCCGGTTTAATGAAGGATCCTTCGTCTTTAAAAATTCCATCGCTGCCGCCTTATCCGGACCATCATATTCTTCATCTTCCTCTTCACCGGTCATTTCATGTTTTTCCCGCTCTTTTTCCTTACGGTGTTCCCTTTTCTCCCGTTCTTTTTCAGCTTTTCTTTTTTCAACTTTTGATTGACTCCGTTCCTGTGCCACCGCGGTGCTGTTGAAGAATACTGGCAAAATAAAAATGATCGCCGTTAAGATAAGCGAACGATGGATTAACCAATACCGGTGATTTTTTTTAGCGGGTTCCGGTCTTTTTAAACAGGTTACAGGCATTCCGCTGCGAAGAGATGAAATGGTCATAAGCATCAAAGTTTTGAACAATAGAAGTTGAATTGGCAAGCTGCCAGGGTGCCGGGTAAATACCTGGCATCGAAAAATAATTGTATCACCACCGGGGATCGCTGCTGGAAAAACGGCAGGCACGCGGGAGTAGATAGTTTTGAATGTGTTTGTAACAGGGATCGGGTTTCAACACCACAGGAGTTTTTTGATCATTCCGGCTCACTCCCGTCAGCTAAATATTATGGGATAAAGTAATAGAATATTTATTCGACGACCAAATCTTTCTCGATAGCCCGGAACGGCTTTTACAGGCAGCATCGTAGTGCCTGCCTGTAGTGAAACCGGTAGTGTTGAAAATGAAAATTGACGGCCTCCTTTGGGGGCGATTATGATTTACTATTCGTTTTTTTTGCGGGAAGGGTGTAGTAAAAGAAAAGCCGGTAGGTGTCGTTTTGATTATAGCTGTTCACCGCACTTTTTTGCTGAAAAACATTCATGTACCCTGCATCAAACGACAGGTTTTTATTGATGCGTTGTTTAATGCCGAAGAAAAGACGGTTTTGCTCAAATGTATTATACACCACTTCTTTGCCGAATTGCAGCATGCATTCATCTGCCACTGCCAATTGAGGCAGGTTGGGGTTTTTAAACACCGGTATGGTGAAACTCAGCAGGTAACGCACCCGGTCGGTAAATTTATTTTGTCCTGTTTTTGCATCATTAACGATCACGGTTTGCCAACGTTGTTCGTTCCTCAGGCGCTGCAGTATTTTTATTTTTTTATAACTGCCTGTAAGCTGCACCTGTTCAAACAGCCGGTTTTCGTCGGCATCGGTTTTCCATCCCGGCGTAGTAGGGGCAGCAAGCAGGTTGCCGTATCCCAACACGACCGATAAATTTTTATCGAGCTGGTAGCCTAATCCTACACGGCCAAACAGGAAAGACCTGGATTCGAAAAATCCATTTTCCCGCAGGTGCAGGTCGGCCATAATAAAAAAATGCTGGTTAATAAAAAGACTGCTGTTTACACTTACCCAGGTATGGGTATTGTGGGTGACGTTTTTTTGAACTGTCTGTCCGAAGGCAGACAGGAATATCAACTGTGATAAAACAAGGTTTTTTATAATGGTTTTCATTGTTTTTAATTAAAGAGGTCAACTGAAGAAAAGAATCAGCATCTGTGCGGCCACGATTCGCAGGATCATGGTAACAGGATACACGGTAGCGTAAGTGACAGAAGGAATGTCGCTGCCGGCAAGTCGGGTGGCAAATGCCAGCGCCGGGGGATCGGTGGAGGCACCGGCCAGCAGTCCGCAAATTTCAAAATAGGTCTTCCTGAAAAACTTTTTCGCAATAATGCCTACTGTAAGCAAGGGAAGAATTGTGATGGCTGCACCCATGAGCATCCAGATGAAACCACGTCCATCCGCAAAGGCAACAGACAGGTTTTTACCGCTGCTGATACCAACGGCGGCAAGGAACAAAGTGATACCAAGTTCCCTGATCATCAGGTTGGCGCTGTTGGTGGTATAATTATTCAGGTAAAAAACATTTCCAAAACGGCTGAGCAGGAGGGCAACGATCAAAGGACCGCCGGCCAGTCCGATCTTAACGGCTACCGGCATTCCGGGGAAGTGAATCGGCACACTGCCAAGTATAACACCCAGTACGATGCCGATAAAAATTGGCGCCAGGTCAGGCGCATCCAGTTTTTTAAGTGAATTACCCAATGCTTCAGACACGATACGTACCCCTTCTTCTGTTCCCACCACTTTGATGCTGTCGCCCAACTGAAGAAAAATATTTCCGTGGGGCACCATTTCAATACCTGCACGGTTAAGGCGGGTGAGGGTGAAGTTTTGTTGGTTGATCTCTGCAAGATCGCCCAGGCGTTTGTGTGTAACTGATTTTTTGGTGACGATAATCGTTCGCGAGATCAGGTTGCTTTCTGCTGCTGTTTTGAGGTTAACATTGCTGAATGAACCTACGATCAGTTTCAACTGCTCGGTTTCTTTTTTAGAAGCCACGATGAGTAGTACATCATTTTCTGCCAGCACCGTTTCAGGGGTGGGAGTGATGATCTCGCCATTGTGCATCATCCTTGATACAATGATCTTTTCTTTCAGCATATGAAACAACTTGATCAGTGGCTGACCCACAAGCATTTTGTTCTCCAGGTTAAAATGATGAGAAACAGGAGCACTTGATTTGATGGCATTCAGCTTACGATGTAGTTCCTGCTCATCTTCAATATTTACCCGGAACAATTTTTTCAACAATAGTAATGCGCTGATAATGCCAAACACACCAAATGGGTAAGCCACGGCGTAAGCCAGCGTGATCAGCGTTCTGTCGGTGCCGGTAATATTTAAATCGCTTACCGCAGCCTGCGCCGCAGCCAGCCCGGGCGTATTGGTAACGGCCCCGCTCATGATACCGGTCATGATGCTGATATGGTTATGACTAAAATAGAAGAGGGTAACGGTGATCAATACCCCAATGCCCACGATCATCGCGGCCAGCAGGTTATTGTTGAGTGCATTTTTTTTCAGGCTGGCAAAAAAACCAGGGCCAACCTGCAGGCCAATGGAGTAAACAAATAATACAAGGCCAAATTCTTTTAAAAAGTGTTGTGTATTGTCGTCTACGGTAAAACCGAGGTACGATAAAAACATTCCTATAAATAATACCCAGGTAACGCCCAGCGAAATTCCGCCAAGTTTTAACCTGCCGAGCAGGATACCCACTGATATCACCAATCCGAAAATAACAAC
>CAYVLT010000314.1:0-5127 GCA_964452405.1 uncultured Ferruginibacter sp.
GTATTGTCTGCACTTCCGCTGTTGCCGGCAGACAAAGCTGTGTATGTATTGCTCACGCTGTTGAATTGCTGGGTAGCTGCGTTCCAGGTTTTCATTGAGCTGTTGTTCTGCGGACTTGCATCAAGGCCATTGGCGGCGCCTGGGTTTGAACCGGTAACATAAGTGTTGATGCCTTGCTCGTACACACCGGCATTTTGCCAGTTATTAAAAATTGAACCGGTGTTGGTGAGCGGCGCTGTGAGCATCCTCCAGGCACGACGGGCTGGAATGTATCTTTCAACGGTTGCCTTACCTGAAATCTGGCCAGACACCGGTGCTACACGTGCAGTGAGGGTTTCGTCTGATTTAAGCGTGAGGTTGTTGTCCGTGTACAAGGTACCGCTGTTTACTTCAAGCGTGTTCTTCACATCAGTGGATGCTTTTATGGCGATACCGCCATTATTTTTACTTACACTGAGATTGTAAAAAACTGATTTGTTGCTGCCACCTATATAAGCAGTAGTGCTGTCGGTATTACCGCTGAAGGCAACAGTGCCGGAGCCGGCAGCAAAATTTCCATTGTTGTTGAATGCGGCATTGTTTACCACCAGAGATACATTGCCGTTCATTACAATGTGGCTGCGTTGGTTGATACTGATTTGAGCGCTTGCAATAGCTGAGCTAAGGAAGGCGATGAAGAAGGTTGTTGTTTTTGGGGTGATTACAGTTTTCATAAAAGTTACGTTTGGCAGTAAGAAAGCGGCAATCGTGCCAATACAGTAACTCCTTAAAAAACAAGTGTTTGAAAATTAAATTTTGAATGATGTGTTCCTTACATTGGAGGGAATTCTCTGCGGGAAAATTTGTACAAAGAGTTGGTGAGAATGAAATTGTATTAAAGCCTATTTTTTCTCTGCCTCATTCAGAACTGTTACCAACTTATCACAGTTTATCATGATGCATTGATGGAAATTACCTGTGAACCTGCGGGAAATAATTCTTTGCGGATGGCATGTACCAACGAAAATTCCAAAGCCTGTTCAGGGCTCAGCGTGGTACGCTGCTGAATGTACCGGATGATATCTTCTTCTTCGCGGTTGCAGGCTTTGGCAATGGTAGCAGCAATATTCTCCGTATCTATTTTTAATCCTTTAAGTATTTCTTCAATTTTTTCTGTTTCAAGGTTGCCATTAATTCCGGCAGCCACCGGGTGCAACAGGAAACGGGCATCCGGTGCTGAATACCGAACGGTACCGGCACAAAATATCACCACGCCGATGGAATCAACGCTGCCGAAATTATGCGTTTCAATATCCACCGGTATGCCAACCAGGTAATTGTGAATCGACAGCCCGTGAAATACACTGCCTCCGGGTGTGGAGATCAGCAACACGATTTTTTCATATCCTTCTGCAACTTTCTGGTCAATCACATTCATCAGCGAATTGGCGCTGTTGCCATTTACGGCTGCAAAAAATTTTATATAAGCTGTTCTCATGGCAATAAAGATAGGTGAAACCGTGCATCACTCCCCGCAATGTGTTTTATCGGATACCTTACAAGCAACTTGTGATTTTTAAAGCGGGATAAATTCATTTATGAAATGACTCGTCGATAAAACTGGCCCGGGATACTTTGGTCAATATCTTTGCAGCGAACAAAGGGAAGCGTATTTCATCCGACAGCTCCCGGAATCTAAAAACAACAGTATGACAACCGCAGTTACCACGCACAAGATTGAATTGGCCGAACTGGCCAATAAATTGTTTATGTATTGCGATGCCCGGCAATGGGGAAAAATGCTCGACGAAGTATTTGTGGAGAATGTATGGTTTGACATGTCGTCTGCGGGCGGCGGCCAACCTGCAGAGGTAAAAGCGGTTGATATTTGCCGGCAGTGGGAGCAGGGGTTGAGGGAACTGGACGCCGTGCACCACCAGGCAGGCCAATACCTCATCACAGTGCGTGCAGATAAAGCAGAAATATTCGCCTATGCCATTGCATCGCATTACAGGAAAGCAGCTAAAAACGGACAGGTGCGCAGTTTTACGGGCAGCTACGACCTCAAAGCGCAGTTAGGCTCTAACGGCTGGCGACTGACAGAATTTGTATATCACCTTAAGTTTATAGACGGCAACAGCATGCTTGAATAAAAAAAGCAGCTCGTTTGAGCTGCTTTTCGGTACAAAAAGAATTTTACCAGATATTCACCCTCAGGCTGTCTGCCCGGTACATCTTATCACCGGGTTTGATGCCGAACGCTTCGTAAAATTCCGGGATGTTCACTACCGGCCCGTTCACCCTTTCTTTTGCAGGAGAGTGTACATCAGTCATCAAACGGCTGCTGATGCGTTCCTTACGTTGGGCGTACATCCAACTATAAGCATACCCGAGAAAGTAGCGCTGCATCGGTGTAAGTCCGCCGATCTTTTCTCCTTTTTTATACGTGTCTGTTTTTTTGAAGGCGTCTATCCCCAACAGTAAGCCTCCAAGGTCGGCGATGTTTTCACCTTGTGTGGCACTGCCATTGATGTGCATGGTGTCAACCGGCGTCATTTCATTGAACTGCTGTATGATCAGTTTTGCCCGGTCGCCAAATTCCTTGCCGTCACCCGGTGTCCACCAGTCGGTAAGGTTTCCTTTGGCATCATATTGTCTTCCCTGGTCATCAAAACCATGGGTGATCTCGTGGCCAATGGTGCTTGCTGCTGCATATCCATATACCAATGCATCATCCAGTTCTGCATCCTTCCTGCCTGGAACGGAGAACATACCTGCCGGCAATACAATTTCGTTGTTGCTGGGATTATAGTAAGCATTGTAGGTTTGCGGTGTCATATCCCACTCGCTCCGATCAACCGGTTTGCCAAGTTTATTGAAATAATAATCCGACCACCATTCATTGGCTCTTTCCATATTCAGTACAAAAGGCCCTTTATCAATTTTCAATGCACTGAAGTCTTTCCATTTGTCAGGATAGCCCACTTTTTTTGTAATAGAGGCCAGCTTTGCATAGGCTTTTTGTTTGGTGCTGTCGCTCATCCAGGTGAGTTTGGCAATGCGGTCTTTGTAAGCATCCCTGATCGCTTCCACTAAATCACTGTATCGTTTTTTAGCAGTTTCATTAAAATATTCTTTTACAAAAAGCTGACCCAGCGCTTCGCCGATGGCGTCTTCTTCAGCATCCAGCACTCTTTTCCAGCGTGGCCTTGGTTCGGTGGCCCCGGTTAAGCTTTTACGGTAATCGAAATAGTTATTGAAAGTGGCGCTATCAAGGTATTGCGCCATGCTGGCAACAAGGTGAGAACGCAGGTAATTTTTCCAGGCATCCAGCGGACTGGCTTTTAACTCCCTGCTCAACGCGGTGTAAAATTCAGGTTGTCCCACAATCACCGAATCAATTTTTGTAACGCCTGAACTTTTCATGAAGTCAGCCCATTTGATATTTCCGGCAATTTTATCAAGCCCGGCAATATCCATTTTATTATAATTCTTATACGGATCACGCAGGTCGGCAAGTTTGCGGCTGGCGCCTGCGAGTTTTACTTCAAGCGCATATACGGCGTCCGCATTTTTTGAAGCAGTGGCTTCATCATTGCCCAGTTGCCTGAATGTTTTTACCAGGTAGGCTTTATAGGCAGCCCTTACTTTGAGGGTGCGCTCATCTGAATTAAAATAATAATCCCTGTTGGGCATTCCCAGCCCGCCCTGGTCGAGGCGGTAGGCCATCATTTCACTGTTTTTATCATCCTGTGCTACATAATCGCCAAAAAGGCAGTGTACTCCTTTTCTTTTTAATTGTGCTGCCAGCGCAACCAGTTCATCTGTGTTTTGTAGCTGTGCGATTTTATCGAGATCAGCTTTCAAAGGCGACAGGCCTTCTTTTTCCTGTGCCACCGTGTCCATGGCGCTTGTCCAGAAATCCCCTATTTTTTGTGCAGTTGTTCCGGCTGCTGCATTCGAAGCGGCGGCATCTTCATTTATTTTACGCTTGCGTTTGTAATTCTCTTCATCTACCAGGTTGCCAATACCCCAACTGCTTTCTGAAGCGGGTATCGGGTTCTGTTTGATCCATGCCCCGTTGGCATACATGAAAAAATCATCTCCGGGTTTTACGGTACTGTCAATATTCGACGAAAGAATGTCTGGTTTATTACCGGTGTCGCTGGTGGAATTGCTGTTACAGGCTGCCAATCCGCAGCAAAGGAGGGCAAGCGCAAAAAATGGTTTCATTAATGTAAATTTTAGCGTTAAATGTAGAGAATGATTTTGTTAAAACCCATATTTTTTTGATAGGTGGAGTGACCGGAATTCACGGTAATTCAATGACGGCAAAAAGCCAGCGGGAATAATGAAAACGTAGAAAACAAACAGGCATCGCTGCGAAAAAATGCCGCAAAAAAAACAGTCCGCAAAGGACTGTTACAAACGGACAATTTTTTACATCACTTCCGCCATATCAGGAATATCAGCGGCCTTGTACAAACCGGCATCCAGTTTTTTCTTGGTTTCTTCAAACGCTTTCAGGGTGAGGTCAATGTCCTCATCACTGTGTGCCGAAGTTGGAATAATGCGGTAAATGATATCGCCCTTCGGTATCACCGGGTACACCACAATCGAACAGAAAATATGATAGTTCTCCCGAAGATCCATCACCATCTGCGTGGCTTCCGGCACATCGCCCTTCATGTAGATAGGGGTAACAGGGCTGTTGGTACTGCCAATATCAAAACCTCTTTCTTTTAAGCCGGCCTGCAGGCGCTGTACATTGTGCCAGAGTTTTTCTCTCAGTTCGGGCATTGTCATCACCATCTCCATTCTTTTCAGCATGCCTTCCACGATGATCAGGGGAAGGCTTTTGGCAAATATCTGGCTGCGGGTATTGTAACGCAGGTATTTCAACACTGCTTTTGGTCCGCTGATGAAAGCGCCAATGCTGCCCATGCTTTTTACAAACGTGCTGAAGTAAAGATCGATTCCGTCCTGGCAACCCTGTGCCTCATCTGCACCGGCACCTGTAGCACCCATATAGCCAAACCCATGCGCATCATCTATCAGTATCCTGAATGCGTGCTTTTGCTTAAGTGCCACAATTTCTTTTAAAATACCCTGCTCGCCATCCATGCCAAATACGCCTTCGGTAATCAC
>CAYVLT010000315.1:0-5104 GCA_964452405.1 uncultured Ferruginibacter sp.
AAGGATCGGTGTTTCCTATGATGCTACCATTAGTAAACTGGGTTTCAGTCGCAGTGCCGGTAGCGGAGAAGGTACTTTTATCTGGGAGAGTCTCACTCCCAAGGGCATTAAGAGCGAAGATCGTTGCGACGAGGATTATAAAATGACCGGTATGCCTTGCCCGCAAAGGTTTTGATCCTGGATCTTACAGGAGATTTCGTTGTATTCTTTCCAATAACTACATACTTTCCATCCTGTACCTTCGTTGAATATTTCAGTACGAAGAATGTCAAGCTCCACTACAGAATCTTCTTCCCGCTACAACGATTTAGAAAAAAAATCGGTGCAGGAATTACTTACCGGTATCAACCGCGAAGATGCCAGCGTTGCAGGCCTGGTAAAAGAAGCGTTACCACAAATTGAAAAAATGGCGTCGGCGGTAGTGCAAAAAATGAAAGCCGGCGGGCGCCTGTTTTACATCGGTGCCGGCACCAGCGGCCGGCTGGCTGTACTGGATGCAGCAGAAATACCGCCAACCTATGGACTACAGGACACCGTGATTGCTGTAATTGCCGGAGGTGATAAGGCTATCCGGCAGGCAGTGGAACATGCGGAAGATGATCCGCAACAGGCATGGAAAGATCTTTCTGTGTACCATATTTCTCCGGCAGATTTTTTAATTGGCATCGCGGCATCCGGCACTACTCCTTATGTGCTTGGAGGTTTGCAGATGGCTTCGTCAGCAGGGGTTTCAACGGGTTGCATCGTTTGCAACCAGGATACGCCGGTTGCAAAAGCAGTTGATTTCCCTGTAGAGGTTGTTACCGGTGCGGAGTTTGTTACCGGAAGTACCCGCATGAAAGCGGGTACTGCACAAAAGATGGTGCTGAACATGATCTCTACTACGGCCATGATCAGCCTGGGAAGAGTGCAGGGAAATAAAATGGTTGAAATGCAGCTCAACAACAAAAAGCTGATCAGCCGGGCAGTAAATATGTTGATGCAGGAGTTGCAGGTGAGCAGCGGGGAAGCAGGCCTGTTGCTGCAGCAACATAAAACAGTAAGGAAAGCAGTAAAAGCCGTCAAAGGAAAAACCTGATCCTGTTTTGACAGGGAAATAATAAATAAGGCACCCTGTTTTTTAATTATAAAAATGCCTATTTTTAATTTCGCCAGCCCTTAAAAACCAATATCCGCAAAAGCCATAAGGTTTAATCATCCTGTTTTTCAAATTACATATTTAAATACCCGTTAGTGGGTAGTGGATCGCAGTTTAAATTTTTCTATCCTTGCGGTATAGCATATGGAAAAATTGTGCCTCAACCTTTTGCTTATGATGAGATATTTTACCATCGTTTTATTGTTGTTGTTTGCAACTGGCGCACTTTGCCAAACCATCGTGCCATCAGGTGCTGCCACCTATTGTGTGGGTGGTACCGTAACGCTTTCTGTAAGCGGTGCAGCAGGAGGGTCAACCTTTGTGTGGCAAAAAGATGGGTCTCCTGTAGGCAATACTCCCACTTATGCCGCCGGTGCGAACGGAAACTACACTGTGATCGTAAGTCCTGGTAGTGGTGGCACTCCCGATACATTAGGGCCAGTGGTGGTTAGCTCCACACCCAAGCCTGTAGCGGATTTTTCGGTTCCTGCCCTTGCCTGCTCAGGTACCAGTTTCAATTTTACCTCCTCGGTTTCCAGCGGTACGCCTCCTTTTATCTACGCATGGGATTTTGATGATGGAGGATCTTCAGCCGCAGCGAATCCTTCGCATGTGTTTACCTCTCTTGGTTGCGGCACCGGGGTATTCAATGTGCATCTTACTGTTACTGATTCAAAAGGCTGCAGCAGTACGTTAACAAAAGCTGTAAGTGTTAAACAGGCGCCCGATGTGCAACTGCAGGATCAGAATATTTTCAGTCCTTTCAATAACTGCAGTAATTCGCCTTCGGTGTCAAATCCAAATTATACACTTACTGTTACCAACAGTTCGCCCGGCATAGCCTGCATCAATTCTTACAATATTGATTGGGGTGATGGAAATACCCAAAACAATGTAAGCTTCCCACTAACGCATACGTATACAGTATTAGGTGCTTTTAATTTAAAAGTTACCGCCATCGGTGCCAACGGGTGCAACAATACCAAAACTTACGTGGTTGCCAACCAGAGCAATCCCGCCGGAAGTTTGGGTACACTCGGTTCCACTACGAACCTTTGTGCTGCTGCAAATGTTCCCTTTACCATCAGTAACTGGACGTTGAACTCTCCGGGCACCACTTACCAGCTTGATTTTGGAGATGGAAGTTCCGTTACGTTAAACCATCCGCTGAATACAGGACTTACTGATGACACCGTGAATCACCTGTATACCACTTCCTCCTGCCCGGCCGGAAGTTACACTGCCGTTTTGCTGGTGATCAATGCCTGCGATCAAACACCCTACACAGCCGGTAATATCCAGATCAGGATAAAACCTACAGCCGATTTTGATATCTCCCCCAATCCAAGTTGCGCCGGCAGCCAGGTTTGCTTTAACAACACCACAACGGCCGGCAGTTATGGACCTTCCTGCAGCACGATTGCCACTTATGATTGGGATTTTGGTGATGGTACTACAAGTACCCTGCAGAGTCCCTGCCATGTTTATGCGGCAGCCGGCACCTACACAGTTACGCTTTCTTCCACTAATCCCTGCGGCACCACCACTAAAACAAAACAGGTTTGTATCGTGAATCCGCTGGTACCCGGGTTTACAGTTGATCATACAAACGGCTGTATTCCCCTTACGGTGGCAGTAACGGATACCACCAACCTGGCCAACACCTGCCAGCAACCCAGGTATAAATGGACGGTTTCCTATGCCTCCGCTTTCTGTGGTACAATACAGGGATTTTCATTCGTAAATGGTACCAGCGACACCTCAGCCAATCCGTCATTTCGGTTCGATAGTTCCGGAACCTATACTATTACCGAAAGTGTAACAAATGCCTGTGGAACTTTTACCGCAGTAAAATCCATTGATGTAAAAAAGCCACCAAGGGCCACGATCAACATTCCACCCTATCCCTGTGGTACTGTCAATATCAACCCCACTGCCAACGTTACCAACTGCGGGTCTGGTCCGTTAACGTATGCATGGACATTCACCGATGCAAGTCCTGCATCTGGTAACACCGCCACTCCTTCTGTAACATTTACCACACCGGGTATTCACCCCATCAGTTTGGTAATCGGGAATGAATGTGGAAGTACACCTGTTGCTGATTCGGTGATTGTTTCGGTAGCGCCGAATATAAATGCAACGCCGGATCAAACAGTTTGCAGTGGTGAGACGATACCCGCTGTGGTGTTCAGCAGTACGGTAGGAACGCCTACCTACGAATGGACGAACAATCAACCATCCATCGGACTCGCTTCAACCGGCACGGGGAATATTGCTTCGTTTATCCCTACCAATACAGGTGCTGTTCCTCTTATTGCAACGGTTATTGTTACTCCCGTGGTAAGTGCAAGTTGCAAGGGCACACCGGATACATTTTTAATCACTGTTAATCCAAGGCCATCTGCGCCACTGGTGGTGTCACCAGTCACTTATTGTTTGGGCGAACCGGCGCTGGCGCTCACTGCTACCGGCGATGCAGGTAACACCCTCACCTGGTACAACAACGCATCACTTACCGGGGGCACCGCAACAGCGCCCACGCCTGTTACTGCTGTACAGGGAACCGTATCCTACTATGTAACCCAAACCAATAGTGCCAACTGTGGCAGCCAGGCATCAAGGATTGATGTAACGGTAAATCCGGGCATTAGCGGTAATGTGATCAGTGCCAACCAAAACATTTGTGCCGGCACAGCTCCTGCACCGCTAACGGGTAACAGCACCACTGGCGGAAGCGGTGTGTACCTCTTTCAATGGCAGGTTTCGTCAACAGGCACTTATCCATGGACGAATATCGCCGGGCAAACCAATGCCACTTTTAATCCCCCGGTACTCAATGATACCACCTGGTACAGGCGGGTGGTGACAAGCACTCCCTGCAGCGATACTTCCAATGTTGTGATGATTGCTGTACAGGATGCGCTGACCAATTTTGGAATCGCTGCCGATCAAACCATATGCGAAAGCAGCGTGCCTGCTTTGTTAACGGGACAGTTGCCATCAGGCGGTGGCGGCAACTACCAATACCAGTGGTACAGTTCTGCAAATAATATTAGCTGGACAATTATTACTTCTGCCAATAACCAGGATTATCAACCGGGCGCATTGTTCACCACCACTTATTTCAAAAGAGAACTGCAGGCGGCCCAGTGTAATGCAAGTTCGAACAGCATAACGATTACGGTTAACCCAAAACCATTGGCTACTGTTACACCGGCGCCCGCCCAGGTTTGTGTGTACGATGCCGGAGCAGTCACCCTGGCCGTTACCACCGGGTCTGCACCTTATGCTGTCACATTGGTGATAACACGCCCAGGCGGAACGACAGACACCATCCGCCAAACCATCAATAACAACGGGCCGGTAACCATACAGGTGATTAACCCGGAAAGTGCACCGGGCACCTATTCAGTGGCACTATTTCAAATAACTGACAACAATGGATGCACATCGGGTAACATCACCCCCCCGGCTACTATTCTTGTAAAGCCACGACCTGTATTGTCGGTTGCAGCCAACCCGTCTAGTATCTGTAATGGTACTTCTTCTATAATCACCGTAAGTGGTGCAGACAATTATTCCTGGTCGCCCGCGGGGTCGCTCAACAGTTCCACCGGCAGCACCGTTACTGCCACACCAACAGTTACCACCACATACACAGTACTCGGCATAAAAGCCGGCTGCAGTGATGATACTACTATAACAGTAACGGTTATCCCAGGGGCGGTAACAGCGCAGGCCGGGGTGAATCAATTGCTGTGTGATGTTAACAGTGCCACACTGGCCGGTAATGCTCCCTCAGCTAACTCCACCGGAAACTGGCAGCTACAAAGCGGGCTTCCGGTAACGATCACTGACCCCGCCTTGAATACGACCGCGATTACCGGCCTGCAGCCAGGCCATGCCTATACGTTCAGGTGGACCATCACCGGGCAGGCACCTTGTCCGCCTACTTCTTCTGAT
>CAYVLT010000316.1:0-5096 GCA_964452405.1 uncultured Ferruginibacter sp.
GGCTCTTTGCTCCTTTCAAGATCGATTATTACGGGTTGAGTTTTCCGTATCGAAACCTGCTCGCCAATGGCAGGGTTAAAATTGGCAACGGCGACAATACGGACGGTTATAAAATGTACCTGCGGATCGTATATTCAAAATTGTAACATACCTGGTCCGGATAAAAAGCCTTCAGTATTGCTGGAGGCTTTGTTTTTTAATAGCACAAACATATCTTTGCACCTCAAAAAAAATAATACATGCCTTATTTATTTACCTCAGAGTCCGTAAGTGAAGGACACCCGGATAAAGTTGCTGACCAGATCAGCGATGCCTTGATCGATAACTTTTTAGCCTTTGATAAAAACAGCAAGGTTGCCTGTGAAACTCTCGTTACTACGGGGCAGGTGATACTGGCCGGTGAAGTAAAGAGTAAAGCATACCTGGATGTACAGGAAATTGCCCGCGGTGTGGTGCGTAAGATCGGCTACACAAAGAGTGAATACATGTTCGAAGCAAATTCATGTGGTATCCTGTCTGCCATTCACGAACAGTCTGCGGATATCAACCAGGGCGTTGACCGTAAGAAGAAGGAAGAACAAGGCGCCGGCGACCAGGGAATGATGTTTGGTTACGCCACCAACGAAACGGATGATTACATGCCGCTGGCTTTAGACCTGGCACATAAAATCCTGATTGAACTGGCAGCGTTAAGAAGGGAAAATAAACAGGTGAAATACCTGCGCCCTGATGCGAAAAGTCAGGTTACCCTCGAGTATGATGACAATAACAAACCGGTACGAATAGACGCAATTGTGGTATCTACCCAACACGATGATTTTGACACTGAAGCGAAGATGCTGGCGCAGATCAAAAAAGATGTGATCGAAATACTGATCCCACGCGTGAAAGCGAAGTATAAAAAGTACGCAAAACTGTTTAACAGCGAAATCAAATATCATATCAACCCAACCGGTAAGTTTGTGATCGGCGGTCCGCATGGTGATACAGGATTAACCGGTCGTAAGATCATCGTGGATACTTATGGTGGAAAGGGCGCCCACGGTGGTGGCGCTTTCAGCGGTAAAGATCCCAGCAAGGTAGACCGTAGTGCTGCCTATGCCACCCGTCACATCGCTAAAAACCTGGTGGCTGCCGGTGTTGCGGACGAAGTACTGGTGCAGGTATCTTACGCTATCGGTGTGGCACAACCTACCTCCATCAATGTAAATACCTATGGAACGGCAAAGGTGGATCTCACAGATGGTGAAATTGGTAAAATGGTGGAAGGAATATTTGATCTGCGTCCTTATTTTATTGAGCAACGCCTGAAACTGCGTACACCGATGTACAGCGAAACAGCCGCTTACGGACACATGGGCAGGAAAAATGAAGTGGTGACCAAAGAGTTTAAAGATCCTTATGGTAAAATCAAGAAAGTAAAAGTGGAGCTCTTTACCTGGGAGAAACTGGATTATGTGGCCAGGGTAAAAAAAGCTTTCGGAATTAAATAAGCAACCAGCCAACGCATTCAAAGGCCATAAGTGAAAAACTTGTGGCCTTTTGTTTACCACCCATTGTACCCGGCAGACTTCATTTCCCGGGTGAGTTAAAACAGGTAGCTGGCTAAAATTGCCCCGGGGGCAATCCAAAGACTAAAATAATTTCCCAATTTTGCAGCATGAAAAATTTCAGGCACCAGCAACAACGACCTAAGAAGAACACTTTAATTGCCGGCAGGCAGGCCGTGATTGCGGCTATGGAAGCCGGGAAACAACTGGAACGGATCTATTTGCAGGGAACGGTGCATGGAGAAGTGGTGGACAGGATCAAAGCGCTGGCAGAAAAATCGCTTGTTCCCATTAATAAAGTGCCTGTAGAAAAACTGAACAGCCTGAATGTGAGCAACCATGAGGGATGCATTGCAGTGATCAGTAAAATTCAATACCAGGACCTGCAGAATGTAGTTTCATTTGTGGTGGAAAGCGGGGCAGTGCCGCTATTTTTAATGCTCGACGGAATCACTGATATCCGCAATATCGGGGCGATCGCAAGAAGTGCCTATTGTTTTGGTGTGAATGCCATCATCATTCCCGACAAGGGGGTGGGGGCATTGAACGAGGATGCCATCCTTACCTCGGCCGGTGCCTTGGAAAAAATTGCAGTGTGCAGGGTTGGCAGTTTAATGAAGGCGGTGGATGAGTTGCACCTGAATGGCATTAAAGTGTATGCCAGTGAAATGACGGCAAAAACCCAACTGGCCCATCTTACCCTCGATGAGCCTTGTGCCATTGTATTGGGAGGTGAAGAGCACGGCGTTTATCCCGCGCTCATGAAAATTTGCGATGAGCAGTTCCAGATACCGATGACGGGAGACTTTGAATCACTGAATGTATCCGTCGCAAACGGCATCATTTTATACGAAGCGATGAAGCAGCGCATGGGCTGACAATATTAATTTGCTGATGCGAAAGCCGGGTTGTAACTTCAGGGGTAACACAATCTTTAACCACCATGTCCAAACAACCATTCTGCAGGTTATTCCTGTTCGTTATTCTATTCATGTCCTTCCACTTTTTACAGGCACAGAATAATGTTGGCAACGACCGGTATGCACCAATAAGACTCCAACTTGACAAAAAATATTTTTTGCCCGGTGAAACTGTCTTTTTCAATGCCATGTACCTATCAGCCGACACTATACCAGGAAGGAGTTGCACCGTGGTGCTGGTTGATGAACACAAAAAAATACTTCAATCAAAAGAGTTGCTCTTTGCCGACTACATGGCTGGTTCTTATTTCCTGTTACCGGCGGGTGATTCAGCTGCATATTACTGCATTGAATATTACATCAACAGCAGCACAGAGCCGGTGATCTACTCAAAATATATTTTTTCTGCCCTGTCCGGCGCTGCTCTGCAAGCGCCACTGGCGCCGGAACCTGTTGTGGATGTAGTGCCGGAAGGTGGTGAATTGGTGGCCGGTCTGCCTGCAGTGTTGTATTGTAAATTCACCGGGCTGCCCCTCTCAGCTTTTCCGCTACAGGCCACCGTTACAGCCTCTTCCGGTGATACCCTGGCAGATTTTATGACTACTCCACAAGGCGCCGGGAGGATCGAATTAAGCGAAGTGCCGGAGGGAAAGATATATATCCATTACCAGTTTGCAGAAAAGAGTTATACGGAACCGTTAGTTCTTAATTTTTCTAAAAAACACAAGGCCATCCTGAACCTGTATCCTGCGGATGGTTCCGTGGTGTACCGGGTGCGCACGTTGGTAAGCGACTCATTTTTTGTAAAGGTTGAAAGTGACGGAGCTGTTTATTACTACGTTTCGGTTTACCTGAATGAAGGCGATGATTTTGCACGCCCGTTGAAGCTCTCGCAATTGAAACCGGGTGTAAGCATCTTTCATCTCCTGGATGGTTCCGGGAAAGAAATTTGCAGCAGCAGCACATTCATCCAACTTCCGGAAGAAGAACGGGTAAACGTGCAATCAATTGACCGCATTAAAGATGAAGGATTGAAACTGAAACTGGATAAAAAGCTATCAGGCATCTTTTCCATTGGCGCAAGGCGTGTAAAAAACGATGACAGCATTCATACCGTGCCACCAGGTGAAGAACGAAGCCTTGATAATACCAACCTCCTGGCCGACCGCAACAGCCACAAAGCGCTGGTGCCCCGTTCTACTGACGGATTGTACATAACATTGAAAGATGATAACAATAACCTGGTGAAAAATGCGGACATCACCGTGATGATCCGGAGCGGAGGAGACAATTTTATTTCGCAAAAAAGCACCGATGATAACGGGGAGCTACTTTTTAAACTGATCACTGTCTCCGATTCGGCGGTACTTGGTTTTTTCCGGAAAGATAAAACCGGCCCCAACAGTTCAGTAGCGGGTACTTACCATCTGGAAAAAATTTTCACCGACCCTTCGTTGTATGTTCCTGCGCCTGCTTTGATGGCCGCAGCAGTGGAGGAGCCCGATCCCACGGCCCTCTCACTTGACATGTTCAAAACAAAAACGTTGAAAGAAATCGTTTTGAAGAACCGGTCAAGGTACCGATCCAAAGTGGATAGTGTTGAACAGGCTTACGCTTCCGGCATGTTTATTTCAGGTGTACACAATGTGGCGAGGTTCGACCTCATCAATGAATACCAGGGAGCCAGCTTTGGTGACGTAGCAAGTTTTTTGTCGGGGCGTATCATTAAAATGAACACGGCCTCCAATGGCATGTCCACTTCTATGGATGGTTATTTTATCTATCTTGATGAAAACCTGGTTGATGCGGTGATGGCGAGAAATATACAGATGTCGGATGTAGCTTTTATCAGCATAACCGACCGCAATTTTCTTACCATGAACAGTTTTGGTCCTGCTGTGCTTATCTATACCAAAAAAGGAAAAAGCATAGAGCAATCATCCGATAACACCGCGTTTAAAAAGAATTCATTGAAGATAAAAGGATTTGCTTCCCCAACAGCCTATTTCAATCCTTTGTTCGACAACCGGCAGGTAGATGACCGTTATCGCACCACTTTGTTTTGGGACAGTAAAATTCAATTGAACAACACAGACGAGATCATGTTGCCGCTTTTAGCAGATCCGAAATGCAAAATAGAGATCAGTGTGGAGGGATTTAACAATAATGGTGATTTTGTCACCCTTAATACAATGTACGACCTTGGCGCTCCGACAGCACATTGATTATTACCCGGCTTGTAGGAGCGGGTGGGTTCTTTTTTGTGTCGAGGTATTTTTTTACGGTGACAAAGCAGATCACCAGTAACAATAACAACAGGATGATCACCCATACGGTATAAGGAGATTCCTTAAGCCGGCGTTTTTCTTTTCGTTTTTTATTTTTTGCGATCTGCTTCTGAAGGTCGTCATTCAACTGATCAACATAGGCGGCCAGGTTTTTTTTGTCACTGATCTCCTGCAACCCTTCCACGGCATCGTTCATGAAGACATCGTCAGCCATTGCCTGTTCCACCTCGTGCTCATTCGGTTTATTCAACCGGCTGGCAAGGTAGTCCATCAACTGCTGGTTGTCGATGTCTTTGTTGCTGTTGCTTAATATGTCTCTCAGATCATTGTTCATGTTG
>CAYVLT010000317.1:0-5086 GCA_964452405.1 uncultured Ferruginibacter sp.
AGGGAGAGAAAATCTTTGGGAGATCATAAGAAGAGAATCCGCAAATTGGCTTTTAGATGAAGAGCCAGAAATATTCTTTTTTGTAGTTGTCATGGTGCTTTTTAGATTATTATGGCACAGAGAATAATCTAAAGCCAATTGAACCTACCCCTTGATGTACATTTGTGTTATGGAAGAAAAAGTATTGTATTTCTTAGGTGCGGGAGCCAGCGCTGAAGCACTGCCAATCGTAAAAGATTCGGCAGATGGCAAAGTAAAAGGCCTGCCAACAGCAATGATTGAAATGGCAGCGTTTATGGAGCAGCACACCTTTGATGATGCAACAAAGCCTTTTATTGATCAGTTTATTTTGCACCTTCAATTATTGGCAAAAGAAAGCATTAGTTTCACTACCATAGATACGTACGCAAAGCACCTTTACCTCACTAATCGTGACGAGTTAGAAAAATTAAAAATCACTGTATCGCTTTTCTTTTGCATTGAACAGCTTTATTTCAAGAAGCTTGATAAAAGGTATTTGATTTTTTTAACCACCATACTTGACACATTGATTTTCCCTGAAAACATAAAAATACTTACATGGAATTATGACTTTCAAATGGAGTTAACTGGATATCGGTATGCCCGAGAGATGATTCATTATGACGATCGAACTGGTGTGACAATTAGCAATAATGGTCTTCTCAATTATTTTCCGCCAGCTGGCAATACTTTCCCCTCTTTTGCTGATAATGCGAATTACAATGCCTTTCAGATGTTGCATCTCAATGGCATTGCTGGAATCTATAATATTCGAAAAACTTATCAGAATGACAATGTTTTTATCAAGGTAGATGCTAATACCGAAGAATGTTTGCAGCAAATCGTTGATCAATTTTTACACGTCGGAAAAGAAAAAATACATTTGCTCCAATTTGCATGGGAAAAAGGAAATACAAGTGCATCAGTGCACATGAATAAGAAAATGTTGTTCGCAGAAAATATGGTCAGTGATACAACGATTTTGGTCGTCATTGGGTACTCTTTTCCATTTTTTAATCGAAACGTCGATAAACAAATTTTCAATAAACTCAAAGAAAGCAATAAGCTTAAGAAAATATATTTTCAGGATCCCTTTTTAGATGGCTCTTTTTTGAGAAGTCAGTTTGATCTTGGGGAAATCTCGATAGAACATATTAAAAGAACAGACTCCTTTTTTGTACCTGCCGAGTTGTAGAAATGTAGAATTGGTCAAATTACTCTTATAGCACCCGACTATTGCTAAAAATATATGATGTGATAAAGTGTACTTATGCCTGTGGGCGGAAGCCCCGTTCAGCTAAGGTATTCCAAAGCTGAAGCCAGGCATAACAAAGACCGCTACCATTTGGTAGTGATTTTTGTTATGCATCCTCTATCCCTTCACTATACAGCTTTTGCATCCCGTTTTTAATCTTTGAATATGGCATTACACTCCAGAATGTAATGTTGCCATCACCAATTCTTCGCAGTACTGTCCGTGCCTTTATACCTTTTGAACCAACAATCGCAATGAGTCCCCAATACTCAACAACTTTCATTGGCACCGACCCATCCCGAGCTGATTTCTTTCCAATGGGAGTCAGAAGTTTTCGGTATTCCTGAATAGTTCCCGATTTTTTTATAATCTCTATGCCGAGAGGTAATATTCGAAACTTAAGGAGTTGTTCGTTTCTATTGCGCTCTCTTCGGGCAGAAAACTGTAAATGGTGGAATCCATCAGCATTAAAAATAATATCCTGTTGAAAATAGGGATTACGAATTGACTTTTGTCGATTAAACACTTCCTTTGCTTTGTCTTTCTGTTTATGAAAATAAGTTTCCTCTGGTTCCATGAATTTTTATATTCTACACATTGTAACAGAAAAGAAAAGGGTTGAAGCGTAGTTGTAGTCTCTGTTGCTTTAAAAACTTGTTCTATCTAGGGATTTTAGTTCTAAAAAAAATTATGAGGGCGGATATCGGATAAGTGTACACCTGTGTCTGTGGGCGAAAGCCCTTTTCAGCCATGAGATATTCTAAGCTGAAACCAGTCACAATAAAAAACACCCGAGAGGGTGTTTTTTATTGTGATGCTTGAAAAGTAGTTTGGCAATTTGTAATAATAAACAAACAATTTTTTAAATCACACTTTCTTATTCGTCGGTTTTTACTCACGAGACACTTTTTAAATATTTCATCTATTAAACCTAATGTTTTGTTAATCGATGTTAAATATTTAAATAAATGTCATACCAGCGAAACAAGTAATTGTTAATTTAATTAATTTAGAATAAAATTTAAAAAGTTTATGTTAATAAGGAAGGCAACTTTAGAACCCAGATCATGTGTTCATAATTGATTACTTAATCTTCACTTTTTGCATTCACTAGAAGGTTAAGTTGATTTGAACATTCACTTAAATCTAATGATATGCAATATTCTTTTTACATCTCTTTCACGATCTCCCGCCTTAAACTTATTTTCTTCCAAAAAAACGTGAACGGAAGAAGTCCACCTAGTTGATTTCTTGCATAATGCGCATATAAAAAAAGGGGTAACCCGTCGCAAACAGATACCCCTTAAATGACACAAGAGTAAATAATCCCTTATTAGGAATTAGATGTCCTCGCATTTTCTCAAATATAACTCAATTGAGGGAAATAGGCAACTGTAACCGATAAGGATTTTCCAAGTAATCCAAACTGAAAACAATGAAAAATGTTACATTTCTCAATTGCCTTAGAGAATCCCAACAAAAGGTCGCTATCGATCGTTTGGTCAACAGAGCTAAAGTTAAGTACAGGAATAATTTTAAGATTACTAGCGCTTATCCGGACTCTTTTATTCCAAATGTCAAGAGAATGAGACTTTTTACAATCTTTTCTACTCGCATTAAAACACTGCATGGTATTAGGAGGATAATAAATTCAGTTAAGTTAAAAACCGATATAGATTCAGTCTTGATTTTATATCTTGAAAACAACTACTTTCCAGTACGATTTTCGATTTCAAGATTTTGTCTACAGTGTGAGAAGATTATCGACTATTATACTTCAGGAATCGAGACCAATCGAATGTATTGTAAATGTCAGCACGGCTCTGAAATTAACATATTTCATTTCGAAAACTATGATGATTATTTTCTGTTGAATTAGAACATTATTTAACGGAACAAAAAGTAGTATTTACTAATAAAAATTTGCTTAGTCGTTGTATAACAAACTTTGTTCTGAATACTTCACTTTTCTAAAAATGCTGTGTATCATAAAAGACCCCCAAAAAAGTATTTATTGATGTATATAGATGTAGGGGGCCAGGATATTGATTGTAGTATTTAACGAAAATAGAATCTAGGCCAAGGTAAGAAAGGACACTAAGACCGGCAACAAAGCGTTGCAGTTCCTTATATTCATGATCAATATCCCTTGAGAAGTATTTTATTAATAGACATTTTATGAGCATGTAATTAAATGTTAAGAGATTTTTTCTGAAGAAAAATATCGTTGTTAAATAGAAAAAATAAATTAACTTACTTTAAAATCACTGCAAGCTGTTTTGAATTAGCATTTCTTATCAAAACTTTCTGTAAAATAGGCCCTACCTAATCAGCACAAACGATTTCGTGACCCTACAAAAAGCACGAACATAAGAGAATTTTTCCCATACTTAAGCTAAAGGATGCAAAGCTGCATCACTGCCTGTCCATCTACTAATAACTTGATAAAAGGAGGTAAAGATGTTATAATTAAAATGTACCAAAGATCGTTTATAGAGATATAAACTTCTTTTGCCAGTTCCGGTGGCATTACAAAACGGAGTAAATAAAATGCTCAACAAATCCATTTTTTATGCAAATGAAAATTAAGATCAACGAAGGTGTTGGATGTTTAGAGACGAATATTATTGGCACCAATGATATTACAACAATAAATGGACAACATTTAACCTGCGCCAGGTAGGGCGACAAAAATTTTTATGAAACATAGTACAAAGACATGTAGTCAGGTATCTACCATGAAGTTGCATACTGCAAAAAAGCTGATACCACATTCCGTACATGATATCAGCTCATTAATCACCGTTATAAAACTTTTTCAATGCAAAAGTTCTACAACGAGATGCGGGAAAAAGTCTCAAACTTTTTCCATGTACTTCACAGCGTTCTTGAGGTACAGGCAAAGAAGCCTTTGGGACTCTTCCTAATCGAAGGCATACTTGTCATCTTGGCAATCTACGTAATCAATAGATTTGTCGGATGGTTAGGTAGCCTTTAAAGACTAAATGAACATGCTACTGTAGTAATATGGTAGCATGTTTTTAGCATAAACTAATTAGGTGTATTAATCAATGGTTCTAGAATAGGTGTTGGAAATGACTATTTCTAGAAGTTGGGTAATGTTAAGTTAAATAAAAAAGTTCAAGTAACAAAATTTATTATTCCTTATTGGGTGGTTTCGATTTATATTCTAAACTGTCAAGGGTATTGTGAAATGCGTATTCTTTCTATGTTGCAAGGATTCTTCTTGTGAGATAGTATTGCAATGTAGTTCTACGACAGAAATTATATCGGCTTGCTGCGGACATCTATAACACGAAGTACTAGTGAGTGAAATGACATTTTGGCATGTCTGCCGTCACTCAGAGCTATGTTAAGAATGCCACCGTAGGGTGGTTGTCTTAACATTAAAAAGGCGATTAAAATTTCTCTAGTTCGAATAACATTCACAATCTCCAGCCTTTCAAATAAACCATTGTCAAATCAGCATTTTACCTTTATAAAAGAACGCTATTTTCTGGTTCAACCGCTTCAAATTCACTTGTATAAGATTTATGCTTTTCTTCAAGATCAATCAACCATTTAGCCTTGGTAATATTGAATATTTTGTCTTTTAAGGTGCAGTTCAACCCACCTGTAATGGTAGACAGGATTTCACGTTTTATTTGTGGTGATCCGCTCTGGAACCTGGAAAGCGCACTAAAGGCAAAATCAAAAGTTTCCTTTGACGGAAATACCAGCTCTTCACTATTGATGGAAGATTCCATCAGTTTCTTTTCTAACAGTGTCGCCTCATTTTTGAGCTTTGTT